>PXBH01000018.1 GCA_003565555.1 Cryomorphaceae bacterium | reverse complement strand
TGTCAACCAAACAAAGTGTACAGCTGGTGGACAGGTTGATCAATGAAAACAACTTGGACAGGCTGTCCGTGGCGTTGAATTGTGGGGATGTGGAGCGGTCAAAATACGGCGGCAGTTACGGATACGGATACGGAAACGGTTACGGATACGGTTCGAATTACGGATACGGGTACTACGATGAAGACCGGTCACAAAAGCCGCAAAATTTCTTTGCCCGAATGTTCGGAAGCTGATGAAAATTACCTCGCTGAATATACCTGATGTATTGCTGATTGAGCCTCGTGTATTCGAGGACGGACGCGGGTATTTTTTCGAAAGCTTCAATGCAAAAACATTTGCGGAAGTCACCGGTCTTTCCTTGCAATTCGTCCAGGACAATGAGTCCGCGTCAAAAAAGGGGGTGCTCCGCGGCTTGCACCTTCAAAGCCCGCCTTACGCCCAAGGCAAACTGGTGCGCGTCGTTTCGGGAGCGGTGTTTGACGTGGCAGTTGACCTGAGGAAGCATTCTCCTCATTACGGAAATTGGTGCGGAGCAAAACTCACCGCCGAGAACAAACACCAAATGTACATTCCGCCCGGCTTCGCGCACGGGTTTGCAGTTTTAGAAGACGATACCGTGTTCTCTTACAAATGCACCGATTACTATCACCGCGAAAGCGAAATATGCCTGCGCTGGGATGATCCTGACATCGGGATCGCATGGCCGCTCACCTCGCCGATCATCTCCGACAAAGACAGGCTACATGCCACAGCCTTGAGCAAGTTTGACTCTCCGTTTTAAAATTCATATGTCGAGCACAGCCATTTACACCCTCTTCTTCGTTTTTTTCTTCTTCACGGTAGCAGCGTTTTCCCTGCTTATAAACAGCATTTTGCTGAGGTTCGTGAAAACGCTGGGGACAAAAAACCAACCGGGGGCCACCGTGCGCTGGAGCAGCCAGACAAAACCTGCCATAGGCGGGCTTTCTCTTTTCATCATCTTCTTCATCAGTTTCAGCGCATACTCGACCGTTTTTGATGCGCGCGATGTCTTTGAAAATATGCGTATCATCGGCCTCTTGGCAGCGGGCACCATCGGATTTTTGATCGGCCTTACCGACGATGCGTACAATACCAAGCCCCTGCTCAAATTTCTCGCACAGGTGGTGTGCGGTATCGTATTGGTCTCAAGCGGATCGCAAATCGAATTTTTCGGTAACGAATATGCCGATGCGCTGCTCACCGTGGTATGGACGGTGGGTATTATGAATTCCATTAATATGCTCGACAATATGGACGGAATAGCTGCTTCCGTATCATCATTCGTTATGATCGCTGCCATAGGGTGCCTGTTATCAGTGGGGGGGTACACCTCGGTAGACTTTACGGTGATCCTCGGGGTGCTCGCCGCACTCGCGGGCTTCCTTTTTTTCAATTGGCACCCGAGCAGCATGTATATGGGTGATACCGGCAGCCAGTTTCTCGGTACCGTACTGGCTTACATCGGCATTCATTACTGCTGGAATGCCGAGGGCATCACCGACGGTGCAGGGGCATGGTACGGATTGGCCGCTTTGGTCAGCGTATTCCTGATGCCGCTGATCGACACCACAGTTGTGACCGTAAACCGTCTGAGAAGGGGACAATCTCCTTTCGTTGGCGGGCGCGACCACACCACTCACCATATGTACTATTTCGGCCTTACCGACGGACAGGTAGCCTTGATTTATTGCATCCTTTCCCTGGTTGCGGTATCGGGGTATTTCATTCTGATTAACTTTGTTTCCGCTGTTGCTTACTCGGTCATTGCCCTGTACATCGCGGCATTTTTCGCTGCCCTTGCCTTCTTCTTTATTTTGGTGGAAAAGAACCAAAAGCGCCGCGGATACGTTCAATAACATTGCCTCTGATTTCGCTAAAGCCCTATCGCTACGTATGAGCTCTATTCCCCTTACCCGAAAAAAATTCCTTTTCTCTCTCTCCGTTTTTTGTCTGCTGATCTGCGGCTGGGCAGTCACCTCAGCCCTTACGAAAAATCCGGATACGGATCGAGAGCAGAGCTACCGCAATTACTTCAACAGCAACTACAAAATTTTCTCACTTCCGCTTCCGCAAAAATTGGAATTTGCGGGAGAACAAGTGCCCTTGGAAAAGACGGATATTCGCGAACGCTTTGACAGAGAGCTCCTCATCAATACCTACTGGCAATCCCAGACCCTGATTTTCCATAAAAAGGCGAACCGCTGGTTTCCCGTTATTGAGGAAATCCTCGCGGAAGAAGGCGTGCCCGACGACTTCAAGTATCTGGCGCTCATTGAAAGCGGCCTCAGCAACGTGGTATCGCCGGCGGGTGCCACCGGCTATTGGCAAATACTTCGAGAAACCGCACGCGAATTGGGGCTTGAAGTCAACAATGAAGTCGATGAGCGCTACCACGTCGAGAAGTCGACCCGGGCAGCCTGCAAATACCTCAAGCAAGCCAAGGAGCGTTTCGGTTCCTGGTCCATGGCGGCCGCTTCATACAATCTGGGCATGCACGGCCTCGCCAAACAGGTGAAGCGTCAGCAGGCCGACGACTACTACGACCTGCTGCTCACGGAAGAAACCTCACGGTACCTGTTCCGAATCTTGGCGGCCAAAGAAATCCTTTCAAAACCTTCTCAATACGGCTTCCACTTCCGCCCCTCTGACCTCTATCCACCATACAATGTGACAGAAGTGCCGCTGGACGGCGCCGTAAACGACTTTGCCGAATATGCTGCGGAACGGGGAATCAACTATAAGGTGCTCAAAATACTTAACCCTTGGCTCCGGGACAGCTTCTTGACCAACCCGTATAAAAAGGTCTATATGATCAAACTCCCGGCCGATTCAGCCTTCGGCACACGCGCTTTTGCCGAAACCGGTGAAGACATCATCGATACCACCGTCACGCCCATATTGCATTGATTACAACAGAACGCATTAAAGAAGAGGCCGCACTCGAAGCCGTGGAGGTGCTCGGCGCACGGGAGCACAACCTGAAAAACATAGATGTTTCCATTCCGCGAAATAAACTCGTGGTCATTACCGGCTTAAGCGGAAGCGGAAAATCGTCGCTGGCCTTTGATACAATTTACGCCGAAGGGCAGCGCAGGTATATTGAAACTTTTTCCTCCTATGCCAGGCAATTTGTCGGAAGCATGGAAAGACCCGACGTCGATAAGATCTCAGGACTGAGCCCCGTGATCAGCATTGAGCAAAAAACGATCAGCAAAAGCCCGCGCTCTACAGTGGGCACCATCACCGAAATATATGACTTTCTCAGGTTGCTCTATGCCCGGGTAGCCGATGCGTACAGCTACAAAACCGGCGAAAAAATGGTGAGCTACACCGAGGAGCAAATTACGGAGCTCATCGAATCAACCTACGCGGGCAAGAAAATATCGGTGCTGGCACCCTTGGTGAGGGGGCGCAAGGGGCACTACCGCGAGCTCTTCGTGACCATTGCCAAGCAAGGCTACCTCCGCGTAAGGGTGGACGGAGAAATCCGCGAAATATCCTCGGGCATGAAGCTCGATCGGTACAAGATTCATGACATTGAAGTGGTGATCGACCGTATTGCGGTGTCACCTGACCAACATGATCGGATCGCCGCTACCGTCTCCACGGCCATCGAGACGGGCGGAGGTTCTCTCATGGTCTCGGATTTCGATACCGATGAGGTGCGCCACTTCAGCCGCAACCTCATGTGCCCCACCACGGGAATAAGCTACCCCGAGCCCGAACCCAATCTTTTCTCCTTCAATTCGCCATACGGCGTTTGCAGCCGTTGCAACGGATTGGGCACCGTGAGCGAGGTGAGCACAGAAAAGCTCATTCCCGACCCCTCCAAAAGTATTCGCCGCGGCGGATTGGAACCCCTCGGCAGCTATAAAAACAATTGGATTTTCGGCCAAGTTGAAGCCCTACTCGGTAAATACGGGTACACCCTGAACACCAAAATACAGGACATTGAGGAGGATGTGATCAATAAAGTGCTCAACGGAACGGACGAAGCCCTGAAAGTGACCGGGCAGCACTCCGGTACCTCCTACAGTGTACAATTTGAAGGCATCGTCAATTTCATCGCACGGCAGGCCGAAAGCAGCAAGTCGAAGCCGCTGCAGCGCTGGGCCCGGGGGTTTATGAACCGGGTCACTTGCCCGCAATGCGAGGGCAGCCGTCTGCGCGAGGAGGCACTGCACTTCCGTATCGACGGGCTTTCGATCAGCGAAGTGAATGCCATGGATGTCATTGCCTTTAACAACTGGGTACAAAATCTGGAAAGCAAACTGGACAAACGACAAAAACGCATTGCGAAAGAGGTACTGAAGGAGATCAAAAGCAGGGCCGCATTTCTGAAAAATGTAGGGCTTGATTACCTCGCGCTCAACCGCAGTGCCAAAACACTTTCAGGAGGAGAAGCCCAGCGCATCAGGCTGGCCACGCAAATAGGTTCTCAGCTTACGGGAGTGCTTTATATCCTTGATGAACCCAGCATCGGCCTGCACCAACGCGACAACAGAAAGTTGATTGAAGCATTGAAAAACCTCCGTGACTTGGGCAATTCCGTGATCGTGGTGGAACACGATAAGGACATGATCCTCGCAGCTGATCATGTAATCGATATCGGACCCTACGCGGGTGAGCGCGGCGGAGAAATCGTGGGAGAGGGCCGCGTGGAAGACCTGAGAAAAGCAGGTACACTTACCGCAGATTACCTCGACGGAAAACGCCGCATCGAAGTTCCCGCAAAGCGCAGAAAGGGCAACGGAAAAAAAGTGAAAATCTTTCAGGCTTCCGGCCATAACCTCAAGTCGATTGATGTCTCCTTCCCCCTCGGAAAGCTCATCTGCGTGACGGGTGTGTCCGGCAGCGGAAAATCCACCCTGATCAACAGCACCCTCTACCCGATCCTGAACAACCACGCTTTCAAAGGAGGTGTGATGCAGCCCCTCCCGCATCGAAAAGTGACCGGCCTTGAGCACATCGATAAAGTGGTAGACATCGACCAATCCCCCATCGGAAGAACACCCCGCAGCAATCCGGCAACGTACACCGGACTTTTTACGGAAATACGCAACCTCTATGCGGCTCTCCCGGAGGCGAAGATCAGAGGATATAAGGCCGGGCGGTTCAGCTTCAACACGGCGGGCGGACGGTGCGAAACTTGCAAAGGTGCGGGCGTGCGCACCATTGAAATGAACTTTTTACCTGACGTTTACGTAGGCTGTGAGACCTGCTTCGGGAAAAGATACAACCGAGAAACCCTCGAAGTCAGATTCAAAGGCAAGTCAGTGAGCGACGTTCTGGACATGACGGTAAGTGACGCGGAAAAATTTTTCGAAGACCAGCCGAAAATCGCCCGTAAGCTTGCCACGCTCAATGAGGTGGGCTTAGGTTACCTCACCCTCGGACAACGGTCTACCACCCTTTCCGGAGGAGAGGCCCAACGAATCAAGTTGGCAGCCGAACTATCGAAACGGGAAACGGGAAGCACCTTTTACATTTTGGATGAACCCACTACAGGTTTACATTTTGAAGACATCAGGCTCCTGTTGGAAGTACTGAATAAACTCGCAGACAGCGGAAACACCGTACTCGTTGTAGAGCACAACATGGACGTGATCAAGGTGGCCGACCACATTATCGATATCGGCCCGGAAGGAGGAGAAGGCGGCGGAACGGTCATTGCCACGGGTACACCCGAAGCGCTGGTGAAAAAAAATACCGGCTATACAGCGCCTTACTTAAAAGAAGAACTCCTATGAACTACAAAGATGAAAAGCGCATAAAAAAAGCATTTAAGCCCAGAAACTGGAACGAAACCAAGACCAATGACAGCTGGGCAATTTTCAAAATCATGTCCGAATTTGTGGAGGGTTTTGAGAAAATGTCACGCATCAAGCCCTGCGTTTCCATTTTCGGCTCCGCGCGCTTTAGTGAAGACGACCCCTCTTACCTGATTGCGGAAGAAATTGCTTTTCGCCTGAGCCAAAGCGGGTACGGTGTAATCACGGGCGGAGGGCCGGGCATAATGGAAGCGGGCAACAAAGGTGCGCACCGCGGAGGTGGTGTAAGTGTAGGGCTCAATATTGAGCTCCCTTTCGAGCAATCGGGAAATCCGTATATCGACAACGATAAGTTGATCAATTTTGATTACTTCTTCGTCCGTAAAGTGATGTTTGTAAAGTATTCCCAAGGATTTATCGTGATGCCGGGAGGTTTCGGCACATTGGATGAGCTCTTCGAAGCCATGACTTTGATCCAAACGGGGAAGATCGGCAGGTTCCCCATTATTTTGTTCGGAAAAGATTTTTGGGGCGGGCTCTTGGACTGGGTGAAAAAAACCTTGCGTGACCGATACAGCACCATCAGCCCTGAAGACCTCGAGCTCTTCAGACTGGTCGATACCCCCGAGGAAGCTGTGGAACATATCGACCGATTCTACGGCAAGTACATGCTCAAGCCGAACTTCTGATTGACAAAGGCCGGAGGCGGACTTCTAATCCGATACCTCTGAGCCGCTTGTACACATCGACCTGTTTGCAAAATGGACTTGATGCGGCGCGGCATGCCTGCCTGTATGAATAGTTTTGTTCATTACCACCCACGTACAAAACTGTCAGGGCATGCTGAAATCACTTTTTATATCCGTCAATATTATCGGTTTTCTTCTTGTTGTGCTTTCGCAAAAACAGGACATAAAAGTGACGCATAACGCGCCGGCAGCCATGATGCCCGGGGAAGAAACCGTGGTAGACATCACTTTGGAAAAGTCTGACGTAATGGGCTTTGCAAAGTTTCAATTCACCTTGGCAAAGGGCCTCTCAGCTGAATCCGTCGAGGCCGCGGGCGCTTCCTTCACCTTCAATAACGGCACGGGAAAATTCATCTGGATGGCCCTTCCGGAAAGCAACAAAATCAACATGAAAATTCGGTTGAAGGCAGAAGAAGACGCGGAGGGCACGCTCGAGTTCTCCCAAAGATTTTCCTACATCTACAACAACGAAAGGAAAAATTTCGATGCCCCTCCGCACAAAATCATGGTGGGCAGCCCCTCTCCGGAGGCCACGGCCTCACTGCAGAAAAACGGAAAACCGGAAAACAACGGAGCCGCAGTGCAAACGGAGCGAAAACTGAGCGTAGCGGGAATCAATCAGTGGCGGGTCGACATCCACATTGACAAAAAGAACTTGGCCGGTTTTGCGAAAATTGAAGAGACTGTTCCCGACGGATATACCGTAATTGACCTGAAATCAAGCGGTGCCATATTCAGCATAGACAACGATGAAGTAAAATACATCTGGTACGACTTTCCCGAGTCGGAACGCGTTACCGTTACATACAAAATGCTTCCCGTCATCGCGATGGAGGGTTCAAGACCGCAGATCGAAGGCAGCTTTTCATTTTTGCAAAATGAAGAAAACGTGACGGTAGCCATCGGCGATGCCTTAGGCGATTTGGAAGCGGAGGATGCCTTAGTTGAGGAGACCGCCGCACCTGAGCCGACACCGGAACCCTTACCGGAACCTGAAACAGAACCTGAGTCTGATTTAGCAAGCCAAAAACCTGCTGAAAGCCCTGAACCTTTGAAACCGGCAACACCCGAAGAAGCCACAGCCGAAACGAAAACTGTACCCCCGGCAGAAGAAACGGCAGAAATTCAGCCTGAAAAGCCGCGGGAAACGCCACCCCCGCCTGCACCGGAAAAAAAGGCAGCAGAGAAACCCAAACCCGCGACGGAAAAGCCCGCAGCGACGGCCAAAGCTTACACCGACGGCAATATCGTGGATGTACCCGCTCCCGAAGAAGGTGTATTCTACAGGGTGCAGATCGCCGCAGGAAAAAACAACCTCAGCAAAGCCGTCTTTGAGAAGCTTTACCGTTTCGAAGAAGGGTTCCACATTGAGCCGGGCGGGTCTTGGATCAAGTACACCACGGGCCACCATCAGGTTTACAAATCCGCAAGAGACGACCGGGAGCGCATTACCCGCAAATACGATAAGTTTCAAGGACCATTTGTGGCAGCTTACAACGGCGGTGAGCGCATCACGGTTCAAGAGGCCCTCATGGTCACCAAGCAGAAATGGGTGCCCTGATTCACAGCCCGATTTTCAGTCCTTAAACGGAACCTAAAGGGTGCAATTGCAGTATAAAACCTGTAATTTATTGTACCCCTTATGGCCTCGAGATTTTTCCTCCTGTTCTTTGCCGCACTCGGCTCGGTATTGTTTTTATCCCTTCCGGTCCATGCCCAGCGTTCCTCGCAAGTCTTTGAAACCTCTGACAACGAGATTTTCCGCCCCAAAATCCAATTGGGAGCCGGGGTCATCTCCTACTTCGGAGATGTAGGGCATTTGCAAGGAATATCACGACGAAACCACCTGAATACCGGATTCAGTGTCATGCTGCGCAATCCGATCAACGATGCCTTCGAGGTAAACGTATTTGCCCTGTTCGGCAACATCACGGCTGAAGAAAGACTCCCGACAGATCTCTATAACTTCCGCACCTACTTGCGCATGGGAGGTGCTTCGCTCACGTATAATTTCGACCATTTTCTGCCGAAAAACCGCGGAATTTCTCCTTTTGTATCGGTCGGAATCACCACTTTTGAATTTAACCCGAAAGGTGATCGACTTGACGCGGAGGGACGATCCTATTTTCACCACAGTGACGGAACTGTCATGAACCTCCCCGAGGGACACGCTGACCTCTCTGATGCCGTGCACCTCACGCGCAATTTTGAATACGAAACAGACCTGCGCTCCGCCGAAAACGGCCATGCCCCCTATTCCCTTCGCTCCATATCTGTGCCCGTCGGAGCGGGGGTGGATTTGAAAATCAATGAAAGCTTTTCTCTCCGTTTGGCCGCCGAATACCATTTTACCAATACCGATTACCTGGACGGTATCGCATACAATCCCGAAACGGGCGCCGGACGCAAGGGCAATGATCGCTTCCTTTACAGCAATTTCGGCATTACCTACAACCTGCACCACAATAAAAAAACCAAAACGCAGCCCGCAGATGCCGTTCCCCTCGGGGTGCCGTCATCGGAGACTGACGAAGACGGCGACGGCATAGCAGATTTCTACGACTTCTGCCCCGGTACGCCCGAAGGTGTAGAAACAGATGAGAGGGGATGCCCCCTCGACACCGACGGGGACGGGGTACCCGACTACCTCGACCTCGAGCCTCACACTCCTGCCGGGCAACCTGTAAACCTCCGAGGCGTTGCGCTCACCGATGAAGATATTGCCTACATGCATCAGGTCTATCTCGGTGAAGTTTTCGCCGTGAACTATGAAAAGTCAACCACCTCTACCGCCGATGTAGAGCGTTCAAATACAGGCCGTGCTGCCAAAGGCTATACACTTACGGTAAAAAACCTCGACAACCTCACAGCTGCAGAGCTTTCGAAAATTCTTTCCATCCGCGATGTAAAATCGCGGATAAAAGACGGCCGTACAGAATACTTCATGGGCGAGTATAGCAGCACGAATGAACTGGTTCGCGCGGCGGTGAGCCTTGAGAACGCGGGACTGGAATATGATCTGACCTACAGAAACGGGAGTCGGGTCAGTGAACTCAATCCTTCATTTGTGGAAGAGGACGCATTCTATGAAGCCTACAAACTTCTCTACACAGGTAACAAAGTCACCTTCCGGGTGCAAATCGGGGCATTCAGCAAGCCCATATCTCCCAAGCTTTTTAAAGAAATTCCGAACGTATTGGTCATTCCCGGAGCGGACGGCCTCACACGCTACATCTCAGGAAGCTACGACAACATTGCCGATGCTGCCGCGCACCGTGTAGACCTGCTGCTGAAAGGCTACGAGGGAGCCTTCGTGACCGCCTACAAAAAGGGGCAGCGCGTCTCACTCGAAGAAGCCGGAGCCACCATGGTTAAGGACGAATCAGGTATGAAAGAGCGGGAAAACAAGCCGCAGATCAACAAAGAGTTTGTCAGCTATGCCGTACGTCTGGGAACCTTTGAGGGCCGCATCCCCGCCGAAACGCTGAGTAAATATATGGCCCTCGGAAATGTGCGGCCCGTGCGCAGTGATGACGGCACTACGCGCTATCTCTTCGGGAGTATGAAAACAAGGAAGGAAGCCGAAGCTTCCGCGGAAACTCTGGGCAAAAAAGGATTTGCAGATGTGCTTGTCGTGGGTGAATTCAACGGGGAAGTCATTGATGCCGATGAGGCCTTTGATATCAGAGGCGAATAGCCCCTGACTCGGATGTCACTACTACGCTGAGGCCGGCATTTCTCAACGCTGCCGCCAAACCTGAACGTCTGTAAAAAGGCACTGAACCGTCGATTACGACGGCAGTGCCTTTTTTCACCCGGGAAATTTCAGCTTTCGCGGGATCAAAATCCGGGCCTGAAAAAATGATAAAATCGCATTCAGTCGCCAAAGCCCGGTTCAGCTCGTCTTGGTCTCGGGCAAATGCTACGGTGCTGCCGGAAAACTTTTTTACACCTACTGCAGAACCTGTCTGAAAGGTGCGCATTCCTTTATGACTCGCGAATCCGGAAAGAGCAAATTCGAAGGCCTCGGAACCCGGCATTTCCGAATCCGAAAGAGAAAATACGGCATGGTCACCACGAAATAAGGCTACGGCAGTCCCGCCCTCCACATGAAAAATATAGCCCTCGGTACGCACTGCGTCCTTGAGCTTCCTGCCTGAAAAAAGAAGAACGAGCAGCAGCAAAACACCCTGAGCCGTCCGCAGCCTCCCGCCACGCGGATCCCGCACTGCAAGCACTGCCGCGGCGGTCGCAACATACATCAAGGCAGCCTCCGGACCTGTGATATAGAGCCCCTCGGAGACGGGATGCGGAAGTTTTCCGAAAAGGGAAACGGATTCATTCAGCAAGAATGCCGTGTATTCCGCCACCTTGAAAACAAGATCGGAGAGAAAAGGCAGCGGAGATAAAACGATGGCCGCGAGACCTGCATAGAGAAGGACGGTAGCCAAAGGAATGACCGCAAGATTGGCGAACAAAAAGTAATTGGGAAATTGATGGAAAAAGCAAAGGGTGACCGGTAGCGTGGCGGCCTGTGCCGAAACGGATACCACGATAAGCGACCAAATTTTATCCAACACCCAATGGGGAGCGATCCAAACGGGGTAGAGAACGGGGTATATCAAAACAATGCCGGTCACGGCAAGGTATGAAAGCATAAATCCGACGGATTGAATCAAAAAGGGATCTATCATCAGCAATAAAAATGCGCTGACGGCAAGCATATTGAAAATGTTTCCGAACCGCCCGAACTCCCGTCCCGCCGCAATGAACGAAAACATCGTGGCCGCCCGCAGCACAGAAGGAGAAAAACCGGCAATGCCCGCGTATAACCACAAAAGAGCCAGGGCCGCAACCAACCTCAACCACCCGAGCCTACGTCCGCGAACAACCCTGCCGATAATCCAAGCGGCAAAGAAGTAAATGATGCCGACATGAAGCCCGCTGACTGCCAGAATATGTACGGTACCTGCATCGGTAAAAGCGCTTCGGGTTTCGGCATCTACCATATCGCGCTTTCCGAGGACGAGCGCAGCGATCACTCCGCGCTCCCGATCGGAAACTCCACGCTCGGCAAAAAGCCCGATGGCCCGCTGCCGCCACGTTTCAAAAAAAACCGTAGGCCCTGAAAAACTTCCGTCGCCGCGGGCAAAAGCACACCCCTCCTTCAGGTATACCGTAGCGAGGATGCCTTGAGATCGGAGATAAGCCCCGTAATCGAATTGTTTGGGATTCGGGGGTTTTCGGTGCGGGACAGGCTGATTTCCGAAAAAAATCAGATCGCCGGGGCGAAGGGTATCAGGTCTCAGGTCGGGGTGGGCATAAGCCCGTACCACGGCATCTGCAGGACGCGGTACACCCTGTTCGGAAAAGGCCCCGTACAGCTGAATATCTACTGCATACGTTTTTTTCTTTTTGAGCGGCTCGCGAAGTATGCGGCCTGTGTAAAGCGCGTCCTGCGACTGAAAGTGGCGGTCATAACGCAGATTCAAAGCGCGGTAACCCGCCCATGCCGCACCGATCAGAAAGAAGGAAGTTGCCGCAATAAGGCCGAATCTCGGATTGAGTCGATAAGATATCCAAGCTTTGCGGAAAATTACGAGCAGTGCCGCAGCGGCGACTCCTCCGGCAAACAGAAGGACTGTCTGCCGTGCGTCGGGCTGTGCCCAAAGCCCGAAGGCCACACCCGATGCGAAGGGCACCGCAATGCGGATAAAAGGCGCTTTGTGAAAAAAAGAATTCACAGGGACTGATATTCAGCCCCGTGAAGTTAAGCATTTAGACCGACGCTCAGAGGATCAATTTTCTGGTCACCGTATCGGTACCGTCCGTCGCCTTGAGAAGGTATACACCCCTCGGCAAATTGCCGGTGCTCCAACGGACATCGCCGTAGCCATGGACCGCCTCACGGCGTGATTGAACAAGCTTTCCGCTGAGGTCGTAGAGTTCAAAGTTCACAGGCCCGTTGCGCTCGTTCACCACATGGAGTTGCAGCTGTGTTCCCGTGCCGTCATTTCCCGAAACGGTAAAGTCAAAAACGACCTCTTCGACAGGCAGAACCGAGCCCCCCTGCCCTGCACCGTCATCGGGCAACATTTCCGTAAGCCCTGCGGTGGAGGCTCCGACGGTAATGTTGCAGATTACGGAGTAATCACCGAGGAGTCCTCCTTGGGCGGCGCGTACATCTACGTTGTAGCTGTCGCCGATGATCAGGTCCGGCAGCCAGTCCAGTCTCAGGAACCTGCTTCCGTCCGAGCGCGTGTAAAAAATGGCGGGTTGGGACTGAGAAGTATTTGTAAAGCGCCACGTGTAGGCTTCGGCCGTGCACACCTCTTCGGCCTGCACAAAAGAATTGAAGGGATAGGTCTGACCGCAGGGGTACAGTTCCTGACGAAGACCTGTATTGGGCACAAAATTGTTCATCGTAATGAAACGCTGGGTTCCTTGAGGACTTTCGTCACCGTTCACCGTAGCAAATGCGGAGACTACGTAGACCTGACCGAGTTGGAGGCCGGGCACCTTTTGCAGGCGAAGAAGCCTGCTGTTGTTATCACCAAACACTTCAGTAACGGTATTCAGGTCATTAAATGTCCATCGGTATTGAGATGCCAAGCCGACAGCATCTGCACCGACCACGTCACAAAAGTTAAAAAACTGGTTGGCATATTGCGCTTGGAGTTGGGTAGTGAGCACTGTAGGTTGCAAACCGATGGTACAAACGGGACCGAAATCGCCGGTTGAATTCCCTTCAGCCACAAGGAGCCTCACACTTACATCGTAGCTGCGACCGTATTGCAGGGGCGAAAGCCAGAGCAGACGGTAATTCGGGTTGGTGCCGTTCGGGGAGATCACCTGATACGTTTCAAAGGGTGCTTCAAGCTCTGTGAAACGCCACTCGTAACCGGTCACTGTAAAAGAATTGGACGGTGGACCCAGTGCGCGAATAATGCTGTTGGTGGTGTAGTCCGTCTGGTCACAGTCCTGCGGGCGAAGCTCGACTTCCGGGATATGGGCCGCGACAATATTGAAATTCCCCGATTCCGGGGCTACGCCACCGGCATGGTACACGGAAACAAAATAAGTCTCACCCGGGGTAAGATCAGTCAGGCGCAGAACTTCGATGCCGCCCGGACCCGCTGCGTTTCGGCATGCGATTTCATTGCCGCCGCAAGCATCAAAAACTTCGACAACGGGGTCAAAATCTCCGCCGGGCTGCACACGAATAAAGGAGGTTGAAGCAGCCGCGGTGAAGCGGTACCAGCGATCCGGGCTTTGGCCGGGCCCTTCACATTGGGGGGTGCCGGACCAAGTCGCTCCGCCCACTGTGCCGACTTGCAGACCGTTTTGCACGAGCACGACTGAGGTCAACTCAACCGCCGATGCGCAATCATCTGTTCCATAGGACTTTCCTGAAAAAAGAAGACCTGACGAAATCGCCAAAAAGATGTAAATTTTTTTCATGTTGTTTGAAACTTCCGCTTTCTGTATGCATACGAAGGTAAGAAGAATAGAGTTTGATTATCGCCTCGATTTTTGCCCCGGCAGAGGTTTTTATCAACGCGATTGTCCACAAAAAAAGCAAGGCGCATTTGCCTTGCTTTTTTCATTTTGAGCGAATTTCGCCGGATTTATGCAATGCGGGTCGCAAGCTCTGCGGTGCGCGCGGCATAACCGTATTCGTTGTCATACCAAGACACTACCTTCACCAAGTTGCCGTTAACGGACGTCACATTGGCGTCGAATATGCTGCTGTAGGAGCTTCCGATCACGTCGGCCGACACGATCATGTCTTCGGTGTACTCGAGCACACCTTTCAGCTCATTGTCAGCAGCTTTTTTCATTGCCGCGTTAATTTCCTCAACGGTTGCTTCCTTCTTCAGGACTGCCACCAGATCTGTCATAGATCCGGTGATGGTGGGGACGCGTGTGGCGTTTCCGTCCAACTTCCCTTTGAGGTGAGGCAACACGAGGCCTACGGCTTTTGCCGCACCTGTAGTGGTGGGAATAATGGAAAATGCACCCGCACGCGCCCTGCGCAAATCGCGGTGGGGCGCATCTTGTATGCGCTGGTCGGCCGTATAGGCATGTATGGTGTTGATAAAACCGCGCTCAATACCGAATTCGCGGTCAAGGACCATCGCTACGGGTGCGAGGCAGTTTGTGGTGCAGCTTGCATTGGAAATGATGGTGTGCTCGTCGGTAATTTCGCTGTCGTTTACGCCCACCACCACTGTTTTCACATCACCTTTGGCGGGTGCGGAAATTACCACTTTACGGGCGCCGGCGGTCAAGTGCTTGCGGGCACCTTCGTCACTGGTGAAAATACCGGTACATTCCGCTACTACGTCCACTTCGAGTTTTTTCCACGGCAGGTTCTCGGGGTCCCTTTCGGCAAAAAGCGCATATGACTTGCCGTTAATAATCAATCGGTCAGAGCCTTCATAGCTCACTTCTCCGTCAAACCTCCCTTGGCTGGAGTCGTATTTGAACAGGTGAGCCAAGGTCTTGGCATCAGTGAGGTCGTTGATGGCTACAACTTCTGCATCCGAACTTTTTAGGAGGTTCCGCAGTGTGAGTCTTCCGATTCTGCCGAATCCGTTGATCGCTATTTTTTTCATTTGATTAGGGGTTTTCTTAGTGTCAATAAAACACAAAGTTAAGATTTCTGCTTAATTCCGTCCGTTCCCGGGGCGGTCAGTGCTGAGATTTTAACAATCATTTTTACTGCCGAAAGTTACGCTTTTAAAAGCGATTGAATAAGGTCTTCAATAGAAATTCCCTCGGCCTCCGCGCGGTAATTTCTCACTATGCGGTGTCGCAAAATAGGTTTGGCTACGGCTGTCACATCTTCGATATCGGGCGAAAATTTTCCGCGCAAAGCGGCGTGACATTTTGCGCCGATAATGAGGTATTGCGATGCCCTCGGCCCGGCGCCCCAGCTGATAAATTTTTCTGTTTCTTCTCCCGCCGCATCGGTTCCGGGTCTTGATTTGGCTACTGCACCCACGGCGTATTCCACCACATTGTCAGCCACCGGCATTTTTCTGATCAGGTTCTGGTAGGACAGTATTTCCTCGGCGGTGATGACTCTGTTCAGCTTTTGACCCTGATCGGAGGTGGTGGCCTTTACTACGTCCACTTCCTCCTGAAACGCGGGATAATCTACCCGAATATTGAACATGAATCGGTCGAGCTGCGCTTCGGGCAAGGGGTAGGTACCTTCCTGTTCGATCGGGTTTTGGGTAGCGAGCACGAAAAAGGGTTCAGGCAACTTAAAGGTCTGACCCGCCGTAGTCACCGACTTTTCCTGCATGGCCTCGAGAAGTGCGGCTTGGGTTTTGGGCGGTGTGCGGTTGATCTCATCGGCCAGTACCACGTTTGAGAATATGGGACCTTTCACAAATTTAAATTGGCGGTCATCGCCGAGAATCTCACTCCCGATAATGTCTGACGGCATCAGGTCGGGGGTGAACTGAATGCGGTTAAAGGTTAATCCGAGGGTTTGAGAAACGGTATTGACCAAGAGCGTTTTGGCCAGACCGGGCACCCCCACCAAGAGGCAGTGGCCCCTGCTGAACACGGAAATCAGCAATTCATCCACCACATCTGCCTGCCCGATGATCACCTTGGAAATCTCTCTGCGCAGGGCTTCGTATTTGGTATTTAATTCCTTGAGGGCTTCTGCTTCGTTCATTGCTTCTTAATTGGTTTCTGTCGTTTTGGTCACCACGGATTCTTTCACCCAGGGATAGCCGAAATCGCAGTCGCGGTAGGCTTCATTGAGTTTGATAAAGGTCTCATCAATGCGTCGCCGCATCCATCGGTCCATGGTCTCGGCGCGTATTTTTTCTGAGGCCATGTTCTGAAGAATCTGATAGTCGTCTGTAAGATTTGCGCGGTGCGGCTCTGTGCGGTTCACGAGCTTGATGACACGATAGCCTTTCTCGCGGGCTTCATTTTGGAAAAATACGGGGCGGGATATTTCATTGCTCTCCAAGGTATCAATGGTGAGAAAGAGGCCGGGATCCAATTCGTCCATCTCAAACACCGTACTTCCCGTTTGCTGATTCACCATGGCTCCGTTTTGGTTTTTAGACCTTTCATCGTCTGAATACCGAGAGGCGGCCAGGGGAAAGGATACAGAGTCGCGCAGCACCAATGTGCGAATGGAATCCAGTTCGGTGCGGGCAGTATTCAGCCCGTCTGCGCTCACTTTCGGGATCAAGAGTATGTGGTTGGCATTGTAGAGCTCACCCCGACGTTCTACCATCTGCATAATGTGCCACCCGTAGTCTGTTTTGAAAGGCGCGGAAATTTCGCCTTCATTGAGGCTGAAGGCCGCGGCATCAAATTCGGGCACCCAGGTGCCGCGCGGCTTCAGGCCGAGAGCTCCCCCGCGCGAGGCAGAGCCGGGATCCTCGCTGTAGAGAGCGGCCAGGGTCTCAAAATCATCTTGGCCCTTTTCTACGGATTCTTTGAACCCGCGCAATCGGGTGCGCACACGCTCAATTTCTTCCTGAGCGGCCTTCGGAAACTTGGCGATCATAGCCATTTCGACCGAAGCATTGATAAAGGGCAAACTGTCCTTGGGAATCGACTCGAAAAAAGACTGCACATCTGAAGGCGTCACATTCACATCCGAAGACACCTCTTGCTCCATGCGCTGCACAAGAAGCTGATCTTTGAGGGCATCAAAAAATTCTTCGCGTATTTCTGACATGGACTTTCCGTAGTAATCTTCGAGGGCTTCCACAGATCCGATCTGCCGCACGAATACGTCTATGCGCTTGTTCAGCTCGGAATTCACCATGTCATCGCTTACCTCCACGGAGTCCACTTTGGCCTGATTGAGCAGAATTTTTTCGAAAAGTATCTCCTCCAAAACCTCGCAATCCGAGATGTCTCCCTTATATCCCTGCGCCTTGATCTGGTTCTTCTGAAGCTGAATATCACTCCATAAAATAATTTCGGAACCCACGGTCGCGACGATCTCGTCCACGAGCTTGGGCTGGGCCAAAGCCGCACCCGCGGCCGAAAAGGCCCAGAGCATGCAAAATATGGTTTTCAATCTCAAGGTGTATCGTATATTTTAATGTCACCTGCGGCCATGCCGTCCGCGACTATTTCTTCCCGCAATTTGCCGAGCAGTTCAGCCTTGCGGCGGTTGAGGATCAAGTCCCGAATCCGGCGGCGCTCAAGTGAAAGGGGCGAAGGGTCACCTTTTCCCCTGATATCTTCGACATAAAGGAAGTAGCGAAATCCGTCCTGATCAAAAGTGTGAAATTTATGCTGCTTGAGAAAGTTTTCGGCATCGTTTGTGGGCAGGGGGACCTCTTTTAACAAATCTTCCGGAAACAACCACACGTCGGTATTGAAATAAAAGTTCTCGGCATACTTGCGGCTGAATTCGTAAAGGGCATCGGCATCTTCGTCATTGAAACGCTTAATCTGCGCCTCAATTTGTTTTTGACCCGGCGCATCCTCTGCGATCTTGATAAAGCGTACCTTGAGGATAAAACGCCTCAAACGAAAGTTTTCGGCATTGGCACTGTGGTAATCGGCGATCTCCTCTTCCGTGACCAGGGTGTCGCTCTTTTGTACTGTGAGGGCACGCTCGTATGCGTAAATGAGCAAGCTTTTTCTGTAATCTTCCAGCTGTTTTCGCACATCCTTTTGCTCATCGGAGAGGTTGTCTTCAGCAATCTTGAGCATGGCCCGATCGCGCACCCAAGCCGAAACGACGGACTGTGCTATACCCGCCGAATCTTCTTCCTGGTAAGCCGGGGGCATTTTGGATGCCAATGCTGCTCTGGTAAGCCGCTCTCCGTATACTTCAGCTACCACTTCATCACTGCCTGCTTCACCCGGCGTGCAGGTCGCGAAAAACAGCAGGACAGATACGGAAAAAACCCCTGTGATTCGCTGCCTTGCTTTCGCGCCTTTTTTCAAAATACTCCGAATTAACGAATACCGTGTAATACCTCACGGTTCACTTCCACCTCATGCGAGGCGCGGAGCGTCTCTACCCATTGGTCATCCAGATAGCTCTGATAGGCGGCCGTGATGAGCCCTCGGGCTTCATCAAAGGCCTTCGGTCGGGGCGCCTGTATCTCCTTGATGTGCACCACTGCGGTTCGTCCGTCATTGTCCACCGGGCCGTAGATGCCGGGCGCCCACTCTACTTCACCCAGAAGCGGATTTGCCTCGCGTTCCTTGAGGCCGCTTTCCACGCGTACCTTCAGGGCACTTTTCTCATTCAGGGCTTCGCGAATTTCATCTTGGTTTCGGCCCTTGTCGAGCATTTTCAGCACCTTTTCGGCGGCAGCCTCATCCTCGACCGTATAAATATCAAAACCGGCGCGCTCCTCCCACATAAAGTCATCCTGATGTGCGGCATAGTATTCCGCAAGTCCGGCACTGTCTGACACTGCGCGTGACCACACTTTCTCATCAGTGAGGTCGAAGAGCAAAATGCCGTCTCTGTATTCGTTGATCAGGGCCCTGAATTCGGGATATTTCTCCTCGAGGATGCTGTTTTCATAATCCATTACGGTGGAATTTACAAATTCCTCATACTGCTCATCAATCATGTTATTGACGTCCGTCAGGGTGCGGCCCGAGCGCATACGCTTTGTCATAAACGCACCGAAGTCCGCTTGGGTATAATCGATACCGTCGAGTGTGAACAGGGCTTTTTTGGATTTTTCCAATTTGTCCGGCAGGGTCCAGTTTCCCGAAAAGTATGAAGTGTCTACGCTCTTGTAGAAAGGTTTGAGCCGCTTTCGGTTCTCCTTAAAATCGTACTCCTTCTTACGCGCCGCAATGAAGGTCCTTTTGGGGATATCGGAACGGCCGTCTTTGGCGATGCGGTTGCGGAGTTCTTTTTCCATCTCTTCATACGGACGCAAAGGAATCTTCTCGATCAACTTCACGATATGCCATCCGTAGGGTGAAGAAAAGGGCTCGGTGAAATCTCCGGGCTTGTCAAGGCTGTAGGCAGCCTCCTCAAATTCGGAGACCATCTTTCCGGTGCCGAATGCGGGCAGCTCTCCGCCGCGGGCCGCAGAGCTGCGGTCGTCTGAAAATTTGCCGGCCAAATCGGCGAAGTCGTCACCGTCTCGGAGCCTGGCATGTACTTCCCTGATTCTCTTTTCATTATTCTCGGCTACCTCTGCGGGGTCACCTTGCTCCGTGCGCACCATGATGTGGGCCACCTTAATCTGTCCGCGCGCTTCGCGCCGATCTGTGGGCTTCAGGATGTGGTAGCCGAATCGGGTACGCAGGGGCATGCTGATTTCTCCGACAGGGGTGTTGTATGCGGCGCTTTCAAAGGGGTATACCATTTGAAGCGAAGTGAAGTATCCCAAATCACCGGCGTTGCTCGCGGCACTGGGATCTTCGGAAAAACTCTTTGCAAAGTCATTGAACTTTTCGGGCTTCTTCATGGCCTTCTCCCTGATGTCGGTTATCTTCTTGTAGGCAGCCAGTGTGTCTGAGGGCGAGGGATCCGGAGGGAGCTTGATAAGAATATGTGAAGCGCGCACTTCGGTTTTCATCCGCTCGTATGCTTCCGACACCAAAGAGTCTGTCACGGACTTGTCCACGAGATACGGCCTGGCGAGTTGCTCTCGGTAACCGGCCAGCTCGCGCACAAAGTGGGAAGCGGTATCGCGGCCGATGGCTTCGGCCTCGCTCACCTTCAATTTAAAATTGATAAAGAGCTCGATGTACTCATCGAGGTCTTCTTTGGTGATGGCGCTGTCGCGGTTGTTCTTTTTGTAAATCGCCTCAAATTCGGCGCGTGTTATTTCCTTGTCATCGATTCGAAGCAGAACGGGGTCATTTTCGGTCTGCGCTGAAGCAGTAAGAAGGGCCGCGGTAAAAAGGGCACAAAGAACGGTTCTCATCATCATAGTTTATTCCGTTGAAATTAAAATCATTTACGTTTATCTGAGGCTGTAATTCGGAGCTTCGCGTGTGATGGTTACATCGTGGGGATGACTCTCGCGGATACCCGCATTGGTGATACGCACAAACCGTGCCTGAGCAAGTTTCTCCATATTCTCCGCTCCGCAGTATCCCATTCCCGCGCGCAGTCCGCCGATGATCTGGTAAACCACCTCCGCGAGTGTTCCCTTGTAAGGCACCCTTCCGGAAATACCTTCGGGAACCAGCTTAAGCAGGTCGTCTTGCTCGCTTTGGAAATACCGATCGCTCGAGCCTTGCTGCATGGCCTCAATAGAGCCCATACCGCGGTAAGATTTAAACTTTCGTCCCTCGTAAATGATGGTTTCACCGGGCGATTCATCCACTCCGGCAAACATGGACCCGAGCATGACAGAACCTGCACCGGCGGCGAGGGCTTTCACCACATCACCCGTGTAGCGGATGCCTCCGTCTGCAATCACCGGCACACCCGAGCCTTCCAGGGCCGCCACCGCTTCGATCACGGCCGAGAGCTGGGGCACACCCACACCCGCTACCACGCGGGTGGTGCAGATGGAGCCGGGTCCTATTCCGACCTTTACGGCGTCAGCACCGGCATCGGCCAGGTAGCGTGCGCCTTCGGCAGTAGCCACATTGCCCACCACCACATCAATGTTCTCAAATGCATTTTTAATTTCCTGCAAAACGGCCACAACACCTTTGGTATGCCCGTGGGCTGTGTCGATCACCACGGCATCCGCTCCCGCTTTAATCAGGGCTTCGGCCCGCTCACGCGCATCAGGGGTCACCCCCACTGCTGCAGCCACACGGAGTCGACCCATGTGGTCCTTGCAGCTCGATGGGTGCTTTCGCACCTTGATGATATCTCTGTAAGTGATGAGCCCGATCAGCTTTCCCGCTTCATCAATCACGGGCAATTTCTCAATTTTGTACTCCTGCAGGATGGTCTCGGCCTCAGAAAGGGTGGTACCCGCTCCTGTGGTAATGAGGTTTTCTGATGTCATCACCTCGCTCACCGGCTTGGCCATGTCCTTTTCAAATCTCAGGTCGCGGTTGGTCACAATGCCTACGAGTACCTTCTCTCCGTTGATCACGGGAATACCTCCGATGCTGTGCTCCGACATGATTTGGAGGGCATCTCCCACCTTGGCTTCGGCGCTCAGGGTGATCGGATCCTGAATCATTCCGCTTTCCGATCGCTTCACTTTTCGGACCTCTCGCGCCTGAGCACCGATAGGCATATTCTTGTGAATCACACCGATACCTCCCTGCTGCGCAATGGCAATGGCAAGATTGGCATTGGTTACCGTGTCCATCGCCGCGGAGACAATGGGGGTATTGAGCACGATATTTCGAGAAAATTTTGATCGGATATCAACCGATTTGGGCAAGACCTCCGAGTATGCGGGCACGAGGAGTACGTCGTCGTAGGTCAGGCCTTCGCCCAGAATTTTTGTTGAACTTATCGACATGAGGCGTGAAGGATTGGATCAATAAATTCGTGCAAAAGTAAGGAATATTTGGCGGCTGTGCAGATCAAATTTTATGGCCCTCTAAATCCTAAAAAATGCTGACGCGCAAGGGATCACCGCGGCTCACCTCAGATGCTAATTGTGCTTGAGTACATAAATCACATCCTGCTCCACGAATGGTTTTCCGCTGCCGTCGTTGTAGGAAATAATGTACCTGTACATATCAGGCGGGACAAATCCCCCCCTGAAAGTTCCGTCCCAGCCCTCTTCGGTATCGTCGCTGGTGAAGAGGCGCTGCCCCCACTTATTGTAGATCTCCATGCGAAAAGAATCGAAATCGATAAAGGCCGCCACAGGCTTGAACACGCGATTTTCAGGCTCGCCGTCGAGCATGATGGCAGAGGGAATCCACATCACCGGCGGCTGTGTTATACAGCGCACCACGGTGGCAGATTCTGAGGACACCCCGTAACTGTTGGCCGCTTCCTCCGCGACGATTCTGTAGCAAAACTCCCCTTCCTCAAACCTGAATTCTTCCACATTGTCCGTAAATACTGTGGTCTCCCCGTCGGTTTCGGCATAATCTTCAAAGGGGCCTTCTCTGCCCACGCGCCGCTCTATGCGGTACCTGCCCACACCGTTTTCCCACTCTTCGTAAGCCGTCCAAGTCAACACATTGGCCAGTTCCCGCGTATCGGCCAAAGTGATCAGGGTCATGGTACGCCCCACATTCGACTCGCCGATAAATACCCCGCAGCCGTCATAAGCCCTCCATTTGTAGCGGTAATTCAGGTTACGGGTATCCAGATCGGTGTCGGTATAAATCAGAAACTCCTGCCCTGTTTGGCCGAAAGTACCCAATTTGACAAAGCCTCCCGTCTGCCTCGCGCGGAAGAGCTCATAAGTCATCCCTTCAGATTCGGGGTCCTGCAGCAGTGCGACTTCTGCCGTGGTATTGTCGATCACGGTCACATAGCTGTTATACACAAACTCGGCAATGACCGGGTAGTCCGTGGTAACGCAGGCCGCATTGGATGTCGAATTGCGCTGGGCACCGGCAGACACGGCTTCCACAAAGAAGCAGTATTCGCGGTTCGGATCCACCTCAGCGATGAAAAAAGTCTCGTCACCGGTCACCTCCCCCATCAACTCCTCTGCCCCGCCGTCGATGAAGGCTTTGATCAGATAGGCGTCCACACCCTCGGGCCATCCCGCATACGGCGTCCAAGACACCATGGCGTCAGTGGCGCATTCTGAGTACTCCGCTTCTGCAAACATGGTGGTGGCTGTGCCCGAGAAGGAAGCATCGTTTCCGCAAAGGTCAAATGCAATGACCGCGAGGGTTTTCTCTTCATTGGCCCCGGCACCTTCGTATATAAATTCCGTGGGCTCCCCGGCCTGCACTACACCTATGTTAATGAATTGCTGGTTGAGCAAGTCGATATCTTGGATGCGATAAAGATCTAAATCAGGGGCGGATACGGGGTCCCAATACACAATAATATCTCCTGTCTCGGGGTCTGTGACTGCCGTTTCGATCACAGGTTGAGGGGGCGGAATGATGTCCAAAAACTCTTCTTCGGCCGTTTGCGATCGCGTGGTGCAATTTGCTCCCGCAAACTCCACATAATAGGTCACGACGGAATCATCACAAATGCCCTGTAAAGTGTCGGTAAAGGTGGTTTCATTCAGCACTCCGCGCAACTCCGGCGCCTCTCCGGGAAGTGTGCGGTACACTTCGTACTGCCCCGGAGGCATAGGATCATCATAAGGGGCTGTCCAGTTGAGCACGGCTACAGATTGACTGAGCGCATCCAGGGAAAGCACCATGTTGAAAATGATTTCGGAGTTTTCCGAAAAATCACCTTGAAACACGGACCGCACATAGTAGCCGTTGACCTGATTGGGATCCAAACCGAAATCCGTAAAACCGGTATTGGTAGCCGGCGCCTGCATATTGAGCAGAGCGAATCCCGTGCCGTCATCCCTGTACAGCTCATAATTCAGGTCAGGGTCGGCATCGGGCGGTGTCTCCCATGTCAGAGCAAAGGTACCGTCGGGATTCATGCTCCCGCAAAAATTAACAGGCACAGGCACTTGAGCACGCATATTTAAAGCGAGCAATGCCAGGGCTGCCGCCTGAAAAAAGCGAAACCCGGAAGGGAACCCAATCATACCCGTTTTTGTCAAAGCTGTATACATAACGCCTTCAGTGCCCTAATATTTTTCCGCTCCGAGATTGGCCCAAGCCGGACTTCATCCGCCCGAAGCTCTCTTCAGGCTGTTACGCGCATCCGCATTCGGGGTGCAAAGGTAAAAACTCCCGGACGCGGACGCGCCCGGAGGCAGTGCCATTCTGTGCGTTTAAACCTGAGTTCGATTCTTCTTCAGATTCATAACGAATGTAAATAAGTCACTTAAAAGTATGTTGAAGCGTGCAGGGTTGACAAATACAGAGAAGTGCTGACAAGTAAACCCGAATCACAGCCATATCCGGTCCGGGTCTTGCCCGTAAAATGAGATCTGCCGCGATGCACTTTCGCGCTTTAGCCCGCTAAAGCCTTGAAAATGTGCCTTGCATATCTCAATTTATGAACATCTGAATTGCCGAATAATCATCGAAATCAGGATTTTAAGAAGTTTCAACTTAATCTCGCCGACGGGCTGCAGGGTCACAGCGGACCCACGGCGGCGCGGGCAGCTTCATATTCCCTGAGCAGGGTCTCAACAATCGTTTTCGCGGGGAGAATGTCGCCGATCAGGCCCGAAACCTGCCCGATCTCGAGTTCTCCTTCTTCCTCATCTCCCTCAAACATACCTCGCTTGGCGCGCCCTTTCCCGAGCAGGGCGGCCAGTTCGCGTGCATCCGCACCACGGGCGGTTGCTTCTTCCACCTGTCGGTAAAATCCGTTTTTCAGCAGGCGCACGGGGGTGACTTCTTTGAGGGTAAGCCGCGTATCCCCCTCCCCTGCGCGGGCCACGGCATGTTTGAAATTTATGTGGGCCGAACTTTCATCCGAGGCCACAAATCTTGAACCGATCTGCACCCCGTCGGCACCGAGGGCCATGGCGGCCAGTATGGCGCCTCCCGTGGCAATGCCGCCTGCCGCTGCAAGAGGAAGGCCCGTAGCGCGGCGCACCTGAGGAATGAGGCACATGGTGGTGGTCTCCTCGCGCCCGTTGTGGCCGCCGGCCTCAAAGCCCTCGCATATGATGCCGTCCACACCGGCGGCTTCGGCCTTTTCGGCAAATTTGGCGCTGCTCACGACGTGGAGCACCTTGATGCCCGCATCCCGCAGACGCAGCGTATGCGTTCTCGGATTTCCCGCAGAGGTAATCACCACGGGCACCCTCCCTTCGATCACGGCAGCGATATGCTTGTCGATGTCAGGATAGAGCAGGGGGATGTTCACACCAAACGGTAGGTCTGAGGCCGCACGGTACTTTGCGATATGCTCGCGAAGCACCGCCGGATACATGCTCCCCGAACCGATCACCCCCAAGATTCCCGCTTCCGAGCATGCGGCCGCGAGCCGCCACCCGGAGCACCAGACCATACCCGCCTGAATCACGGGATAACGCGTACCGAGCAAAGTAGACAGGGGATTCATACGGTAACTTTTTCTGCGCGGTGAAGTAAGCAAAACGGGGCCGAACAGACAAATGCGCCCTGAATATCCGAGCGGGTTATTGATGTTATCTTTCTATATTTGCCGCTATGCTTTATATGCGCTTCTGCCTTATTTTTATTGCATTCCTCACGGTTTCGGAGGCTTTCGGGCAGTACCGATGGGATGTGGGCGTAGCGCTGGGCGCCTCGAACTACCTCGGTGAAATCGGCGGGCAGGAACAAACACGAAGGGATTTTCTCTACGATATGAAGCTCAACCGGACGCAGTACGTGTTCGGCGCATTCGTGCGGTACAAGGCAAGCCCCCAACTCGCGATCAATTTCGGAATCAACCACGGCAGAATCCGCGGAAATGATGAAAACTCCCTCAATCCTGCGCGGGTGGCACGCAACCTCAGTTTCAGAAACGATATTACCGAATTCAGCCTTCGCGGAGAGTTTACGCTCTTTTACGACAACGACGCGGGTGGCCGCGGCTTCTACAATCCGGATTTCCGCATCTTCGGATTCCTCGGTGCGGCCGTCTTTCACCACAATCCGCAAGCCCGCTATTACGGGGAGCTGGAAGCGTTTAACGGGGAAATGATTGATCTCCGCCCGCTCCAAACGGAAGGCGTGGCTTACAACAATTGGGAGTTCGCCGTACCTGCGGGTATCGGTGTCTTCTTTACTTATAATAAAGTACACCGCTTCGGCTGGGAACTCGGCTACCGCTTCACCTTCACGGATTACCTCGACGATATCAGCGCGCAATACGTCGCCCACCCTCCGGGCAGTCTTGCCGCAGAGATGGCCCACAGAACCACCCCCGAAGCCCTGGCGCGCGCAGAGCAACTCGCCCTTTCTCAAGGCACCGAAGTGCCGAATGCGGGAAGCTTTGCCCCCGGTGAAAAGCGGGGTGACCCGACCAACAACGACGGATTTCTCTTCACCCAGTTCACCTACAGCTACGTCCTCGGCGGCAAAAGCACCTTCGCGAAAAGAAAGTACCGCTACCTCAAGGGCAAGAAGCGGGTGCGCAGGAAGACGCGCGCAAAGTTCTGAGGGAGTTGGTAATGACGTGGAGGGTGTGTTAGCAATTGGCAATGGGCAATAGGCAATAGGCAATTACATGAAGAGCCTGTTAAAAAAGCAATTGGCAATTGGCAAGGCCTGCCCGAACTCCGGAGCGTTTGCGGAGGGGGCGGGACGTGGAGGGCGTGTTAGCAATAGGCAATGAGCAATTGGCAATAGGCAATGCCTGCCCGAATTCCGGAGCTTTTGCGGAGAAGGCGGAGACAATCCCCAATCGTAAATCGTCAATCGAAAATCCTTTCTCGAATTCCGGAGCGTTTGCGGAGGAG
>PXBH01000065.1 GCA_003565555.1 Cryomorphaceae bacterium | reverse complement strand
GAAAATATCTTTATATTTGCGCCCTGCTAAAACGGTGATGTAGCTCAGTCGGTAGAGCAAAGGACTGAAAATCCTTGTGTCGGCGGTTCGATTCCGTCCATCACCACCCAAATCCCGGTACACCTGTATCGGGATTTTTTCATTTGGTGAGGAAATAGATGATTTCCTGAGACTGCAAACGGTGTCGCTCCGCCTTTTCTTCGCCGAGGGCTTTTACAAAGTCGTCTTCTTTTACTTTAAATCCCGCCGCGGCCAGACGTTCCGGGTAGTCCCGCCCGTAGAGCCGCAGGTGATCTTTTTGCCAAAAATGCTTCTCGCGTTCTTCGGGCGAGGTGATTTCAGGATCTTCGTAAGTCACCGCGCGGCTGTAGTCAATAGGCACCTGCATCACCGCCCATCCCCCGGGGCGAAGCACGCGGTAAAGTTCGCGCATACACCGCGCGTCATCTTCCACATGCTCCATCACATGGTTACAAATCACAGCGTCAAAACTATTTGAATCAAAGGGCACATCATGTAGGTCAAAATGATGCTCTGCCAGAGGCGATTCGAGGTCGCCCGTGACGTATTCGATATTTTGAAGTGCTTTAAATCTGCCGTGAAAACATTGTTCCGGGGCGATGTGGAGAAGCTTTACCTTTCCGGAAAAAAGATCGGTGCGCTGCTGCAAATAGAGCCAAAGCAGGCGGTGGCGCTCCAGGGAGAGGCAGTGCGGGCACAAAACATTTTGCCGAAAGGCCACATCAGACCCGTAGGACAAGAACTTGCTGAAACTGTTTCCGCAAACGGGGCAAGCCACTGTATTGCCGCGGTAGATCACCGAGGCAAAAATCCGGAAAACGTAGCTCAACCTGATTAACAAAGGCCGAGGCAATTTATTTAGGGCACTGCGGTAGATAGACATCCTCATAAGGGCGATAAATGTATGCAATTTCCCGCAAGGCTTAAGCTGCCGCAGCACGAGACGGGGGGTTTTCTTACCTTTGTAAAAACACCGATATATGCTGAAAACAGTACTGACCGCGCTGACTGCACTTGCTTTGACCGGTATGCAGGCCCAAGAGATCAAAATGAGCGAAGCGGCCAAGAAAGACTACCTGCGAAAAGGTGAAAAAACGCAGCAGGCCCGTGTGGAGTCTGCGCCCGTCATTTCGGAAAAGAGAGCGAATCAAGCCCCGCACTCCTATGTAATTTTGAACCTGATGCGCCATCCCGGCGACGAATTCTTCAAGGTGTCTTTCGATCCCGGTGAATCGGTGCGTATGGCCAAGCACATGGCGAATGACCTCAAGCGCATAGAGCGGCTTGAAGAGATCACGGATCAATTCAAATCTGAGGTTGACGTGCTGAATTACGCAGCGCAAATGGGATGGGAAGTACTCTCTGTAACGCAAATGCCGAAAGAGGGTAAAAATGATCCCTCTGTGACACGCGTTTACATCAGGAAAATTCTGGAAGAGTAAATGAAAAAAGCGGGGCGGTCTGTTTCCCTGAAATCACTCGGTTCGCAACGCGAACGCAGGCTGGTTTGGCTATTTTACATCTTGGCGGTCTACGTACTGCTTCAGTTCATGTGGTGGGCCTGGTTACTGATCGATCTCAATAAAAAGCACTTCGCTCCTGAAGGGGAAGATACGGTACGGCTGAAAGTGCTGATGGTAGCAGGTGAAGGCGCCGTATTTCTCATCTTCTTGCTGGCCGGCATTTACATCATGCAGCGCACCGTTCGTAAGGAATTTGCGTTGGTCAGGCAGCAGCGCAACTTCCTCCTTTCGGTGACCCATGAGCTCAAAACACCCGTTGCCGCGATCAAACTCTGCCTGCAAACCCTCCAAAAGCATTCGGGACTCGCTCCCGAAAAAAGAATTTCGCTGGAATCTGTCGCAGTGGAAAACACCGAGCGCCTGCACAACCTCATCGATAACGTACTCTTGGCCACCCGCATCGAAAGCGGGCGCGGCACACTCAATACCGAGCCTACAGACCTGTCCGCAATGACCTCACGTCTCTGTGAAAATGTGCGGTCCGCGACCGCGGGTCCCGTGGAAATCCGCACCGCTATCGAATCCGGAATTTCTGCCGATACCGATCCGCAAGCCTTTGCCTCCATCTTTCTCAATCTTACCGAAAATGCTGCGAAGTATGCGAAAAATGCTCCGATCGAAATTGACCTGAAGAAAACATCGGACGGCAGAATCAAATTGCGCGTGGCAGACGGAGGACCCGGCATTCCGCCCGCGGAAAGAAAACGGGTCTTCGAAAAATTCTAAAGGATGGGCAATGAAGAGACCCGCACGGGAAAAGGAACGGGATTGGGTCTGTATATTGTTAAGTACTATGCAGACCTGCTCGGCGCGGAAATCACAGTTGATGATAACGTTCCCCGCGGCGCGGTTTTTACGGTAGTGCTGAAGTAGGGCCCGGCAAAAAACGGTGCATCCGTCACCGCGTCTTTGTTTTTGCCTTATCTGCCAAATAACCGGATGTAATCGGGTGATTACCGGTTTCCCGAAAAATCGGTTTGGTCACCATTTTTGCGGGGCAAAAATGCCGCCAAAACCTTCGCACTATTTCAACATTCACCCACGGCCGCATTTCGACCACGCTCGGCACGAGGCCTTCGTGGTGAGCAAGCGATCATCGTCCGACAACAGTTATCCGATTGCGGCGTTCGGTTTACAAACCGCGATGAATTGACTTAAGGCGAACCCAACCGGCGCAAGTGATTACGTTCACAAGAACTTGCTTCGCATCCGCAAGGTCCTTAAAAAAATTAACAATGACCGAATAACTCAAAACTGTGCAGACTTTTCCGGAGCGACAGAGGTCGTTTTGGCTCTGTCGGGCCCGCCTTCATGCGATGAAAGGAGGGCGGTGCAAGCGTGCGGATTTTGACCTCAGCCATCCGGAGTTCTTGCCGCCCTGTGCGGAAAAGGAGTCACAGTATATGGGCAATCATAGTATTCTTGGCTTTTCAGCAATTGTAAAACAGGCCGCTCGGGATAAAACTTCCTCGGTATTCCCTTCGTAATTGCTTCGCATCAAAAAGCCCGCTTCGCGGGTGCAAAGCGGGCTTTCGATTATGAAGATTGCTCTCCTCTATCGTCTTACGCGCGGCTCATTGCTTCCGAGAATTTCTACATATCCCGTCTTCACACATTCGCCGCTGTTTACGTTCAAAATAAAATAGTACGATCCGTCCGGGCGATCCGCACCGTCGAAGGCATTCGAAGGCCTTCCCGTCTCCTGAATCACCACGCGGTAATCATTCGACTCAAAGATCGATGTGCCCCACCGATCCCATACCTGAAAATTCGTGCCGGGGAAGATGTCCAGTCCCGGTACAGCGAAGTAATCATTCCGGTTGTCGTTGTTCGGGGTAATCACATTGGGCACCTTTTCCAAATCTATGGTGCGCAGTGTATCTCCCACATCCAGTATACCTACATAAGGCCCTGCAAAACCCATAGCAAAGCACTGATCGATGACGTCGACACGCAGAAAGGAGAATCCGGGATCAGGCTCGTAAAGCGTTTCCGCTTCGTCAGGCGTCTCGAAGCGACCGCCTTGGTCGGCTTCTGACCAAAGTACATTGTATTCTCCCGCTCCGCCCGTGATTTCGGCGGCGAGCCTTAGCGGGCTGTCCGGACAAGTTCGGCGGTCCAGGTCAAGCACAATTTCAATGTCATCATAATCGGGGTAAAAGACCTGAACGCTGTCTGAAACCTGTGTGCCGCATGTATCTGTAACCGTCAGAAAAACCGTAGTTGTCTGCGGAAAAGATACCGTCACGGACGAAGCCGAGGCTGAGTCGCCCTGCACGGGCGACCAGTCGAAAATGTAATCTCCGTTTCCGTCAAAGGCAAAGGCATCAATCGTCACTTCCATCAACGGACAGAGGGGCTCAACAGTCTGGGGCAGGTCCAACCTCAGCGGCGGAGGAATCAAATTTGTCACCAGCACACTATCAAAGACAGCCCCGAATTCACATTGGTCCGTAATTTCGACTACGTACCAGGCGGCTTCTTCCGGAACGGGGACAAAGGCTTGCTGCCCGACGGATTGTCCGACCCAGTTATACGTGTAAGGGCCAACGCCGTCGGTCGCTTCGGCCGTGACGACGACGGAATCGGCAGGACAGTAGACTTCCACATTTTCCGTCTCAGAATTGAATTCATAGGGCTGGACGATATTCAAGGTTGCCGTGAGCGTATCAAAGCCGTCGCAGACCTCATAAATTACAAAGAAATCCAGGGTCAGCGTGTCCGGGGCATTTGGGTTGGCGAAGGTTTGCACATTGTAGGTCAGGGTGTCGATACCTTCACTGAAGGCGAAGAGCGTATCGTTTTCTCCGAGCACATAATCTACGCCCTCTACGGCTGTGCCGCCGTATGATACCGTAATCGTACCTACGGGGGCCCCTTCCGGGCGCACGAGTTCAACGAGCGGTGCAAAGCAGCCGGCCACGACCACGTCCGCGAAGGGAGAGTCTGAAAGGTCTACTCCGGGCAAAGACGGCGTCACGGAAAGGAATACTTCCCCGGCTGCGGAGAATGAACCCTTTTTCAGGAAAACCGCAGACTGCAAGGCTTGGTCAGAAGCATTTCCGATCGCCAATTTAATATGATAAGTTTCACCGCATTGCACCGCTGCGCGTGCAGTCAATACTACAGTGTGGCCCCTGATTTGGATGCTGTTGGGGTCAGGCGGGTCGTTCGGAATAAAATACTGGCTGTCCTCTACAAAATTCGGGTTTGCAGCAAGGCAAGGACCGGGATTAGAGCCTGACGGTTCGCCTGAGTTTACACTATTCACGCCCACCGCCACGTCAGAGTTCGGAATCAGCGCAATATTGGCAGAGCCGTCGGGATAGCCTGCGGGACTGCTGTACGGACCCGATATCCCCGGACCGCTGAGAAAAAATCCGAAAGCATCGTTGAAGCTGGAGCATGTAAAGCCGGGATATTCCTCACTGGCAAAAATGTAGTCGAAAACGACAGAATCCGAGTCAACGGTAAACTCGAATTCAATCACCGCACAGTTATTCATATTGAAACCGGAAATAGCCACCAAGTCGGGGTCGTTTTGAAAATTTTCCGTTTGATCCGCATTTCCGTTGATGATATTGATTCCCGATGTGGCCATTACAGCACCTTCCTCAATCAAAAAATTGGTCCCTGTGGCATCGAAAAAGCCGTTGTGCAGAGAGATCAATCCTGCAGCGGGCTGGCCGTTGTAGGTAATATTGCTGGCAGACACCCCCTCTCCGAGCAACACATCATTCACCAACTCTTCAATGGTAAAAGTATCGTCTACTATAATAGGCTGGGCCATAAGTCCCGCGCTGCATGCAGCAGCAAGCAGGGCAGATCCCAAGTATCTCGAAAGGTGTTGTATTCTCATTGCGGCGGTGATTTTTTTCAGAATTTCAAAGGTAAGCATTTGTGATAAACAGCGTGTGACGGGTGAGGATGTCAACGGATGACGGTGATACTCCCCGTCCTCTCGAAGGTATCCTCTTCGACCTGACCTTTATACCGGATAAAGAAATTGTAGAGGGTCATGTTATTGTGGTGGCTTCCGTCATCATGAGAGCCGTTCCACCCTTGGTTCATATCGGTTGAATGGAAGACCTGTTTGCCCCACCGGTCAAAGATCCATATTTCAAACTCACTGATATTGGACCCTTGTACTTTCCAGAGCTCGTTGATGCCGTCGCCGTCGGGCGTAAAAGCATTGGGGATAAAAATCTCTGCGGGCGGAATGGTGGTTCGGGTGAAGACATCTTCACAGCCGAAATCATCAATTGCGGTAAGTGTGATGGTGTACCTGTCGGTTCCGTTGAATTGATGCGCGGGGTTCATTTCAGTGCTGCTGTGCCCGTCACCGAAGTCCCAAAAGAATTCGGATTCCAACAGCGGCCGCGAAAGGTTGCGCATTTGCAGGCCGTAGTATTCTTGGGTAGGATCGTACTCAAAGGAGGCAATCACTTCACGCACCTCCACGCGCATGTTTCCGAAATATTCTGTACCGCAGGTGTCGGTAATCATGTAGTCATAACGAGAGGTTTGGGGGGGAGTCACATAGAGTGTGTCAGAGATCAAACCGCTCTGCAGCCACTCCACCCTAAAGTTGCCGGAACCCGCGGAGGGGATCACTTTAAGCTCCACACCCGTTCTTTTGCAGATGGAAGTATCACCGGGGATTTCCGTGACCTGAATGGCGGGGAAATCGAAAATCACTGTTGTGGAATCGGTACCGAAATTTCCGCATTCATCCTCTGCGATGACAACGACATCCTGACCCATGGAGGCGTCATAGACGAAAAACTGCTCCGCGGTTTGGTCGCGAAGTTCTCCGTTCACATACCACTTATAAGTAATCGCCCCGATACCGCCTTCCGAGATGGCGGGAAGCAGAAACCCTTCCAGACATGAATTTACAGAATACCCGTCCGGCAAAAATGCGAATACCTCAACGGGCGGCACAATCACCTCGACATCGGCATTTGCCGTAGCTCCGCATTCGTCTGTCACCAATATGCGCAGGGTGGTGGTATTGGGAACTTCGTAGTTCAGCACTGCAGCATTGCCCACTATTTGATTGGTGGGCACATCCCTCCACTGAACCGTGTAATTTCCGAAGCCGCCTTCTATTTCGGGAACGATGGTAATCGGCTCATCGCACACATCGAGAACGATTTCGTCGACCACATCAATAATAATCGGCGGATACTGCGGGACCTGCACGTTAAAAGAAGTTTGGACGGAGCCGGCATTACACGTATCGCTCACCGTCAGGAAATAATTGGTCGTAAAGCCGGGGGAGACATTGATCGAATCTGCCGTGGCCCCGTTAGACCAACTGTATTGATACTCTCCGTAACCACCCGTGACTACAGGGATAAGGTCTACACTGTCATTACAATCTGCAAGTTCAAAGTTGCCCCCGGGTTCTATGGCCAGCGGTTCGGCGTCGTTGATATAAAATCTGAAGGATGAAGTGAGCTCCGCTCCGGCACATTCCGAAGCGATGTTGGTGATGACCACATCAAATGTCTGCTCACCCATGGCCGTGCCGAGGAAGGGGGCGGTGAGCACAAAACTCACGGTATCTACACCGACAGGGAAAACAACGCTGTCGGGAAGTACGGGCAGTACATCAACTCCGTTTACCGCAGTGCCTCCTACCTCAAGATAAGCAACTTCCTCCACACCTGATGAGGCGAGAGGACGGATAAACTGGAGGAGCGCTTCTCCGCAGCCGCGGTAGAGCGTACTGTCGTTGATCCCGATGGGAATTTCCAGATTTACCTGAACGGCACTGTTTGAGGCGAAGGATTCGGACTCGATAAAAACATAAGACTGCAAG
>PXBH01000122.1 GCA_003565555.1 Cryomorphaceae bacterium | reverse complement strand
AATTTTAACCCGCCCGGAACGAACCGTTGACCGAAACGGAAAAATCGGATTGAAAGAAATGAAAATCAATATCTACCTTCAGGGGGACACTTTTAAAATCAAACCATGATGAAAAACCGTTATATTTTGACCTTATCGGCAGCAGTACTTTTTCTTTTCCCTTTTTACAGCGGGGCACAGGGTTATACGAGTTGGCTTACGGGAAGCTCGGAAGATGCCGATGTTCAGCCGGAATTCGGGCTGTGCCTTATGGGAGGTGCGAGCGAGAGTGACGAAGGCATGACCTGGTTTCTCGAAAGAGCAAACGGCGGAGATGTGGTGGTGATTCGCACTTCCGGCAGCGACGGCTACAATAATTACATGTTCAGCGAACTCGGAGTCACGCTGAACTCGGTGGAGACCATACGCTTCGATTCTCCCGAGGCCGCATTCGACCCTTACGTGATCGAACGTCTGAACGGTGCGGAAGCCATTTGGATGGCAGGGGGAAATCAGGCTACCTATGTCAACTACTGGAAAGATACCCCGGTGATGGATGCCATTAATAATTTGGTCAATGTGAAGCAGGGGGTGCTCGGAGGCACCTCTGCGGGAATGGCTGTGATGGGGCAGGCTTATTTTCCCGCCCTTGCGGGTACGGTCAATCAAGAATCCGCTTTGGCCTTTCCTTTTCAGCCGGCCATGCAGTTTGGCAATGACGACTTTATTCAGGCCCCCTTTCTGGAAAATGTGATCACCGAAACCCACCTGAATGACCCTGACCGAATCCGCTACGGACGCATCACGGCCTTCATGGCAAGGATAGGCCATGATTACGGATTTCGCCCGCTGGCGCTTGCCGCAAATGAGTACTGCGCAATCGCCGTGGATGCCGACGGTATTGCCCGCGCGTTCGGAGAGTATCCCCAATTTGACGATGATTATGTGTACTTCCTCCAGGCCAATTGCGAAATGCCGAACACCCCGGAGATTCTCGAAGCAGACCAGCCGCTGACTTGGATCCGCAATGAAGAGGCCGTAAAAGTGTACCGCGTACCTGCCACCGTGTCGGGTGAAAACTTCTTTGACCTGAACACATGGAACAGCGGAGAAGGCGGCACGTGGGAAGATTGGTATGTCACATCGGGCGAACTGACCCGTGTCGATGATGCAGCGCCCGTCGAATGTGTGCTGTCGCTTTCCGAGGGCTCGGAGCAAATCCGCACATTGCTTTATCCGAATCCCGCGCGCAACGAAATCCGGGTGGAAACCGAAGCGGGACAGTGGGAGTACCGCATTTTTGACATTTCCGGAAGGTTGATCATGAGCGGCATGCATATCGGCGGCTCGCAGGCGATCAACATCAGCGGAATTTCACCGGGGCTGTACAAAATTGTCCTGACCGGTGAAGGCGCTTTTTTTTCGGGTAGCTTTGTGAAACAAGATTAGAAAAAGCAGCTTCCGTGTTTAAGAAATCTCCCGATGCACTGCTCATTGTAGCGGCAGTACTTTTGCTGTTTACCGTTTTAACTTGGATGATCCCGGCGGGCAGCTATGATCGGGTGAAAAAAGACGGAAAGACCAAAGTAGTGGCGGAGACCTATACACCTGAAGAGCGACAGGGGCAGGGAGTCAGCGCTTTATTGACTGCCCCGATCAAAGGGTTTACGGAAGCGGCGAGGATCATTGCTTTTGTGCTGCTGGTGGGCGGCGCTTTCTCCATGGTTACGGCTACCGGAGCGGTGAGCAGCGGCCTCGGAGCTGTAGTGAGATTTGCCGAAAGGCGACCCGCTGCCAAAAAAGCGGTGATCCCCCTTCTGGTAGTGCTTTTTTCCCTTGCGGGGTGCACCTTCGGAATGTCGGAGGAGAATTTGGTCTTTATTCTCATCACCATTCCGCTGGCGCATACGATGGGCTACGACGCCCTGACGGGGATCGCTATTCCCTTTTTGGGCTCTGCGGCGGGATTTGCGGGCGCTGCGGTGAATCCGTTCACCTTGGGAATTGCTCAGGGCATAGCCGAAATTCCCGTGGGAAGCGGCGCGGGATACCGCTGGGCGGTCTGGGCGGTCTTTACTGCGGTGGCCGTGGGCTTCATTGTCAGGTATACTGCACGTTTGGACAAGAGGCGAGCGAACAGCCCTGCCGATCACCGCGACGGAAAAGCGCCGGTCAGTGCCGTGAAAAACGATGATGCGGGGCCCTTTACGGGAAGGCATATTGCGGTCTTGCTCCTCTTTGCCGCCGCGATCATTTTTCTTATGATCGGGAGCAATGTGTGGGGATGGTATATCGATGAAATTGCCGCCTTGTTCATCGGCTTGGGCGTGGCGGCAGCAGTGGCGGGCGGCCTTTCGGCAGGCGCGGCCGTTGATGCTTTCAAGAAGGGTGCTGCCGAAATGCTTACTGCGGCGCTGATTATCGGGCTGTCGCGCAGTGTACTGGTGGTGGCCGAGGACGGTAAGATCATCGATACCGTTCTCTACGCTTTGTCAGGTGCCGTGGCCGACCTTCCCCGGGCGGTCAGCGTACAGGCCATGTTTTTGGTGCAGGGGTTGATTAATGTATTTGTCCCCTCAGGCTCCGGTCAGGCGGCGATTACAATGCCGATCATGGTGCCTTTGGCTGATATTCTCGGGATTTCACGACAAACGGCTGTTCTCGCCTTTCAGTTCGGTGACGGAATTTTCAATCTGATTATCCCCACGAGCGGGGTGACCATGGGGGTGCTCGCCGTGGCGCGAATTCCATACGGGGAGTGGTTGCGGTGGGTGTGGAAGCCGGTGGCGGTGCTCACCGCATTTGCCGTGCTCTTGCTCGCTTTACCGGAGTGGGCGGACGTTTGGCCCTGAAGCCGAGAAGCAGACACCATCTGAGGCGATTTGCATACCTTTGGGCAAATTTCTCACCCATGTACACCGGATTGACGCATGCCCACTCCCTTTTGCGCTGGCTGGCCCTGATTGCCATCCTGATTGCTATATTCAATGCCTTCACGGGATTGTCGGCAAAGCGCCCCTTTGAGGCAAAAGATAACCGATGGTCTTTGTTTACGCTGATTTTCTTTCACCTTCAATTGGTCATCGGTCTGGTGCTGTATTTTTCGGAAGGGTGGCACACGCGGATCGGAGAAATGAGCGACAAGATTGTCAGGTTTTACTCCCTTGAGCATCTTGTGGCGATGCTTGTGGCCATTGCTTTGGTGACCGTGGGCCGCATCAGTGCGAAGAAGGTGGCCGAAGACCGAAAAAAACACAAAAGACACCTGGTCTATTTTCTTATTTCTCTCGTTATCGTTCTGGCCAATGTGCCCTGGCCCTTCAGAGAAGTGGGTGCGGGCAAAGGGTGGTTTCCGGGAATGTGAGCTATGAGAGAACGGATGGCAATTGCAGGCGTTTTATTGGTAGTCTTGTCTTGCAATACAGGCGGCGATGCTGACAGAAGGGGGTCGGAGCCCGTTTCGGGAAAAGCACTGTATAAAACCCATTGCGCCATATGCCACGGCGCCGACGGGAAGAAGGGCCTTGCGGGAGCTAAGATGATTCCGGAGTCTGAACTGAGTTTGGATGAGCGCATTGCTCTGATAACAAATGGAAAAGGAAATATGATGCCCTACAGAGGCGTACTGTCAAAAGAAGAAATCGCCCGTGTGGCGACATACACACTAACGCTGGATTAGCGCTTCATGATCAGCACTTCCAAAATAACCGAGAAAGCTGTCCTCATCGGTGTGGTCACCAGAGATGAAACCCCCGAGCAGGTAGATGATTATCTGGACGAGTTGGCCTTTTTGGCCAAAACCGCAGGCATCGAAACGCAAAAATCTTTCACGCAGAAGCTCGACACCCCTGATTCATCCACTTTCGTGGGAAAAGGAAAGCTTCATGAGATCGGTGAATTTGTCGAGGAGCATGAGATCGACGTCATCATTTTTGACGATGATCTCTCACCATCTCAGATGAGAAACGTTGAGAAATTTTTCAAAAAGAAGATTTACGATCGAAGCTTACTGATTCTGGACATCTTCATGTACCGTGCTCAAACGGCTCAGGCCAAAACCCAGGTGGAATTGGCGCGCTCGGAATACCTTCTGCCGCGGCTCACCCGGATGTGGACCCACCTTGAGCGCCAGCGCGGAGGCACGAGCACCCGCGGCGGAGCAGGGGAAAAAGAGATTGAGACGGACCGCCGAATCATTCGAAACAAAATTGCGAAACTCAAAAAGCGGCTCAAGCAGATCGACAAGCAGATGCACACACAGCGCAGCAACAGGGGAGCCATGGTTCGCGTGGCCTTGGTGGGCTACACCAACGCGGGAAAAAGCACCCTGATGAACCTGCTGAGCAAGTCTGAAGTTTTTGCCGAAGACAAACTCTTTGCCACCTTGGATACCACGGTCAGAAAGGTGGTGCTTCAAAACTTGCCTTTTTTGCTCAGTGACACGGTGGGCTTCATACGGAAACTGCCGCCCCAGCTTGTTGAGAGCTTTAAAAGCACACTGGATGAGGTTCGCGAAGCCGATTTGCTGCTTCACGTGGTCGATATTTCTCATCCTAATTTTGAGGAGCATTATCAAACAGTGAATCAAACGCTCGCGGAAATCGATTCCTCCGACAAGCCCGTCATTGTAGTTTTCAATAAACTGGATGCCTACGTTCCCGAGCCTGTTGATCCCCAAGACCACGAAGCAGTGGAGGAGTCTGAATCCGTTGATTTCGTCGAAACCCTTAAGCGCTCATGGATGGCCAAAGTGGAAGCGAAGGACGTGGTGTTCGTCAGTGCCCTCAAAAAGGAGAACATCGATGAGCTGCGTGAAAAAATATACGCGCACGCGAGCGAGATTCATGCGGAGCGCTATCCGTACAACAGTTTTCTTTACTAAATACCGACCGCCATGGCATCGATCCGTCAGGAAAAAACAGCAAATTTGATCAAGCAGGACCTTGCAGTGATTTTCAGTGAGAATTCCCGTGAGCTCTTCGGTGGTGCCTTTATCACGGTCACTGTAGTACGTATGACGCCCGATTTAGGTCTGGCCAAAGTCTACCTGAGTTTCTTTACCAATGCGGGCGCTGATAAGGATGCACTTCTTGAAATGGTACGCTCCAAATCGAACGCCGTTCGCGGAAAACTGGGCCGAAAAATCGGCAAACAAGTGCGGATCGTGCCCGAGTTGGCCTTCTACTTGGACGACAGCCTTGATTACGCCGATGAGATTGATAATCTGCTCAAAAAATAGGCCTTGCCGGACCTCGGTTTTTTCATCGCAAAACGCTATCTGATTTCACGGAACTCCCTGTCCGTCATTTCTGTGATGAGCCTTATTTCAATGCTTGTAGTAGCTGTGGTTACCATGGCAATGGTTGTTGTGCTCTCGGCGTTCAACGGAATTGAGCAATTGATTGACGAGCGGTATCGATTTCTGGAGCCCGATATTTCTGCGGAAGCGGTGTACAACAAAGTCATCTCCCCCGACTCCCTGGACACCGATGCCTTGAAGGCCGTTCCCGGAGTAGAGCGGATATCCTATTCTGTTGAAGAGTTCGTACTCGCAGAATATGAGCGAAATCAGAGAATTGTTCGGATGAAAGGCGTAGACCGCGCTTTTGCGGAATACTCGGGCATTGATACCCTCGTCTATGACGGAACAGCCTCACTTTTTAAAGACGGGAAACCATCCGCACTCATCGGTATCGGGGTGAAATACGATTTGAACCTCAGGCTCTTCGAGCAGGCATATAATCCGCTTCGCCTTTCTGCCCTGCAGCGCGGTAAACGGCTGGGCGCAAACCGCGAAGCTGCATTTAACAGGAGGAATATTCCCGTAGCAGGTATTTTTTCTATCAACATCGACTTCGATTCGGATTATGTAATTGTTCCTTTGGACTTTGCCTCTGATCTCCTCGGTTACGAAACCGAAGTATCGCGGGTAGAATTTCAGCTGAAAGAGGGAGAAAGCCTCGAAAGGAAGCGCGATGAAATAGCCGAAATCCTGGGCCCCGCTTATTCGGTAAAGAGCAGATTGGAGAAGAATGAACTGATTTACAAAACAAATAAAACGGAAAAGTGGGCCACCTTTGTGATCATGGGTTTCATTCTTTTGATCGCCACTTTTAATATCATCGCCGCGCTGACCCTCCTGATCAACGAAAAGCGCGACGACATCAAAGTGCTGAGCGGTATGGGAGCCCCGGCGTCCCTGATCAAGCGTGTTTTCTTCATAGAGGGGGCCCTGATCAACTCAGTCGGAGCGGCCGTAGGATTGGTGCTGGGCCTTGCACTCGTTTATTTGCAGAGGGAATACGGATTGGTGCGTTTGGAAGGCGGCCTTGTGGAGTACTATCCCGTTGCGGTATCCTCGGGCGATCTTATCGCAGTATTCGGATTGGTGCTGATTTGCGGATTGCTTTCGTCTGTGGTTCCCGTACAGATTTTTACCCGCCGATACGGGGCTTTGTAAATCGCTCAGGGAAACCCTTTCAAAGTTGGTTACCTTTAGGATATGAAGTTGAGGCTTAGCGAGGCGGTATATTGGGCGGGCGGCTTGGTTTTCCTCATCTCTTTATTTGTATCAGGTCCGCTTTTCAGTCTTTTTGTGGGAATGGTCACCCTTTCCGTGAGTTTCGGAATTTTCCTTTTCGAAAGGAGAGGAAGAAATCTGAACAGGCGCGGTCGAAATCAAAAAGCGCTTTACGTTGTTGCTTTGTTGTTGATAATCGTAATCGGAATTTACATCATTTACTGTCTGCCCGTTAGGTCCGTTATCATGCATGCAGTTTGCGACTTGATCTTCCGCTATGATTCGCACACTTGACGGTATTGGCGAGCACCGTGCAAGGCCTAAGGTTCGCCTTTCAACATGTAGCAGGAGCGAGAACCCGAACTGACGACCTCCCGTACGGGCGAGCTACCAACTGCTTCACCCCGGGATTATCCGTTGAGAGCCCCGTCGCCCTTAAGTATTCCTTTGTCGATGAGCATGGATTTCAGCATCGCACCGCCTTTAAGCGATTTGTAGTGCCGTTCTGCTTCAAGGGCTTCTTTTTTAGATTCGTATTGTTCCGCGTAGATCAGAACAAATGGTTTTCGGTGCGCGGTGCTTTTGTTTCCCCCGGAGTTGTGTCTGATGAACCGGCTCCCTACATCACTCGTGGTGCCTTTGTAGAGTCTGTGGTCTTTGAGGGAGTAAAGGACGTAGAAGTAGTGCATGGCAATGGGTTTTGGTCAAAAAAAAAGAGCGAACCGTCGGTTCACTCTTTTTTATTAGTAGCGGGGGCCAGACTCGAACTGACGACCTTCGGGTTATGAGCCCGACGAGCTACCAACTGCTCCACCCCGCAATTTTTTTGTTGGCTCTTCAGCGCGGGAGCCGACTCGAACTGACGACCTCCCGTACGGGCGAGCTACCAACCGCTCCGTCCCGCAATATTTT
>PXBH01000059.1 GCA_003565555.1 Cryomorphaceae bacterium | reverse complement strand
GTCCGTATTGCCGCTGACTCCCGTGCCGTGGTAATCGAACACACCGTCACTTTCATCAAATTGTCCCAACTCATTCCAGTTGCTTCCCGTGTTGAAATCGGCGTTCAAATCACTGTTGCGCGAGAAGAATACTTGAGGCCTGCCTTGGAACATTTCGATATTACCGGCGGTGTAGGCGGCGTTGGTAATGGTTCGACCTTCACCCGTACTGCTCTGTGCAACATCAGGTCCGTTGAAAAATATCCAACGCGTTGAGGTATTCACGTGGTCATTGAAAGTGTCCAATGAGTCTATTTCTCGGGAAAACGGGTCATCAAAAAGTACTCTTCCCGAGGTAAAATTCGCAGCGCTGCCGTTTACATCAGCATTCTGGTACCGAAATTCATGGCTTACCTTGGGCAAAGTATCGAACTCGCTGTAAAAGACCTTCCAGTGAAAGTCGAGATAATCCGTGGCCTGATCTAAATTTGCCGTGTTCAGTGCTTCATCGACAGGGACGATGCGTATTAAGCCACTACCATCGAAGTTTTCATTCACCACAGTACGTACCGGCATGTATTTGATACCCGCGCCCTGTTCCACAGCCATATGATGAAGTTGATTCAGGCTTGAAGATCGGTAGACAGATTCAAGCCCCCCTGCTCCGGGGCTGCCGTCTGTAATGAAAAATGCAAAGGTGCCGCCATTTTGATACGTAATCGACCCTGTCTCTCCCTCAACCCTGACCTTATGACTGCCGATGAAAAAACGACAATTTTGCAACCTGAGATTTCTTCTGACAGTAATGTCCCCGTTAACCAGTCGGACTCCGCCCGAATTGTTCAACAGCCAGAGGTTGTGAAAGACGCCATTGTCAGAAATTAATTCCTGCTGCGCGGGGCCCTGAAGTTGAATTATTCCCGTTGACTGTTCTGTTCCGAAAGTACTTCGGTTTGTAACATCTCCCGCAATACGCACATTTCGGTTGTTGTTGTCAAAAATCCCTCTTTCAAGTCGAAAGTCCCCTGAAACTGTCATAGCCAATGATCCGTTACCCGTTTGAATCCGAGCAAAGCGATCATTAGAATTTTTATCGACAACGATGCTTCCGAAATTCTGCGTAGATCCGAAAAACGGCAAATACAACAAACTATTCGACCCCCCGTCAAAGTACGTAGTATTCATCTGGTGGTCATACACCCCGCCGTTACCGATGGTCATATTGCCCTGAATGCGGGCGTCTACAACATTACCGCTGCTTGAAAGCATGCGAAGTGTGGCATTGTTGGTGCCGCTGATGGTCAAGCTGTTTCTCACGATAAGCGGAAGGTCATCGATGGTTTGGTCATCACTTTGTCCTCCGGTGACGCGGACGGGCCGGTTGGTACCCGACTCATCGGAACGGCGAATCTCGAGGTTCCAAAAAGGAGCTCGGCTGGTCAAATTGTAGTTGTTCGAGGTATTGATCACATCTAAAATCACCGTTCCCCCGCTGACGCTGGTCTGCTGGGGGTCAGAGTTGATAAATACAGAACCGCGGCTCGTGGGCCCGGCTACACGCAGCTCTCCCCCCGTCATTCTGAATAGATTACCGGGATAGGTCAGGCTCAATGTGTAATAGCTGTTCTCGGTACCACCCGGCCTTGAGGCATCGAGGTCTACAAGACCCCCGTTAATGATCAGACCGCCGACATTATCAGGGCCGAATACGGAAGTTCGTATTTGGTTGGCATACACCTCTCCGCCCTCGACCAAAATCAAGCCGTTGGCCCTGGTGGTAATACCGCTCCGGCAGTCTGCCCGCAGCGTACCCGCACTCACCCGAATGGTCCCGTAGGGCACAATGGCTTGAGTCGTTTGGGCCCCCGGCATAAGTACCGGGCCTTTGCCGGTCACCCCACCGTTTACCCATAGGGTGACGGTCTCATTGATATTGTAATTGTTGTTCCCGTAATGTAGCGGCAAAAATACATTCTCGCGTATTTCAAGCGTACCGCTGATCATCGCCATGGCATTGCGTTGCTCATTGGTGCTTTCACCTAAAAAGGGATTGTCTGCACCCATTCCCTCATTTGCTCGACCGAACAGACCGAAATTACCCTCAGAATCCGCGCTGACGGTCAAGATATAGGTGTCGCTGTTCCCCTTGTTCATGACAATTCTGGAAAAGTAACTTGTCCCGTTGGCCACCAAGCGCTGGTTTCTCGAAGGACTGACAAAGCGGGCTACGATCCTTTGGGGATCTTCTTGCGTGTAGTTCGGAGCTGTTCTGTTCGTGAAGCGAATGTCTCCGCCCTCATTGATCAAGTCGCGATGAAAGGTCCAGGTATGGGTGCGGTCTGTGGTGCTCACACGAATTCTGCCCTCGGGTTCAATCAAAACATTACCGTGACTCTCCACGGTGCGGGAAGTTCCCGAACCGTTGTTGACTTTGAAAGTTCCTTTGTTGATTTCAAAAAGTCCGTTTGTCGTCAAGTCGGCAGCCAATATTATTTCGTCACCGGGGTTGTCAAGATTGATTCGCAACCGGTTCACAAGGAGGTTTTGGTTCTGTGTAAATCCGCTTCCGTAAAACACTACCTGACCTCCGTTATTCGGGTTTGCAAATGCTGTAGCATTCCCGCCGGGAAAATTCCCCACGCCTGCATCTCCCGCACAACGAATGGTTCCGTTGCCTGATATGACGCCCATGTTGTGGCTGTTGGTTTCCCCGAAATCCACCGTTCCCAATACGTGAAGGGAGGATTGTACCCTCCCGGGCAAATTACATGTCACAGTTCTCCCCGACCCCACCGCAACGGCATCTCCCGCGGCGGGAATATCTCCCCCGGGGTTAACAAATGTAGGTGCAGCGCTTCCGTCCAGAGTCCAAGTAGTGGGTTGATCCCAATTGCCAGATTGAAAAGCGTACCAAGTTCGGGCCTCAGCGCCGGTGAGGTTGCTGATGAGATTATTCGTTGTTCCCAGTGTATAGTAACCGCTGTTGGCAATTTGGCTGCCGGAAAGGCGGAAAACGACTTCATCATCCTGGATGAAAACTTCATTTACCGTTCGAATGCTGTAATTTCCCGATGTCCCGCTTCGGTACAGCAAGACATAATTATCAGCAGTAGTCGGAAATTCTCCGTTGATGCCTTCGCCGAAGGAAAATCCGATTTGAATATCACTGCTGTTGCCCAAACCGTCTTTGCGAATAAACCAATCTCTCGACCAGCGTGCCTCTGCAGTTGCCGGAAGGTTAGCCGTGGACTCGGTATTGGCCACTCCGTTGTGCGAAGCACCCACGTACGCAAAATTCCCCTGCAATCCACCCGGGTTCGCACGAAGTACCAAACCGTCAGAACGCGAATGGCGATGTTCTGAATCCGAACCGCTGTCCCGCCCTATCAAAATCGGCGTTTCTCTGTAGGATGAAGGCGCTTCAAGCTTATCCCAGCCGCCCGTACCGCCGATGTTGTATTTCGCACGGAAGTATGAGTTCGTCATCCGTAACATGGCCCGGTTTACCTTACCCTCGTAAACAAAAATTTCTGCAATATCACCCTGAAAAGCATCATCTTCGTCAAAACCGCCGTTGAGGGAATTCTGGATGTGACCGATAATGGCCGTGCCTGTAGTGGAAATAGAGCGGCCGTTCAAGACGTTGTTTTGGGTGCTCTCAGGATTGTTGGTTCCGTTGCTTCGGTGCCAGTAAGTGGGGTTGGTTACGCCGTCCCATATGAATCCGACATGGCGCCAGGTTCCGTTGCTGACACTGCCCATATTAGTCTGGTGCTCGTCTCCGTCAACGGTAAACCTGTTTTGCCCGCCGCTCTCCCGAACCAACACTTTGCGCGGTTCTGAAGCATCGGCATAGGAGAACATACCGTAATTGCCGTCAGAAGTGCGAACCACGTAAAAAACAGAAATACCTTGGTCTCCGATTTCCAGGTTATCAAGAGCCATCCTGTTGTCGGCCCTTGAAAATTCGAGGTACGGCTTACCGTTCGGGCCTGAAGACGTACGAAGCACGGGCGATGTGGCCTGGTCAGCAGAAAAATCATTTCCGTTACCGGACTTGTCGGGCCATAACAGAACGTCCTGCCCGCTCGCAACGCCGGGAGTGCTGCCGTCCAACCACAAAAGAAGTTTCGGTTGCCCTTCGCTGCCGTCCGCATTTCCGATCCCCATGGGGCCATATTGCGCTGACGCGAAATTAGCCCCTGTAAGCAGAAGGCATGCAGCGGCACCAAGGTGCAGCAAATGAAAGCGGACTCTGATCAACTTAGCCATACTGTCGACAAATATACAAAATTCATCGACCATAGTTTAAGGGGTCGATGTTATTCAATCGATTAAACGAATATAAAAATAGAGGGTTACGGAAACTTATCCCTTTGCTGCCTTCATGGTATTCAGCAGCAGGCCGACACGGGTCATGGGGCCCACACCGCCGGGAACGGGCGTCAAAGCTCGGGCCTTGCGGCTGACCGCTTTAAAATCAACATCTCCGCGCAATGCATACCCCGATTTTTTCTGCGGGTCGGGCACGCGCGTCGTTCCCACATCAATGACAACCGCACCGCTTTTGACCATTTCGGCGGTTACCGAACCGGGTCTTCCCGTAGCGGCAATAAGAATGTCGGCAGAAGCAGCGATTTCAACCACATTTTGCGAGCGGCTGTGGCAAAGGGTGACAGTGGCATTTCCCACCTCGGAATTCCTCGAAAGCAAAATGCTCATCGGGGTGCCCACGATATTGCTTCGACCGATGACCACGCAGTGCTTCCCGGAAGCTGAAATCCCGTGCCTTCTGAGCAACTCAGTAATCCCGAATGGTGTAGCCGGAAGAAAACCGGGCAATCCCAATACCATATTGCCCACATTTTCGGGATGAAACCCATCCACATCTTTGCGCGGGTCAATTGCAGTGATCACACGCTGCGCATCGATATGACGAGGCAACGGAAGCTGAACAATAAACCCATCGATCTCCTCATCAGCGTTTAAGTCCGCGACGAGGTTCAATAATTCCTGCTCGGAGATATTTTCCGGCTTTCTGATCAAAGTAGATTTGAAGCCGACTTCCCGGCAATCTTTTACTTTGAAATTAACGTAGGTCTCGCTTGCCCCGTCATTTCCTATAAGCACGGCAGCAAGATGCGGAGGCCTGCGCCCTGCCTCTTTCATATCCCTCACGGCTTCGGCGATTTCCTTCCTTATTTCTCCTGCCGTTTTCTTGCCGTCAATAATCTCCGCCTGTCCCATATTTCGATTTTTCCCGATTCTTTCGCTCGTCTCATCGCTTTTGCAAGCGAAGAGTTTAAAACTTCGGCATTCCTTTCATGCCGCCCATTTGGCTCATGAGGCTTGCCATATTCTTTTTGTTCGACATCAATTGCATGACCTTACGGGTTTCTTCAAACTGCTTGATCAATCGGTTGACATCTTGAACCTCGCTGCCGCTGCCGCGCGCGATGCGTTTTCTGCGGCTGCCGTTGATGATTTTATGGTTTTCACGCTCCTGCGGAGTCATCGAGCGAATGATAGCTTCGATTCCTTTGAATGCATCGTCATCAATATCCAAATTCTTCACCGCTTTTCCCATCCCCGGTATCATGCCCATCAAGTCCTTCACATTCCCCATTTTCTTGATTTGCTGGATTTGATCCAGAAAATCGTCGAAATTAAACTCGTTTTTGGCGATTTTTCGCTGAAGCTTTTTCGCTTTTTCCTCGTCGTAGTTTTCCTGCGCCCGTTCCACAAGGGACACCACATCGCCCATACCGAGAATGCGGTCGGCCATACGCTCCGGGTAGAAGAGGTCCATGGCCTCCATCTTTTCACCCGTCCCGATAAATTTGATCGGCTTATTGACCACTGACTTCACGGAGATGGCGGCACCCCCGCGGGTGTCACCGTCCAATTTGGTGAGTACCACTCCGTCAAAATCGAGCCGCTCGTTAAAGGCCTTTGCCGTGTTGACGGCATCTTGCCCTGTCATGGCGTCCACCACAAAGAGGGTTTCGGAAGGTGAAATCGCCGTCTTTACGGCAGCGATTTCATTCATCATCTGCTCGTCAACGGCCAAGCGGCCCGCCGTATCGATAATAACCACATTGAAGCCGTTGCTTTTGGCATGCTGTATGGCTCTCGTAGAAATACTTACGGGATCTTTATCATCCTTGTCGGAAAAAACTTCGACGCCGATTTGGTCACCCACCACGTGAAGCTGATCGATGGCTGCAGGTCGGTATACATCGCAAGCTGCCAGCAAGGGCTTTTTTCCTTTTTTGTTTTTGAGGTAGTTGGCAAGCTTGCCGGAAAAGGTGGTCTTACCCGAGCCCTGAAGTCCGGACATAAGGATAACCGCAGGATTTCCCGTCAGGTTAATTTCCTCGTGCTGTCCTCCCATCAGGGCGGTGAGCTCCTCTTGGGTAATCTTGACCAAGAGTTGACCGGGCTTTACGGCTGTAAGCACATCCCGACCCAAGGCCTTCTCCTTGATGTCGTTGGTGAAATCCTTGGCAATTTTGTAATTTACGTCGGCATCGAGAAGGGCTCTTCTTACCTCCTTGAGGGTCTCTGCGACATTGACTTCGGTGATTTGCCCCTGTCCTTTAAGGACTTTAAAGGCTCTGTCAAATTTCTCGGTTAAATTATCAAACATAGGCGCTGCTGCATAATTAGGCCCGCAAAGGTAATGAATTCAGCAGCAACCCCGCTCCTACATTTGCTCGGGAACACGAATCCCCAGCAGGGCACTGCAGGATTCTATCACCCTTCCCGTGAGGGCAACCAGCTGCATCCTGAATACTTGCTGGTCCTCAGTTTCTGCTTGAATCACAGGCATTTTTCCGTAAAACGCGTTAAATTCTTTTACCAGTTCAAAGACATAATTAGCCGCAATAGCAGGATTATAGGCCTGAGCGGCGTCGGTCAAGGCTTTCTTGTATTGGTAAAGCTTCGTGAGCAATGCCCTTTCCGCAGGTTCGGGATTTATGCCGGAAACCGTCGCGGGCACTTCCTTTCCGAATTTGCGGTGCAAAGCACGTGTGCGGGCATAGCCGTATTGAATAAAAGGACCGGTGTGGCCGTTAAAATCAACACTTTCCTCAGGATCGAAAAGCATTCCCTTGCGGGGATCTACACGAAGCAGAAAAAACTTGAGGGCAGCCATGCCGATCATTTGGTACAGCTCCTCCTTCTGCGACTCGGTCATATCGTCCAACTTCCCGAGCGCCTGTGTGATATCTGCAGCTGTCGCTACCATTTCACGCATTAAATCATCGGCATCCACTACATTGCCCTCGCGCGATTTCATTTTGCCGTCAGGCAGCTCCACCATGCCGTAAGACAGGTGGTGACAATCGTCCGCCCAAGCGTAGCCGAGCTTCTTCAGGAGTGAGAAAAGCACTTTAAAGTGATACTCCTGCTCATTCCCCACCGTGTAGACCATCTTAACAAGGTCGGGGAAATCCCGCTGTCGCAAAATTGCCGTGCCGAGGTCTTGGGTCATATATACCGCTGTACCGTCTCTTCTCAAAAGGAGCTTTTCGTCCATGCCCTCATCCCTGAGGTCGGCCCAAACGGATCCGTCTTCACGCTTTTGGAAAATACCGGCATCCACTCCCTTCATCGCCACTTCTTTGCCGAGTACCCAGGTATCGCTTTCGTAGTAAAGCTTGTCAAAATCAACACCCATATTTCGGTAGGTCTCCTCAAATCCTTCGTACACCCATCCGTTCATCTTTTCCCAGAGGGCATAGGTCTCGGGATCGCCTGATTCCCATTTCAGCAAGGTTTCCCGAGCTTCGCGCATCAGGGGTGCCTCAGACTCAGCTTCCACTTTAGTTTTACCTCTGTTGATAAGGGCTTCCACTTCAGCTTTGTAGGCTTTATCGAAGGCTACGTAGTACTTTCCGGCAAGGTGGTCTCCCTTCAGCCCTCCCGACTCGGGAGTTTCTCCGCCGCCGAATTTCTTCCAAGCCACCATGGATTTACAGATGTGAATACCGCGGTCATTGATAATTTGTACCTTCTTTACATCGTACCCTACGGCTTTGAGAATCTCCGCCACTGACCAACCGAGAAAATTATTCCGCAAGTGACCGAGATGCAAAGGCTTATTGGTGTTCGGCGAAGAGTATTCTACCACCACGGTACCTTGATCGGCGCCGGGTGAACGGCCGTAATTTTCATTGCCTAATGCCTCTGAGAGAAAAGACTGCCACAAATCAGCCCGCAGAGTGAGGTTCAGAAAGCCTTTAACCACTTCAAAATCTTGGGCGACGCCCCCGCCGGCGGTCAGATAACCGCCGAGATCTTCGGCGACTTCTTCAGGTTTTTTTCCTGCCGAGCGGGTGAGAGGAAATGTGACCACGGTGAATTCACCGGCAAATTCTTTTCTGGTAGGTTGTATCTGAACAGATTCGGGCGACACATTCTTTCCGTAAAGATGAAGCACTCCCGCTACAACTTCTTCGGCTATTTGCTTTTCAAAATTCATCGGATAGGGCATCAGTTTTTCGGCAAAAATATTTCTGCCATCATACAGCGGGCGCTTCCGCCTCCGAGGGCTTCGATGGTATCGAGTGAGCTGTAAAGGATTTCCGCGTGCTTCTCAATGGCTTGTATTTGGTCCGGACGCAGCGCTTTGAAGGCCGCCTCACTCATTATGCAGTATTCCTTTCCCTCGGCATCCGCCACATTGAGCATGTTTCCCGCGAAATGTTCTTTTTGATTCTCAGTAATTTCGATCACCTTTTTTCCCGTATCCTTGAGTGTCTGCAAAAGGACTTGCTTGTCTTTCGGGTCATCCACGGCATTCATACATACCACCGAAAAGCCTGTGCCGAGACACATCATCACATTGGTATGGTAAATCGGCAAACGTGCTCCGTTTACCGTTTGATTTGCGGTAAACATGACCTTCTCGTAATCAAAACGGTCACAGAAAGTTTCCAGCACATGCGGATCGGTACGCTCCGAAATTGCGGCGTAGGCAATTCTGTTTTCCCGATCAAGAATCATGCTGCCCGTACCTTCAAGATAGAGACCCATATCCTCGAAATGTGTGAAATCTTCTATTTCCGTAATTCCAAACCCGAAATCGTCGGCCAAGATATCGAACATTTCCTCTCTTCTTTCCAACCTTCTGTTCTCAGCATACATGGGGTACATAGCCACGCGACCGTCTTCGTGAAAAGACACCCAATTGTTCGGGAAAACGGAGTCAGGGGTATCAGGATTTTTGTCATCCTGAAACACATAGACCTGCACCCCCGCTTTTCGCAGCTTGTCGACAAAGGTGTCGAACTCTTGCTGCGCGCGTGCATTGGCCTCTTCCGGTTTCAGTCCGTCCAAGACGCGCTGATAATAATTGTTGACCGCCGTCTGCTCGTTCATGCGGAAGGAGGCGGGCCTCACCATCATAATGTGCGATGTAATCTGTTTGCTCATACTTTTATTCTTCTCAAAGGTAGTGTGGAGCATCTCAGCAGCCCCTCTTGTTTGGCAATTTCGGCATAGGGCACTTCTTCAACGGTAAGCCCGCGGGCCCTCAGCGCTTCATTCAAGCGGGTAAGCCCGCGCTCGGAAATGACCACTTCCGGACTGATCGAGAAAAAATTGCTCGCCATATTGTACATTTCTTCGCGGTCTATTTCGATCACTTTATCCTTTCCGAAAAAATCGATGAGGAAATCGGCATCTCTGCCATGCTTAAACCCGCCGGGAAAAATAACCGCCATATCGCGGCCGAAAGGCTGAAAACAGCAATCCAGATGAAGCGCATTGCGGCGCGGATCATCATCGGATTTTTCTAACTCAAATGCATGCACCTCCCAATCCGGGAATTTCTCTCGGATAAAATCCACACCGGCCCGGTTGGTACGTGCCACTTTGTATTTTGCAAAATCCTCCTCCTCCGAATATCCCATGAATATCTTACCGTTCCACGGCATAACATCACCTCCTTCTATCCTCACCTCGCCCGGGAGTTCCGTAATACACTTAGGATCAATCTGCGCCAAAAGTCCGGAAATTGCGCGCTTTTCCTGAGCACGATCCTTCACCACATTGGCAACCACCAGTTGATTACCGATCACGAAGGCGATGTCCCGAGAAAATATCTGATTCACATTTTCCAAAAGCTCAGGTCGATACACCTTGACACCATAGCGCTCAAGCACTTCGGCTACGGCACTCATTTCCGCAACCATATCAGCTTCTTTAGGATAGGCACCTTTTTTTATAAACTCCTTGCTTTTCGGGTCATAAGCTTCCTCAACGGAAGGCGGCGGACCCGGGGAATCCGCTATTCCGAGAATTACGGCTTCCAATTTGTCCGTTTCATTGAGCACATTCAATTCGAGCATAAAGTAAGGATGGTTGATGGCGTTGCAAAGGTAATTAAAGGAGCGATGTGAATCTCCGGATTGCGGCAATCTGCAGCACCGAAATTCTGCGCGGTTGATCGGGCAAACTCCCCCGGTTTCTTTATTAACTGCCGTAAAAGCTAAACGGACATCCGACTTGCGGATAAAAGCGAAACCTTGCCCGACCAACAGCGTATCAGAGCAGACCGAATGGTCGGGACCGCAGTCCGAAGCCAATTCGAAAAGAAGTGATGCCACACAAAAGCAACCGCTTATGGAAAAAAACAGACTCACAAAGATTGCCGTGTTCTTCCTTTGGGCGGCTCCTTTGTTCATTATGACGATGCTCGTCGCTGCCTGCAGTAAGATTTCCGATCAGGTCTTCGACAGCAGAATCAGCGAAGGAGTAATTGAATATCAAATCACTTTTCCAGAAGTAACGGGAGAAAGTATTACTGCCAGCCTACTCCCCGATAAGATGACTTATGCATTTCGAGAATCGGGCTTTGCCTCCAATTTCGAAACGGCCGGGGGTGTATTCAAAAACAACATCATCGCTGATGAGAAGAGCAAACAAGTCGAACATCAACTCAAAGTTTTCAGAAAGAAAATTCGGGTAAAAATGACGGAGACCGATGTGCATAAAATGCTGGCAGACTACCCCCGAATGACCATTATCCACACTCCTGATACGGATACCATTGCCGGATATCCCTGTAAAAAGGCCTTGATCGTATTCGAGGCCCACGATATGCGAGAAATAGAGGTGTACTACACGGACAAAATCAAAATGCACAACCCCAATTGGTGCACACAATACCACGAAATTGACGGAGTGCTGATGGCCTATGAGGTGGAAGAATTCGGTATACGGATGCGACTCGAAGCCACTTCCGTAAAATCGTTGAAATCAGATCCGAGTATTTTTGAGGGCAATGACGCTTACACTTCCGTCTCCAAAGAAATGATGGAAGTAGAACTGGCTCAGTTGGTAGAAACATTTGAACTATGAGAAGAACATCGATGAAGAACTGTCACCTGCTCTGCTTTCTGTCATTTATGCTCGCTTTCACGGCGGGCTACGGGCAGTTTGAGGGGAAAGTCATTTACGATGTGGCCTACTGCTCAGATGATCCCGGCCTCGCTTCACTTGCAAGGCACTTTCCGAAGGAGAGCGAGCTCTTTATCAACGGCGCCAATTCGCGCTTTCAACAAAATGTGAGCGGAGGCGGACAGCAAATTTTCATCAACAATGAAGATGAAAACAAGAATATCCTCGTCATGCGCTTCCTCGGAGAAAGCTTTAAGGTGGTATTGACCCGTCAAAACCTCGCAATGCTGGAAGAGAATATTTCATTTAATACAGTGCCCTCGGGAAAAACCAAAGAAATACTCGGGGTAAGTTGCCGACAAGCCATTGCAGTCGTGGGAAACGATACCCTGTCTGTGTATTACAGTCCCGAACTGTATTCGGGCAATATGCTTCCCCAATTCAAGGAGATCCGCGGGCTGGTTCTCGAATATGAAACCATCCAAGACGGCCTTCATACACGCTTTAAGGCCCGTGAGATGCATTCAGAAACGGTAGCCATGGACACCTTTGAAATATCTGATATCATCCGCGAAATCTCCTTTGAAGACTTCGCAAAAAATTTCGCCTACAAAAAGGACTCTTAAAATCGTACCCATGCAAAACGATCAACTTCCCACGCAAAAAAAGCGCCTGCGGTCTGATTATCCTCACAGAAGAAATCGGCCGGCTGCTATGATTAAGGCAAGGTACAAAGAATGCAAAGCTTGATTTTTCAACCCGCTCTCCGAAGCGGGTTTTTTTTGCTCCTTCTCTGCGTCGGGCACAAACAGTCGATCGGCAGTTGCAATTGCCGTGCCTCCGCAAATCTCCTTATTGACCTTACTGCGTGACCTGTATTGAGGTGCACGGTTTGAAATATCTCCGCTAAATGTCAGTGCACGAAGCATTGCCCTCGGAATACAGGAGGGAATCCTAAAACAGAAACCGACCATATGGCCACCCGAATCAGACTAAAATATAGACGAACAGGCTTTTTTTATCGACGAAATATTGACAGCGGTGTTTTACCGGCATATCTTTGGGCCGTCAATAAAAACGACAGCTATGAAAAACAGATTTACCAAAAACATCATTTTTGCTGCAGCTGCAGCATTTGTTTGCGCTCCCGTGCTTGCACAGGATGCCGACAGTATGAACAGCGAGCCTTGCTACGGAGCTGAAGTGCTCAACTATGAACAGGGCCCGCAGACCAACGGCCAACCTGTAGCCGCAGACCGAAGCAATCCCGAAATCACTCTCGGAGCGCCTTCTTTGAATAACAGCGCGGGCAACTTTTTCTCTCTCGGTGTAGGCGGTTTTATTGAAATCGGCTTCGGCGGGATCGTCCTTGACCTGCCCGGAAACGACATCAAAGTGGTTGAAACCTCCTTTTCCGGTAACAACTGCGGCTTGAACGATGATGAATTTGCCGACATCGAGTTGAGCAGCGACGGAATCAACTGGGAATTTTACGGAACAATCTGCAGAAACGAGGAAATCGATATTGCCGATGTGGGGCTGGATTACATCACAGCCATCCGCATCACCAACTCAGAAATTACGACCACCCTTGACGGCTATGATGTAGACGGGGTAATTGCCCTGAACGGATGCGAGGACTTTGACTTCTTTGATTCGGAGGAATGCTACGGCCATGAGGTCCTGCTTTATGAACCCGGCACGGGCAATATTCCCGCCGACAGGATGAACCCCGAGCAAGCGCTCGGAGCACCCGAAAGAGACAATACCATCAACTTTGTGTCGCTCGGTTTCGGCGGAACCCTGATCCTCGGTTTTGAAGATGCCGCAATCGCCGTTGAAGGCGCTGATGACCTTGAAGTGGTTGAAACCACCTTCGGTAATCAGACCTGCCAGAGTTACGAAGAGCGTGCCGACGTGTACGTTTCACAGCAAGTGGTTCTCGACGCGTCAGAAATTGACGACAGTCAGTTTGTATATGTAGGCGAGAGCTGCACCAACGGCGAATTTTTTGATGTCTACGCCGAAACAGGCTTCGAGTACTTCACCCTGGTGAAAATAGTAGACGTAACACCTGAAGCTGCGCAGTTTTCCAACCGCGACGGTTATGATGTAGACGGAATCGTGGCACTTCACGGTTGCGCTCCCGTTCCCGACCTCGGCGAAGAACCGGCACCCGTATGCGAAGGCCCTTGGAGAACACAAACCCAAGGAGGCTGGGGATCACCTGCCGCAGGCAACAATCCCGGTGCATACCGAAACGCCAACTTTGATGCTGCATTCCCCGACGGACTGGTATTGGGATGTGAAGAAGGAAACACCCTCACGCTGACTTCTGCTGCCGCAGTGCAAGCTTTTCTCCCCAGCGGCGGCCAACCTTCGTCACTCAGCAATTCATTGACCGACCCCACAGGCAATCAGGGAACCCTGGCGGGCAATCTTACCGCCCTTGCCTTGAGCCTCGGATTTGATGCCAATGATTCAGAATTCTCAGCGTCACAAACACTTCTCGCCGACCTCACGGTACAGTCGGGAACTTTTGAAGGCTTCACAGTCGGCGAGCTGTTTGACCTCGCCAACGAAGTATTCGGCGGATGTAGCCAGGCCTACAGCGCTCAGCAAATCAACAGCATTCTCGACGACATCAACAATGCTTATACCGACGGCGACGATCAGGGAACAGGCATCATTGACTGCGCAAGCTCAGAGCAGGTTGAAACTCCCGATCCTTTCTGCACCAATGAAACGGTGGTTCAACAACACAACGTAACCGACGGAAACGTGCGCCTGACTTCGATGGGTTACCACCTCGAATGCGACGGCCTCTTCGGCTACCGCTGGAGAATTCGTAACGAGAGCGGAGAGCCCCGCGAGGTTTTCTACAACTTTGCAGGCGCCCCGGAGCTTCAGGGACCTTTTAACCTTGAAGGTGACGAAGAAGTGCACTTCACAACCGGATTCGGTCAGTCGGCACAAGGCGGAGGAACGATGCGCATCTTTGTAGACGGTGACCAAGTGGATGTGAAAGCCCACGGCGGAAGCACAAAAGATCTGGCAGACTGCGGGGAAGGATGCCCCGAAACGCCGGTTCCCGTATCCGGTCAGCTCACCCCCGGCATCAGTTTGGAGACTTACCCCAACCCTTCTCCCGGAGCTGTAAATGTTGAGTTTGTATCAGAACGCGGCCAACGCATCACCGTAGAGGTGACCGACCTGAGCGGAAGGACCGTAAGCACCCTCTTCAATGCAGAAGTAAATGCTGACCAAATGTACCGCACCGAGTTTAACGGAGCGGGCCTTCCCAACGGTATTTACATCACACGAATGACAACAGAGGACGAAATTGTGGTGAAGAAAGTGATGATCGCAAGATAAGTCACCTATATGCCAAATGCATGTAAAAGCCGCTGCACGCCTGTGCAGCGGCTTTCGTTTTTATTCAAATCAGGCACGACGTTCGAAATGCATAACCATCGAATTCGATCATATCCTTACTTTTGGGCAAAACTTACCATGCGACTTTGCACTTTCTTCTTTTTGGCTGCTTCAATGCTCAGCAGCTGTTCGGATGAGACCCTCCGAAAAACACTTGAGACCGTCAATCGATCATTGGAAGACGAGCCGGCGCTCAGTTCGGCCGAAGTCACCGCCGGCCTGAAGGAGGCCTTGCGGGTAGGGATCACCAATGCCGCTGAAGCCTCTTCTGCCAAAGACGGATTCTATAAGAATCCCCGTCTTTTTATCCCTTTTCCCGAAGAGGCCCAAAAAGTAAAGTCTGCTGCACTCAACCTGGGAATGCGATCACAGGTGGAGAAATTTGAAGAAACCATGAACCGGGCGGCCGAGGAAGCCGTGAAAGAAGCTGTGCCCATTTTCACTAACGCAATCACCTCCATGACCGTAGAGGATGCCTTCGGTCTGCTGCGCAACGACAATAAAGAAGCGGCCACCGCATACTTGCGGTCGAGGACAGAAGAGGAACTGATTCGCAGGTTCAGGCCCCGCGTAGACGACGCTGTAGAGCAAGTGGAGCTCACAGCCTACTGGAATCCGCTTGCATCTGCCTACAACACGGCCGCAGCGTTCACAGGAGGTCAAGCTGTAAATCCCGACCTGACCGGTTATGTGACAGACCATGCCATGGACGGACTGTTTTTGCTCGTCGCCGAAGAAGAGGCCAAAATCAGGGAAAACCCGTCAGCGCGGGTCAACGATATTCTGCGCAGGGTTTTCGGATCGCAGGAAGGCCGGTAAGCACAGCTTCAGCTGAGGTGCTTGCGCTGTGAGGCGTAGGCGGCGATCCAAATTCCGTTCCACACCATAAGGACGATGAAGTTGACTTTTCCCACGACGTTAAACCCGCCGAAAAAGGAGGGGATAAATGCAAGTCCGATTTGCGCCGCCACATAAAGTGCGAACCCGACCTTGTTCCGGTTGATCATCAACAGCGCCGCGATCAGGCTCATGCCGTAGAACAAAAAGTTTGCAGCAGCGATATTGCCTATGTTCAGCATGGTATTCAGCATGAAGGTTTCCGCTTCACCGCGCACATCATCAAGCGGCAGTGAAAGCGATTCCAGCCGAGAAAACACAGATTCGATCATGCGCTCATCCACATCGGGCGGGGATACGGCATTTACCACTCCCGAAAACATGCCGTAAGCTCCGTTCAGCATGGTAAGAATGCACAGGACATTCAGAAAAACGGGGGTCGAAACTTTATTCTCGTCGTTCAGGGCATCATCCATTCGCGAGGATCATTTTCCTTTACAAAACGGAGGGCTGCAGCCATATCCGGATACAAGGGGCGGTCCTCCTCCATAAAACTTACCGATTCACGGAATCGGAGGTGAAGGTCTGTGACCTTCGGAGCTACACCTTCTTTGCCGCGAAGATCAACGGCTTGGGCTGCGCTGAGCAACTCAACTGCGAGGACTTTTTGCACATTTTCCAAGACCTCAAGCGTGCGCACCGCTCCGTTGGCTCCCATGCTCACATGGTCTTCCTGCCCGTTAGAGGAATCAATGGTGTCCACTGAAGCGGGCGTACACAGCTGCTTATTCTTGCTCACTACGGAGGCTGCCGTGTACTGAGGGATCATAAATCCGGAATTCAGCCCGGGATTGGCTACCAAAAAAGCGGGCAGCCCGCGCTCTCCGCTCACCAATTTATAAATGCGCCTTTCCGATATACTCCCAATCTCGGCCAAGGCGACGGCAGCGTAATCCAATGCCAAGGCAAGCGGCTGTCCGTGAAAATTTCCCGCTGAAATGATTTCATCGGCATCGGGAAAAACAGTGGGATTATCGGTCACGGCATTCACCTCATTTTCAAACACCTCACAGATATGCCGAAAGGCGTCACGGGATGCACCGTGCACCTGGGGTATACACCTGAAGCTGTAAGGGTCCTGCACATGCGCCTTGGGCTTCAAAAAGTTGAAGCTGCCCGAGAGAATGCACAGCACATTGGCCGCTGTTTCAGGTTGGCCTTTGTGGCGTCTTACGGCATGTACACTCGGATGGAAAGACTCGGGACGCGCATCAAAGGCCTCTATAGACAGAGCGGAAATCAAGTCTGCCCAATCGAGTATTCGCTCCGCTTCATTGCATACCAAGGTACCGAATGCCGACATAAACTGGGTGCCGTTCAGCAGTGCCAGGCCCTCTTTCGACTTGAGCGTGAGCGGAGCTGACCCGTATTCGCGCAGCACCTCCTCCGAAGGCCGCTTCTCGCCGCGGTAATTGACCTCGCCCATGCCGATCAACGGGAGGGCCAAGTGCGCCAAAGGCGCCAAGTCGCCGGATGCGCCCAAGCTGCCCTGCTCATAAACGACGGGGAGCACCTCCTCATTGAAATGCCAAATCAGGCGCTCGACCAATTCCCGTCTCACACCACTGTGGCCGTAGGAAAGTCCCTGCACTTTTAAAAGCAGCATCCGCTTGACGGTTTCGGGTGCAATTTCACGGCCCGTTCCGCAGGCATGCGACATTACCAGATTACTCTGGAGCTGCTCCAAATTGGATCGATCAATCTTGGTATTGCACAGCGAACCGAATCCTGTATTGATGCCGTATACAGCCTCATCTGATTCTGAGGTTTTTTTCTCGAGATAAGCCCGACAAGCGTCTATTTTTTCGGCAGCATCCCGGCTCAGGGCAATTTTTTCACCGCCTTGAATGATATCTGAAATGCGCCGCAGCGTGAGCAGTCGGTCTGAAATTTCGTGCATGGAGTTGATGGTGTATGTTTTCGAAGCGGTTGAGTGCTTCTAAATATTTTTAATGTACTTCCCGAGCTCTGCCTCCGGAATTTCCTCCTGCACACCTGTCTTCATCTGCTTCACTTTCAATACACTGCGCCTAATCTCATCCTCTCCGGCCAAGACCGTAAAAGCTATGTTAAGATCGTCGGCATACTTCATCTGCTTTTTCATCTTCACGGCATCGGGATAGAGCTCGGCCTTGATGCCTTCGGCCCGAAGTGCGTGTACCCTTTCCGCGCAATAATCCCCTTCAGCCTCACCGAAATTTACGAAAAGTACGGTCGTGCCTTCGGTCTCCTTTTCGGGAAAACCGCCTACTGCCTCCAAGAGGTCATAGATGCGGTCCGCCCCGAAAGAGATTCCCACACCGGACATGTCCGGCATGCCGAAAATACCCGTCAGGTCATCGTAGCGACCGCCCCCGCATATGCTTCCCACCTGCGCGTCCGTGCGCGGTACTACCTCGAAAATGGCACCCGTGTAGTAGTTCAGTCCTCGGGCCAGACTCAGGTCAAAACGCAGACGCGCGGTTGCAAGGCCCGGTTTGTCCGTTTTAGAAAAAATGTACTGCAGTTCTTCCAAGCCTTTTTTCCCTTCCGGAAATTCACCGAGCAGCTCGGCAAGTGCATCCGGAACTCCCGAAGCTGCATCGCCCCGCGCTGCCGAGGCAAGAATACGCTCCAGTGCTGTGAGGGCCTCTTCTGAAAATTCCTTTTGGCGCAGTTCGTCTTTCACCCGCTCTAAGGGCAGCTTGTCCAGCTTATCCATGGCGGTGACGAGTTCCGTCATGCGCTCCGGGGCGCCTACGGACGAGGCGACGGCTGAGAGCAGCTTTCTGTTGTTGATGCGGATGTCCACCGGAATGCCGAGCGCCGTGAATACTTCGTCGAATATCCGTACAAACTCCGCCTCACAACGCAATGAACCCGTACCCACTACATCCGCATCGCACTGATAAAATTCGCGGTAACGCCCCTTCTGGGGCCGGTCGGCTCTCCACACGGGTTGGATTTGGTAGCGTCTGAAGGGAAAAGTCAAATCGTTTTGGTGCTGCACGGTGAAGCGGGCAAAGGGAACTGTGAGATCGTAGCGCAATGCCTCCTCGGAGAGCGCTGAATCTGAACCGGCGGCAATGGCCTTTCTCAGCTTATCTCCGCGCGACAATATTTTGAAAATCAACCGATCCCCCTCCTCGCCGTATTTTCCCGTGAGGGTATCCAAATGCTCCGTTGCCGGTGTCTCAATCGGCTGATAACCGTAACGTTCGAACACATCACGGATCACCCCGAAGATGTAATTGCGCTTGCGCATGGTGCCCGGAAGGAAGTCTCGGGTACCTTTGGGAACGGATGGTTTTCTCATGGTATTCTTTATCAAAACCACCGCCGGACAGGCCGGCAGCAGGCTGCGAATTTACAGTCTTTGCACGGAGCGGGCAAACAATGGGATCGCCTGCCGCCCGCGGGTGTTCCGGCCAAACAGATTTCCCGAAAGGGAGAACAAAAAGAATTGTTCAGCGAATGAATTCCGATCAAAAAATGATCAGCCCCGCACCAACTTTTTGTATTTAATGCGTTTCGGCCCGGTTTCTCCGAGCCGCTTCCTTTTGTTTTCTTCGTATTCGCTGTAGGTTCCCTCGAAGTAGTAGACAGATGAATCGCCTTCAAAAGCGAGAATGTGCGTACAAATACGGTCGAGGAACCATCGGTCGTGAGAAATGACCACGGCGCATCCGGCAAAATTCATAATCCCCTCCTCAAGTGCCCGTAGGGTGTTGACATCAATGTCGTTGGTAGGCTCATCGAGGAGCAAAACGTTGGCTTCGGTCTTGAGGGTCATGGCAAGGTGGAGTCGGTTGCGCTCTCCGCCCGAAAGCACGCCCACCTTTTTATTCTGATCGGAACCGTTAAAGTTGAATTTAGAGACATAGGCGCGAGAATTTATTTTGGCGCCGCCCACTTCCACAAATTCGGTACCTCCGCTGACCACTTCCCAAACGGTTTTTTCAGGATCCAGGTCTTCGTGGCGCTGATCCACATAACCGATTTGCACCGTATCTCCGATTTTGATCTCTCCCGAATCCGGCTTTTCTTCACCCATAATCAGACGGAAAAGGGTGGTTTTACCCGCACCGTTGGGCCCGATGATGCCCACGATGCCGGCGGGCGGGAGCTTGAAATTGAGGCCTTCGTAAAGCAGGCGATCTCCGTAGGCTTTCGAAATATCGACGGCCTCGATTACCTCATTCCCGAGGCGCTGACCGTTGGGGATGGGAAGCGCAAGGCGGGCTTCTTTCTCAGCACTGCCTTCGGAGAGCATTTTTTCATAATTGCTCAGTCGGGCTTTGTTCTTGGCGTGCCTGCCTTTCGGGTTCATGCGCACCCATTCCAGCTCACGCTCCAATTCCTTACGCCGCTTGCTTTCCTGCTTTTCCTCTTGGGCCAGACGTTTGGCTTTTTGATCCAGCCAAGAGCTGTAATTGCCCTTCCAAGGGATACCTTCACCGCGGTCGAGTTCGAGAATCCAGCCGGCCACATTGTCGAGGAAATAGCGGTCGTGGGTCACCGCGAGTACGGTGCCTTTGTACTGTGAAAGGTGCTGCTCAAGCCACTGCACGGACTCCGCGTCAAGGTGGTTGGTGGGCTCATCGAGGAGCAATACGTCGGGCTGTTGCAAAAGGAGCCTGCACAGCGCTACCCGCCTGCGCTCTCCCCCGGAGAGATTCATAATCGGGGTATCTCCTTCAGGCGTGCGGAGCGCATCCATCGCGATTTCGAGTTTTGTATCGAGATCCCATGCGCCGAGTGCTTCTATCTTGTCCTGCACTTCGGCCTGACGGTCAATCAGCTTTTGCATTTTATCCGGATCGCTCATCACGGCCTCATCGGTGAAGCTGTTGTTGATGTGCTCGTATTCGGCCAATACGTCGGTGATTTCTTTCACACCTTCCATGACCACCTCTTTCACGGTTTTGGAGTCATCGAGGGTAGGCTCTTGAGGCAGATAGCCTACACTGTAACCGGGCGACCAAACAACATCTCCCTGAAAGGACTTATCGAGCCCGGCGATAATTTTCATCACCGTAGATTTTCCCGCCCCGTTAAGACCGAGAATACCGATTTTGGCCCCGTAATAGAAAGAGAGATAAATGTCCTTGAGAATATGTTTTCCCGTGGGTGTGGTCTTGTTGACCTTGACCATGGAAAAGATCACTTTTTTATCGTCGCTCATGGCAAAAATTTAATGGGTTCGCGTACTAAACATTTAAGAAGTGCTCAGACAAGCCAAACACAGGGGTCAAACGACCTTTAATCCGTTGATCGGCCAGCGAATGGTATCTTCATCGATGAAATAGGGCCCCCACTGGATATCCATAACTTCGTCTCCTTCGATCCAAAAGACCATTTCCAACTCCTCTGCCGTCAGGGAAAAATAGTCGGGGTCCTCAGCGGTGGACCAATCTTCGAGGGTCGGATTTTTCACGTCGAGTGATTTGAGCAGGGCCTTGACTTCCTCGGTGCTCATTCCGACAACTTTTTTGCCGTTGATGGTGGCTTCCGGATCACTAACCGCAATGGTGCAGAGTTTCCAGTCTTCTGTCTTTTCGAAACTCAGCGAAACTTCAATGTCGTCGTAATGCCATGATTCAGTAACGTCTTCCTCATTGTCATCGTGTACATTTCGCTCAATTTCATTGGGCTCACCGAGTATTTTTTTGACTTGTTCTCGGCCCATGCCGAAGAGTATTTTTCCAAATCCGGCACCGGGTTTTATTTCAGGTGAAAAGGTTTCCATGGTCATTTAATTTTTCGTTGCAAAGATAGGGTTTGAACGGCAGGTTACATTGCGGAAAACAGAATCGCAACCGGGGAGTGCGCTCAAAAAAATACTGAAGCAGACAATATTCCGCTGCGAATGCTGCCGCCAATCAGATCAGCACGCGGCCATGACAGGTTTCCAAATCTGAAAAACAGTAACTTAACAAAACCTCAACATCTCGGGAACGGAGTTTTCAACCAACCTCAAGCGTATTGATGCCGCATAGGTTTTTAATTAGATTTGCGGTTTTCTTAACATAGGTTAATTCGATTTGCCTTCAAAATTTTCAAAACAGCACACAAAACTTGCCGCATGAGAAAATGCCGGGTGATGTATCCAAAGCATGCTGTAAGCCGTATGCGTGAAACGTGCCGCCGTCCCGAGGCGCACAGCCCCTTTAAACTAAAGCATACCTATGCTATTTAATTCGCTGGAATTCATCATATTTTTTCCTGTTGTGTTGGTGCTCTATTTTGCACTCAACAGGAATTGGAGGTGGTTATTGCTTTTGGCGGGAAGCTACTACTTCTACATGTCGTGGAAGCCTGTGTACGCTTTACTGCTCTTGGGAAGCACCACGATCGATTTCTGGGCCGGACTCCAAATGAGCAAGTTCAAAACCAAAAGGGAACGGCTCCCCTACCTGATCTTGAGCTGTTGCTCAAATCTCGGGATTCTTTTCTATTTCAAATACTTCAACTTCTTCAGCCTCAATATACACGAGGCTGCCACGCTCTTAGGCGCACCCTTTCCGCCCGTGACGCACTATGTACTGCTCCCGCTCGGTATTTCATTTTACACCTTCCAGACGCTGAGCTACTCCATAGACCTGTACAACGGCAGCATCAAGCCCGAGCGCAACTTCGGTTACTTCGCCCTTTACGTATCTTTTTTCCCTCAGCTGATCGCCGGTCCGATTGAACGTAGTTCACACCTGATACCCCAGTTGAAAAAGGGAGCCAACCTCAAGCTCCAAGATGTCCGTTACGGCCTGAACAAGATAGTACTGGGCTTTTTTAAAAAGCTCGTCATTGCGGACAATGTGGGCGTTTTCGTCGATTATGTCTTCATCGATCTTTCCGTTTCAAACGGCATGCAGGTCTTTGTAGCCCTCATTTTCTTCGGCGTGCAGATCTTCTGCGACTTCAGCGGATACACCGATATCGCGATCGGCTCGGCACGCCTGCTCGGCATTAACCTGATAGAAAATTTCAACCGGCCTTACTGGGTGAAAAGTTTCAGGGATTTCTGGAGCCGGTGGCACATGTCCTTGACCCAGTGGATTTTCATCTATATGCAGTACCCCCTTCTCGGCAATAATCCGAGCAATCAAAAACGGTTTTGGATTAATGTACTGGTGCTCGCAACGATCGGGTTTTGGCACGGCCCCAATTGGACCTTCATCCTTTTCGGCGTCTATCACGGTGTGATCATGGGGATTCAGGGGCATATTGAGATCATGCGATCTATTCCGCGCATACAGAATAAGATATACAGAAATGCCCTTGTTCCCTTGTGGAATATGGTATTGATTTGTCTCAGCACCTTGTTTTTTCGCGCCCAATCTTTGGATGACGTCTTTACCGGCTACGGAAAGATTTTTACGGATTGGTCTTGGAATCCAAGTGACGTAACTGCGGGATTCGGCGGGGGCTCAAATTTCTATATTCTTGTCTTGCTCTGCCTGATCCTCATCCCTACCACATGGTTTAACCGTGAATTGAAATTCAAAAACAACTTGGTCTATCTGGCCGTCATGCTTTTCTTAATCCTAATGCTCGGAGAAGATGCGAATCAGCAATTTATATATTTCCAATTCTGAGAACGACGAAGTTACTCCGAAGCTGCTGGTCAAGAAACTTTGGCCGCTTGCCGCGGTGCTCGTAATTTTTCTCCTCGGAGCGGATTATATCTTCGACCGGTACATCATTTTTGCGAATTCCTGGTCGAATCAGAGCAAAGTCAAGCGCCTGCTCGATGATCCCAATCCGAACGAAATCCCCGTATTCGGAGCCTCGGTGGCCCGAAGCTCATTTACGCCCGATTCCATCAGCCCGGATTGTTTCAATTACGGAATGGGCAAGGCCCTCTTCGATGTAACCCGGGTGCTGATGAAGGTAGAATGCGAAAAAGACAAAGATGCTCCGATCATCTTTGAAATCAATCCGCGCACCTTCATCAGAAATCCCGAAACAACGATCAACTCATCGACCTTCATCCCCTTGCTGCACCATGAGGTTATTGAAAACTTCATGCGCGAAAGCGGGGTATTCAATGCCCATTACACGGTGCCGGGGATGAGGTATTACGGCAATTATTTCAATTATGCCGTAGGCCCCCTGCGAAGACTCCGGGGCGACAAGCGCGACAATCGAGGCGTAATGCTGGAAGAAAAAAGCCAGTCCGAAAAAGATGTAGAAATCTTTGTGCAACGCTTGGCTAACCTCAACAGCCGTCGTATAGAGCTTCAGGATAAATTCGACGATCCGAACAAGGTGTTCAGCCCGGAAGATGAATACGCCCTGAACTCCATCAACGCCATGGTATACTTCTCTGTGGACACCGCCTATCTCGAAGAGTTTGAAGGCTACCTGCGGGGCTCAAAGCAACGAAAGTTTATACTGGTCACCGTCCCGACCAATCCGCTGCTGAAGGAAAGTCTCCCGAATTTTGACGAATTCGTAAGGTTTGCTACCGACCTCGCCGATGCACATGAAAATGCGTACTACCTCGACTATTCGGATTTTCCCACGGAACTCGATTACTACAAGGATCCGACGCACTTCAGTGCCAAGGGTGCCCGCATTTTCTCTTCCGCTTTTGCGAAGGATTTTGAAGCACTGACCGGCATTCGCCAAGACGGAAGCAGAACCCTAAATTGAGGGAATCGGCACTTCCCGAAGCTCAATGTCGACCGCAGCTTCACCCTGCGCATATGCGAGCGCACCGACGTATCCGTCAGGCAGCCCATGTATATCAACTATTGCGTAGCGCATGTCCCCGACCTCGACTGAATTTTCCGTCGCATCGGTTTCTCGAAATTGAAGGCGCATACCCCTGCCGTCGGCTTTCGAGAGTGCCTCTTTGCGTGTCCACAGCCGCAGGTAGGCCTGCGGATCGTTTGCATCACGCTGCAATAGTTCCAGCTCATTTTGTGTAAACACCCCGCGATGAACAATATCAGGAGCGGGGCGTACCTGCTCCGCATCGACCCCCAACTCCGCACCGTCAGATGCGGCACAAATCACAATATTCGCACTGTGCGTAATATTAAATGAGAAATCGGTCACCCCCTCCAAAATGGGTTTTGATCTTGCGGTTTCTGCAATGTAGCGGTAGGGACCGGATATGCCGAAAAGTTCAAGAGCCTTTAACAGGAGGTACTTAGAGGCCAAGCTACGTATTTGATCGTCGGGGCGGCGGTATTTCTCGGCTAACCGGCCCAACTCGGGAGGCAACAAGCCGCGTATAACGTCGGGATCGCAACTGTCAAATTTCCCGACCAAATTCGTATAAAGAAGGGCAATCACCGCTGCGATTTACAGTTCGAATCGAAAGTCCCTGCAATCCGGGCCACCGCATTTTCAGGCTGCTTCAAAAGAAAAAAATGCCGACCCGGAGGGCGCTCCACAGAAATGGGCTTTGCGGAAAAATCCTGCCATTTCATGAGGTTCGCCTCCGGAATATCCTCCTCCTCCCCCGCCGAAATAAAAAACGGCAGATCAAAAGGCGGCTCTTCTCCGGCCTCACGGAAGTACACCTCAGCTGCCGCGAAATCGTCTCTGAGAATCGGCTCGAAGTAATTTCTTAAAGCTTCATTGGCCAAAATACCCGTCGGAACACCGTCGTAGGTTTTCATGGCTTCCCAAAATTCATCGGACGGAAGGTGCGATACCGCTTTGTTCCGAACCACGTTCGGCGCTGCCATGCTCGAAAAATGAGCGGCAGCGGGCATGGGCAAGTCGGCGGCTCTGATGCGCCACAGGAGTTCAAAGGCCAGAATGGCGCCCATGCTGTGGCCCAGCAAGATATAAGGTCCGACGGGTACATCCGCACGAAAATCAGCGAAGAGCGCGTCTGCCATCAGGGCAATATTGCGCAGTCGGGGCTCCTTTCCTCGCGGTCCCCTCCCGGGCAGGTCCAATACCATCCACTTCCAATCCGCGGGGGCGGCGGCAATCAGCGCGCGATAAGCGTACCGATCTCCTCCCGCGAAGGGTATAGCAACTACAGTATTTTCCATGGGTAGATCATATCATCCTTCAGGCGTTATAAACGCTTTTTCAATGATGCCGCGAGTTTTGCAATGTTTCGTCGAAGGATTCGGCTTTCCTCCAGGGCATCAGGGTTTTTACCGAGGGCCTTCAGCTCTTCCGCAAGCAGGGCTTTGAGCTTGCGCTCCCAATCCTCCCGCTGAAGTGCTCCGTTGTCGGTCGGAGCCTCCTTCGGGACGGATGCCCCTTGCGGAGCCGCAGCGGCTTCACGCGGCGCTGCCGCTTTTACATCCTCTTCGGGATCCTCGGTAAGCCCCTGCTCTTCCGCTGAGAAATCTATGGTTACCTCCAAGAGGAAAGAGGTCAGCTCATTCACTGTTCGCTGATCAAAGAGAATGGTGGGTGCCAACGGCTCTTTGATCATTTTAGAGAGTCTTGAAACCATTTCGGCCGCCATCAGGGAGTCAACGCCGAGGGAGAAGATATCTGCGTCAGGATCTATAGCTTCCGGATTTTCGTGGCGTACCACAAGGCCCACCTGCTTCTTGACAGCGGATGCCAAAAGTGCGCGGCGTTCTTCGGGATCAGCTTTGAAAAGCTCGGCGCGGAGGTTAGACTTTGCAGCCGCCGCTTCACTATCCGTGGCATCTCCTCCCAACAGTTTTCTGTAGAGGGGCTGTATTTCGCCGGAAGGCAACTCAAAAGGAGAAGCACTTTCCAAAATAAGCGGCGCTACGAATACCTGCGATGGCAGCGATCCGCTCATCAAGCTGTAAATCAATATGTCTGTTCCTGAATCTCCGTCGATCAAGTCCACACCGCGTGCACGCATGTATTTCCTGAAGTCATCTGCACGCGAAGCGTCAAGGAGTCCTGTGGCCGTGGCCCAGGCACCCCAATTCAGGGAATGTCCGGCCAAGCCGTGTTCGCGACGGTACCGTGCCAAGGCATCCAAGAAGGTATTGGCAGCGGCGTAATTTGCCACACCGGGCACTCCGGCAAGTGCCGACAGGGAACTGTAAAGTACAAAAGCCTCAAGGTCTGCACCCTCAGTGGCCCGGTGCAAATTCCACGCGCCGCGTATTTTTGGATTCAATACCTTATCAAAAGTATCCTCATTCTGCTCGGGAATACGGGCATCTTCGGCGACACCGGCGATGTGGAGCACACCCTTCACGGGAAATTCAGCGGGCACGGAGGCCACAGCTTGGCTTACCGCATCCGCATCGGCCACGTCCACACTGCGCACTACGACGGAAGTGCCGAGCGCTTCAGCTTCGGCCGCGAAAGCCTTCACTTCTTCAGAAGGTTCACGCCGGGCCCAAAGCTCAATACGCGCCACATCCGTACGGGTCGCCACGGCACGTGCGGCCTGCAATCCCAGATCTCCCGTTCCGCCGGTAATGATCCAAGTGGCACGCGAGGTAAAGGTCTTTTGACCTGCCTCGGTTGCGCGGTGCTTTTCAAGTCGCAGTACTTCCGCCTTCTTACCTGTCAGACGCACTTGGCTCTCTGTACCGAGGGAAAAGATGGTTTCCGCCAAGTGCTCAGTGCTGTAGGATTTGCGGTCAATATCGATGAGCTTAAGATCAAAATCGGTTTCCTTGACGAAAGTGCGTCCCAATCCCCAGAGCGGTGCCGATCGCAGATCGGTCGCTCCGGAAGCAAAGCCCTCGGTAACCCAGTATATTTTCTTCAGAAATTTCGGCCCTTTTGCCGCTCCTGTCGATATCAGGTCTTGGAGCATCTTCAGCCCGTCCAGGGCCCATTGCCGAGATTGCTCGGCCACAGAACCCTCTCCCTCGGGATTTCCCCAAAGTACGGTCAGGGCGTCATAGTCTGTGTTGAACATCATGGCGTTGGCTTGGCCCCAATCGCTCACCACGGTATGTGGAATTCCGCGCGATTTAATCTCCATCAAAAAGCCTTCGTAATCGGCGGCGATATCATCGTGACAGAGCAGAAGCATATTTTCGGGCCGCACTTCTTCGGGCGGGACTCCGGTAGGTTCAGACCAGCGGGCATCATACATCCAGTCGGTGCGCAGGCGCGAGCCTCCCGCCGTGATTTGCTCCGGTGAGGCTTTTTTGCAACTGAAGTCCAGCCTTCCGGCAAAATCTCCCTCCTCGGTGTACAGGGTGATATCGCAGCGCATGATCTCCGAATCCGGTTCGCGGTCATGTACCTTGAGCACACCTTTACAACGGGTAAGATGAGGCACGGTCACTTCGAGGTTTTCTACCGCAAAGGGCAAGTAAGTCTCTTTCTGCTCAGTCCCCGCGGAGAGGCCGGCCAGCATTTGGAAGGCCGCATCGAGCAGTGCGGGGTGGAGTTGTGCTCCTGCAGCCTCTGCTGCATCTTGCCCCTCGGGAGCAATCTCCAACTCGGCATATACGGAAGATGCTCCGCGCTTCAGTACTTTCACGCCCTGAAAACTCGGTCCGTAATGAAACCCGATTTCCGCGAGATCGCGGTAAAATTGCGCGACATCCACGGCCTCCGTATGCGCATCGGACAATTTCCCGAGGTCTGCAGACGGGGGTAATTCGCCGGAGCGCTTCTGCATCGTAGCCGCTACGTGCAAGGTCCAGTCTGCACCTAAGGCATCCGTACTGAACACACTCACCTTTAGCGCATCGCTCAGCTCCTGCTCTTCTGCGATGACCTGAACTCTTCGCGGTGCGGTTTCATCCGCAAAAAGCGGCCGCTGAATGGAGAGTTCGCGGATCATCAAATCTTTTTTGGCGTAAGCCGCAAACTCGAGGAGGAGTTCAATATGGAAAGAGCCAGGTGCAATCACGGAGTCAATAATGCGGTGGTCACGCAGATAGGGTACGGTTTCCTGACTCACGGCAGATTCAAATACACCGTAGAGCCCCGCCACCTTCACGGCACGCCCGAGAAGGGGCATTCCCGTGGCTTCGCCGGAAGCTTCCGTCCGGGCAGAAGCCTCGACCATCAACCTTTTTCCCGTAAAGGGATAAAGCGGAGCATCTGTAAAGCTTCCCGGCCGTCCTGCAAGGAAAGCTTCGGGATTGATATCCCCGCCGGCGGCGTAGTACTTTGCCAATGCGGTGTAAAGTGCAGTGCCGTCTTTGTCATCCTCACTTGCCGAGGCGATGTGTACCGTTCCCTCTCCGGGGAGTCCCGCCTGACGCGAAATGCCGAGAAGTACAGGGTTCGGCCCCACTTCGATCAGCAAATTTGCGCCGAAATCACTCACCGTCTGCAAACCGTCTGCGAATCGAACGGGCTGCCTGAGGTGGTTCACCCAATATTCTGCAGTTGCAATGTCGTCACCCGCTGTTTTTCCGGTCACATTGCTGACCAGCGGTATGCGTGCGGGTGCCATCTCAAAGCTTTCCGCTACTTTGCGGAATTCATCGGATATGGCATCCATCAGCGGAGAGTGGCCGGCCCTGCTGATGTTGAGCACCTTGGTCTTGCGTCCTGCAGCATCAAAGTGTTTTACGACAAAGTCCACGCCTTCCGTCTCGCCGGAAACCACGGTCTGCGTCTTGCTGTTCAGCACGGCCACAGATACGTCCTTTCGGTCTTTGATCACATCGCGCACCTCTTTCTCGCTCGCCTGCACGGAGGCCATGGTCCCGGGGACAGGCATCTTGTAGATCAGCTCCCCCCGCTTCACGGTAAGCTTCACTGCCGATTCGAGATCAAATACGCCCGCGATGCAGGCTGCCGCGAGTTCACCGAGGCTGTGACCGATCACAATATCGGCAGTGACGCCGAGATGCTCCCACCATTTATAAAGGGCATATTCAAAAGCAAATACTGCGGGCTGCATGTAGTCGATCCTATCGAGAAGTTTATGCTCCTCTGATCCCGGGGTGCAGAAGATGACCTCGCGAAGGTCTTTCTCCATGTATTCCGAAGCTATTTCGGCGCATCGATCCAGGTGTGTGCGAAAAACGGGCTCTGTCTCATAGAGGTGCTTCCCCATTCCGGGGTACTGCGGACCTGCACCCGTAAAGAAAAAAGCATGCACTTTCTTGCCCTTCACCGCGAGGTCTGAAAAGGAGTAAAGTGATTCTTCTCCTTCCCGCGCATCAGCAATTCCCTTTCTGAGGTCTTCTGCATTTTTGCCGATCAGTGCGGTCCTGTGGTTGAAATGGTCCCTTCCGGAAAAAAGGGTGAAGGCAAGGTCATCTAAAGTCACCGTGCTGTTTCGCTCTAAGAAACGGTCCAGTTCAGTGAGCTTGCGGCGCAGTGTGGGCGCGTCCTTGGCCGAAACGGGCAAAATTTGAACGGAGCGTGCAGCATTTTGCGTTTCTTCCGCCTGTTCATCGATTTCCGGCGCCGACTCCAAAATAATATGGGCGTTGGTTCCTCCGAATCCGAAGGAGCTTACACCGGCCCGCAGCGGCGGACCTCCGGGGTTAAATTTCTTGACTTCCCGCAGCACCCTTACGGCAATGTTGTCCCAATCGATTTGGGGATTCGGTGCATTGTAATTGGCCTGAACGGGAAGCGCTCTGTTTTTCACCGCGAGCACAGCCTTGATGAATCCGGCGATTCCCGCAGCCGCCTCGGTATGACCGATATTGGCTTTCACCGAACCCACGTACAGCGGATCTTTTCGGCCCGACCCGTATACCGCGTGCAGTGCGTTCACCTCGATCGGATCACCCAAGATGGTGCCCGTACCGTGGGCTTCCACAAAGTTCACTTCGCGGGGATTCAGTTTTGCATCTTTGAGCGCTTTTCTGATGCAGGCCTCCTGAGAAAGACCGTTGGGCGCAGTGAGCCCGTTGCTTCTTCCGTCTTGATTGACCCCGACGCCGCGGATTACGGCGTGTATTCGATCACCGTCTTTCAAAGCAGCAGAAAGCGGCTTCAGCAAGACTACGCCGCAGCCGTCGCTGCGCACGATACCGTCTGCGGCAGCATCGAAAGTTTTGCACCGTCCGTCGGCGGCCATGAGTCCGCTTTGCGAAAAGCTGAGGGTGCCTTCGGGAGAAAGAATGAGGTTAATACCGCCCGCCACGGCCATGGGGCAGTCACCGTCGCGAAGTGCTTTTACCGCTTGGCCCAGTGCCACAAGAGAAGATGAGCAGGCCGTATCAACGGATACGCTCGGACCGGTAAAGTTGTAGAAATAGGAAAGTCTGTTGGCAGCAATGCTGTAGGAGCTTCCCGTGGCGGTATATATGTTTCTCTCATCTGAATGCTGAAGCACCCTACCCGTATAGTCACTGCCGGCAATGCCGATGAATACACCGACATCCTTTCCGCGAAGCTGTGCGGAAGGATAGCCTGAAGATTCAAAAAGTTTGTACGTTTCTTCCAGAAGTATCCGCTGTTGAGGATCCATGAGCACTGCCTCTCTGGGGGAAATTTCGAAGAATTGCGGGTCAAACTTGTCGTGGTTGCTGATAAAGCCGCCCCACTTCGTGACCATTTTACCGGGGCCTCCGGCGGTATCATAGTATTCGCTCCAATTCCAGCGGTCTTCGGGCACCTCGGTTATTCCGTCCTCTCCCTTGCTGATCAGTTTTTCAAAAGCGGATAAATCGTCGGCACCCGGAAAGCGGCACGAAATGCCGATCACCGCTACGGGCTCATCGCCGACTGTCGCTCCGGAATCGTTTGCGGAAGCACGCGGCTCCTCTGCTTTTGTTTCGGCGGTTTCAGCAGTTAAATGATTCACCAGCTCATTGACGGTGCTGTAATTGTACAGATCCGTGGTCTCCACCCTACGCCCGAGAAACCTTCCGAGGCGTTCGGCAAGCTGAATTCCCTGAATGGATGACACTCCCAGAGAGGCAAAAGAGGTATTCACATCTACAGCAGATTCGGGAACTTCCGTAAGCTCTGCGATTTCGTTAACGATCCGATCGCTCAGCTCTTTTCTCAAGGCCGAATCTGATGCGGGGGTTTCTTCGGAAGCTTTGCGTTTGCCTTCATCTTTCGCACTTTTCAGTGCGGAGCGGTCTCTGGATGCCAAAACACCCTGAGGATTGCCCGCGAGGTATTCCGCCCGGCATTTCATGCGCTGGATTTTGCCGCTCGTGGTTTTGGGCAGCCTGCCCGGACTGATCAGGAAAACTGCAAGCACAGGGATTTCGTGGTTGGCAATAACGCGTTTTATAATATTGTCAATGACTTCCTCTGCATTGAAGTCACGCACGTGCTGACGGGAGATTTCTTGGAAAACCACCACCTCATCCATGCCGGATTCGGACTCCACGCTGAACACAGCGCCCGCATTCTCTTGGAGTACGGGATCTTCCTCCTGAATAGAACGCTCCACATCTTGAGGATAGATATTTGCCCCGTTGATAATGATCAATTCTTTGAGCCGTCCGGTGACGAAGAGGTTGTTTTTGCGCAAAAAACCCAAGTCGCCCGTGCGGAGGAAGTGTCCGCGCTCCTCCTCACCTTCGATTTGGGCCCTGAAAATCTCTTCTGTCAATTGGGGCCGCTGCCAATAGCCTTTGGTCACGCTCGGGCCTTGCACCCAGATCTCACCGATCGAATCGGGCGGGCATGCGTGCTTGGTTTCCGGGTCCACGATGACCACGGTGAATCCGCCGAGGACGGGACCGCTTCCGACCAGCTCGGAGGCTTCTTCCTCCGAACCTGATACCTCTGCAATTTTGCCGTCGAGGAGAGATTTTTTATCCGCCCGGATAATTTCAATCACACCGGCCGTTCCGCTCACGATCAGCGTAGTCTCAGCCATCCCGTAGCAAGGCATGAAGGTAGAGGGTTGAAAACCGTATTTTCCGAAGCGCTCCGTAAATTTTCTGATCGTGGATGCCTTGATCGGCTCCGCACCGTTGCTTGCCGCCTTCCAGCCGGAGAGGTCAACGCCTTCCATCTCCTTATCAGAAATGTACTTGACACAATGGTCAAAGGCAAAGTTAGGAGCAGCCGAAGTCTGCCCTCCGTATTCCGAAAGCGCGCGTAACCAACGCACAGGCTTGGTAATGAAATCGACCGGCGCCATGAAGGTGAGTGTTTCTCCGCCGTAGACATTTGCCAAAATCTTGCCGATGAGGCCCATGTCGTGGTAAATCGGAAGCCAGCTCACATAATTTCGCGCAGTCCGTGTTGACAACATGGAAAGGCGGTTGTTGTGTACGATATTGGCGTGGGACACCTCTACCCCTTTCGGATCCCCGGTACTGCCGCTGGTGTACTGGAGAAACGCTGTATGCTGTGGCTCCGGGGTCGGCAGCGAAATCTGAGTGTCCTCCCCCATTCGGTCCGCATCAATCCATTTGAGATCACTCAAAACTTCCGTTTCCGCAAACCACTCTTTGGCCTTTTCTGAGCTGGAGGACTCGCCGATGGCCAAAACAGGGGCGCAATCCTGCGACACTGTTTTGAACCTGCCTAACCTTCTTTTTCCGGAAGGCAAATACATAGGAACCGCTATGACGCCTGCATAGAGACAGGCAAAAAACGCCGTCGGGAAATCGAGACCGGAGGGAAACACAAGCATGGCGCGGTCACCCGGGGCCGCAGTTTCGGCGATCTTAGCGGCCAGCTTTCGGGAAGCTTCGTATAGCTCGCGGTAAGTGAGCGTAGCCTTGACGGTCTCTCCGTCCTCCAAAAATCGATAAGCCGTTTGATCGGGGCTATGCTCGGCATGATAAGCCAAGGCCTCCGTAATCAATTCGAAAGCGGGAACCTTCGGAGCATCCGCGCTAAGACTGTTTTCACTCATATCAAATGGATTTTTAATCGCTCGTTTATTGAGCAGCAAATGATCTGTTATTCCGGGAATCTGACCCGAAATGTACAGTTCTGCACATTTCAGGCGTCTGATTTTTCCGCTCGTTGTTTTGGGCAAAGCTCCGGGCGCAAGCAAAAAGACGCCCGAAAGGGATATCTCATGAATGGCCAATACCCGGTCAACAATTTTACGTATTTCGGCCCTCGGGTTACAATCCTTCAGCTTAGATCTTGCAATTTCTTGCATGACAATCACGTCGTCTTGGCCTTCTTCGGAATCCACCGCAAATACGGCTCCTGCATTTTCCTGCAGCACCGGATTGTCTTCCTGAATGCTGCGTTCGATATCCTGCGGAAAAACGTTGGCGCCGTTGATAACAAACATTTCTTTCAAGCGACCGGTAATATAGACCGAGCCTTCGCGCAGAAAGCCCATATCACCGGTTCGCAAAAAGAATCCTTCTTCTTCGCGTAAGCGGCCGCTTTCCTCTTTAAGCACGGCGCGAAAAACACTTTCGGTCAGCTCCTGCCTTCGCCAATACCCCTTGGCCACACTGCGGCCCTGCACCCATAATTCACCCACGGTATCAGGCGGACAGGCCACGCCGGTGTCCGGATCGACCGCAATAATGCGCATCCCTGTTGCAGGCTTGCCGCAAGATGCAACGGTTCGTGTCATGCCCGGCTCATGCTCACGCACGGGCACCACCTTCTTATTGCCCAGCGCCTGCGCGTCCAAAATAAGGTCTGCATCTTCGCCGCGTGTTCCCGAAATCAGCGCAGTAGCCTCGGCCATACCGTAACAGGGCATGAAAGCATCTTCGCGAAAACCTGCTTTGGCAAATCTATCTTTGAATCTGCGGACCGTGCGGGGTTTTATCGGTTCCGCTCCGTTGACCGAGGCCATCAAACCGGAGAGGTCCATGTCCTTAAGGTCTTCATCCGAAATGTGGCGCGTACACAAATCGTATCCGAAATTGGGTGATCCCGAAGCCGACGCTTTGTACTTGGTGAGCGCCCGGAACCAACGTACAGGCTTGCGAATAAAGTCGGCGGGCGACATCAAAGTGAGAGTGCCGCCGCAATAGACCACATAAATGAGATTGCCGATAAGCCCCATGTCGTGGTATACCGGCAGCCAGCATACCGTATCGGGTTGTCCGTCGCTCGCGAGGTAAAGTGCATGGTTGTTGTGCACGAGATTGTCGTGGCTTACTTCAACGCCTTTCGGATTTCCGGTGGAACCTGAAGTGTACTGAAGCAGTGCGGTATGGTCCGGTGCCGCTGCCGGAAGTTCGGTCAGGTTTACACTTTCATCAAGCTGCTGATCAGTGATGATCCGGAGATATTTTTTCTCGATATTCTTTTCGCTGAGCAGGCGACTCACAGATTTTTCGATCTGAGCCGTAGCGAGTATTGCGACAGGATCGCTGTCTTTCAACACATTCTCCAACCGCTCCGTGCGCCGCCGGCCGGCAGGCGGAAAAACGGGTACAGCGATAACGCCTGCCAAAAAACAACCGAATAAAGCAGAAACGAAGTCCAAGCCCTGCGGGTAGAGCAATACAACACGATCTCCCGGGTTTACATCTTTCAGCAAGGTAAAAGCAATGCGCCCGGCTTCGCGGTAAAGTTGCGCATAGGAAAGCACGGGGCCTTCCTCCTCGCCGTCAATCAAGAATCGAAAAGCGGTTTTCTCAGGCTGCTTTCGACTGTGGGTCGAAAGCGCTTCAGTTATCGTGGTGAATTGAGGCTCTTGTTTAAGGGGCATTTGCTATCGGGGATACTTTCGTTAAAACCTAATCTGAGGCTATCGGGGTTTATCGCGGGCAAATACGCTGAGCGCAGTCCGTCGGAGAGGATGCAAGAGACAGGCGCTTGCCGGGCCTAAAGATACACCTCCCGAATTCCTTATCAATCGTTCACCCTGAAAATGGGAAAATAAGTGTCGATCTTGCCGGTATTGAAGTCTTCATGCACCTGCATAATTTCGTCAAAACCGTACACTTTATCACGAGAAAGGTCCGGCATCCAGCCGTTTTTTTCTGCGTAATCGACGGCTTCCAAGCCTTCGGAATACCGCGCGTAATGGGTGTGAACGTGTATATGTCTGCTGATGCACTCAATGGCCCTGAAATTTGTCAAGACCATCCCGTCTTTCCACCCCGCAGTGGTGATGACCCCTTGTCTGGCCAGCACTTTCAGAGAAGCACGGTAAACGGGCAGGCCCACAAAATCGACCAGAATCGCGATATTATTTTCACGGGAGAATTCCCTGACCTTTTCGACAAACAATTTTTCGGCGGCAAGGTACCGCGCCTTGTAATCGGGATCTTTGCGGTATGCGACCGGGTCGAATTTCAAATCCGAAAATTCCCGTCGATCCAGGGCTGTGATGCCGTCGGCTTCAAGGGCTGCTATTCGGGCATCACTCGAGGCCACCATAACCACATTAAACCCTTCATTTTTAGCCAGAAGAGCCTCCGCGTAGGAAACACCTCCACCCCATGCGAGCACATATTCTTGTGAAGGATCTACACCGTCCATTTGAGACTTCCAGCAGCTCAATGCGGCTTTCCAGTTGGACCATGCGGTGACGTACCTTAAAGAAAAGGCGGCCCACTGTTCGTAACTGTACTTCGAGTTTGCGGGGATGGGAATGACCGAATGTCCGGGCATTTTACTCTTCTTCGAAAGTACGCCCATCGTCCCCGGGGCATCGTACCCCAATATTTTTTCGGGGTAGCCGCGTCTGTCCACTTTTCCCACGCAAAACACAATGCAAACATCTCCCACCTCACAGGTGGTGACCGATTTCCCTTTTTCCAGGATTCGAACCACACCGGCATTGCCGATGACTACCTTCTCTTCTCCCCTGTGTCGTGCTATGTCGATAGGTTTTCGTTCAATCGAATGGCTCATGTTTCCTTCCCAGCATCCGTAAAGAGGTTCCGTAAGTACCTCACCATCTGAGATACCGGAAAATTCAAATTCTTCCCGAACCAAGGATCCGACACCGCCTTCTTCGGGGCCTTGATAAAGCACCCAAGCGTCCGACTTTATCTTGTTTTCAGCAGTCATCCTTTTTGTTTTTTGTTTAAGGGTTTGTACACCAAATCAGCGAACGAAAATAGAGAATTCCGAGACAGAGATTCTCCGCCGGTATTCATTAAAAGTTAAATACCGCAAAACAGGCTGCGGGGTTACTTTCCGGTCAAAGAAAATTTCGCGGGGAACATTTGTCTCTGTACCGCGCCCTTTGCGGGTTGCGTTCGAAGGCCTAACTTTGCGGAATGGACGGTAACCCCTCCCCCCTGACACCACCTAAAATTTTGGTGATCAGCAATTACAGGTCAACACTGAGTGTAAGACCCGAAGCCGAAATCTTCATCGGTCTGGCGCGGAAGGGCTTTGAAATTACGGTAATGACTTACGGCGACGCGCCGTACACAGCGAATTTCCGAGCGGCGGGGATCAAAGTCATCGATTTTCATCCCGAAAGAAAATTTGACCGCAATGCTTCCGCATTTATCCGCAAGCACCTGAAGGAAGGGGAATATGACATCTTGCACATGTTCAACAGCAAAGCCTATCAGAACGGATTGCGCGCCGCGAAAGGACTGAACGTAAAAGTCGTGATGTACCGCGGCACCCAAGCCAATATGAAGTGGTATGACATCGGGATGTACACCAAATATTACCACCCGCGTACCGACAAGGTGGTATGCAATTCACGCTCAGTTGAGGATGAATTTCGGCGTCAGTCTCTGAAAAAAACAAGTGGAAAACTTGTGACCGTCAACAAGGGTCACCGCCCGGAATGGTACGCAAATATACCCGCCGCTGACCTGTCAGAATACAAAACGGAACCTGATACCTTCGTGCTCACCTGCGTGGCCAATGCCAGAAGGGTGAAGGGCGTAAAATACCTTCTGAAGGCCATGGCGCTGATCCCGAAATCTGCGGATATCGCCCTTCTATTGATAGGTCGCGGGTTGGACACGCCAACGTTCAAAAAATCGGCCGAGCAATCAGGTCGCGGATCGCGCATTTTTTTCACCGGTTTCAAAGAGGATGCGGCTTCACTGGTGCGTGCATCAGATGCTTTCGTCATGCCCTCCATCGGAGCTGAATCTCTGACAAAAGCAGTGGTTGAGGCCATGCATCTGGGCACGGCGCCGATCATCACGGATATTCCCGGAAATAAATACCTGGTCGAGCACGGGCAGACCGGGATGGTGGTACCGCCGAAAAATCCTGCCGCACTTGCAGAGGCCGTCAAAGCACTCATCGAAAAAAGAACCTGGTGCGCAGATTTGGGGAGGAAGGCTGCCGAGCGGATCAGTGAAATCTTGCATGCTGAGCGAACGATTGAGGAGTATGCCGAATTTTATCGTGACTTGACGCACGGAAGCGGGGATTATACCACCTCCCTGCGCTCGCTCTGATCGTGGCTGAATCCTGCGTATCTTTGCATTCGAATTCTCAAGATGAAAAAACGGGTAGTAGCAGGCCTTTCGGGAGGTGTTGACTCCAGCGTAGCGGCATGGCTTCTGAAAGAAGCAGGGTATGAGGTCATCGGCCTTTTCATGAAAAATTGGCACGATGAGTCGGTCATTCTGGCCAATGAGTGCCCGTGGATTGAGGACAGCAATGATGCCATGCTCGTAGCACAGGCGCTTGACATTCCGTTTCAGGTGGTCGACATGAGTGCCGATTACAAGGAGCGAATCGTGGACTACATGTTTGCCGAATACGCGGCCGGCCGCACCCCGAATCCGGATGTACTCTGCAACAGGGAGATCAAATTCGACGTCTTTCTGAAAACCGCCCTCTCACTCGGGGCAGATTACGTGGCCACGGGGCATTACTGCAGAAAGGGTGAGACTGCTGCTCACGGAAAGACCGTGTACAGGCTCCTGACCGGAAAAGACCCGAAAAAGGATCAGAGCTATTTTCTTTGTCAGGTCAGCCAAGATCAGCTTGCCAAAGCCCTGTTTCCGATCGGCGACCTGGAGAAATCCGAAGTGCGCAAAATTGCGGCCGATATCGGTTTAGTCACTGCCGACAAAAAAGATTCTCAAGGCTTGTGCTTTGTAGGCAAGATCAGCCTCCCCGACTTTTTGCAGCAACAGCTTAAGCCGAAGGAGGGAGATATTATCGAGGTTCCCGCGGAGGCTGTACTCGATTACCCGAGCGAGGAAGATGCTGACCTCTCTTCTCCGCGCGTTTTCAGCAGAGCAGACGGAAAAAAAGTGGGTACCCACAGCGGGGCCCATTACTTTACTGTGGGGCAGCGCAAGGGCCTGGCCGTGGGCGGAACAAAAAAGCCGCTTTTCGTTTTGGGAACGGACATCGAAGAAAATACAGTATACACGGGCCAAGGGGACGACCACCCGGGATTGTACCGCAAAGGTTTAAGCGTGGCCGATGCTGACATTCATTATGTGCGGCCCGATCAGGCCCTGAAGTCGGGAGAGCAGCGCCGATATCAGGTCAGAATCCGCTACCGCCAACCTTTGGAAGAAGCGACGCTCAAGTACGACGGGCAGCGCCTTTACATTATTTTTGACAGGCCCCAACGGGGGGTAGCGCCCGGTCAATTTGCCGCTTGGTATGAAGGAGATGAGCTGATCGGTTCGGGAGTTATTCGCTGAATCCCACCTCTTCTTCGATCACATATCGGTTGCGCCCGGGATCGGTACCGCGGACCAGCTCGGCAATAAACCCGCCGATAAAGAGTTGGGACCCGATGATCATGGCCGTCAGGGCCACGTAAAATGCAGACATCGTCGCGATATTCTTGGCGGCAATCCCGTGGTACATTGCAAACAGCTTCGATACGGCCAAGTATGCAAACATCACAGCCCCCAAAAGAAAAGAGAGCACACCGAGGGTCCCGAAAAGGTGCATGGGTCGCTTTCCGTAAGTACTCACAAAGCTGAGCGTAAGCAGATCAAGGGGGCCTTTGATAAACCTCGACAGGCCGTACTTTGTGGTGCCGTATTTACGCGCCTGATGCTGCACCACCTTCTCCCCTATTTTCGTGTAGCCCAGCCGCTTGGCAAGCACAGGAATGTAGCGATGCATATCGCCGTACAGCTCCACCTCCTTCACCACTTTTGCCTTGTATGCTTTCAAGCCGCAATTGAAATCGTGGAGTTCAATTCCGGACATCTTCCGCGTGGCCCAGTTGTAAAGTTTGGTAGGCACAGTTTTGGAAATCGGATCGTAGCGTTTCTTCTTCCAGCCCGAAATCAGGTCGTAACCTTCTTCCCGAATCAGCCGAGCAAGCTCGGGAATTTCATCGGGCGAATCCTGAAGATCGGCATCCATGGTGATGACCACATCTCCTGAAGCTGCGGCGAAAGCAGATTGCAAGCCCGCCGCCTTTCCGTAATTACGCGAAAAGCGTATACCCTTGAGGTACGGATACTTCTTCCTCAATTCCAAGATCACATTCCAGCTCTCATCGGTACTCCCGTCATCCACCATAACCACTTCCAACTCGAGTCCGAAATCTTGCGACACGCGGTGAATCCAATCCATGAGCTCAGGGAGGGACTCAGCTTCGTTGTAAAGGGGTATGGCTATGGTAATCAATTCAAAGGGCTTGTACCGTTTTCATAATCCTCCTCTTCTATAACGGCCGACGGCGGGGGATCTTTTTTCAGGAACGCGGCAAAGATAAGGCTAAGCACCAAAAAGAACAGCGCGTAGTACAGAAAGGATGACACCATACCCGTAAAAGTAAAGCCTTTTCGGATGCCGTCCTCGGTGACGCGCATGGTTTCCTCCATTTGTTCGTGGCTTACGTTGCCCTCCATGAAGCGTTGCTGAGACTTGATGGTATTCTCTACGGTTCTTTCCGGGTAAGACGGGTCCACAAACTCCACGTAGAGATAATTAAATGCGGTAGACAGCGCCCCGCCTATAAGCATGCCGATAAAGGCGGTTTTAAAAGCAGCGCCGAAGGAGATGCTTCCCCCGTTTTCCAGTCGCTCTTTCCGCACAAAGATGACCGGAAAAGCGATGGTAGCCGCGAGGGAAACGGTTCCCATAATCAATGACAGCACCAGTCCGCCGTCGAAAATGGCCTGCACGAGAAATATAACGATCAGGAGAATGGCGAAGTAAATGCCCAACGAGATTGCATTTTTGGATAACATGGCGCTCAGGTTTTGGACAAATATAGGAAGCGACCGCAATGAAACGGGATTTTTATTGCGCGGAACCAATTCTGTTGTACTTTTGCGCCGGGCAAGTCTCATACGACCAGCTCCTGCAGAACTCCCCCAGGCCGGGAACGGAGCAAGGGTATGCGGTTGTAGCGGTGCGATGTGAGTAGCTTGCCCACTTTTTTTTTACTATGACGCACAAAGTCGTTCTGGTTACAGGAGGCTCATCGGGCATCGGATCGGCCACCTGTCGATTTCTTCATGACAAGGGGTGTACCGTTTACGGCACGAGCAGAAAGACAGCCAACGGTGATACACTGAACGGCATCAAGATGCTTCGTCTGGACCTCAATGACCATTCCACCATACAAAAAGCGGTAGCTTACCTCATCGAAAAAGAGGGGCGCTTGGATGTATTGGTAAACAATGCCGGGGTAGGCATTGCCGGAGCGGTTGAAGACACTTCTTCGGAAGAAACAGAAAGCGTCTTTCGCACCAATGTTTTCGGTGTTTTGGAGTGTTGCAGGGCCGTGATCCCGCAAATGCGGAAACAAGGCGGAGGCCGCATCATCAATATATCCAGCATTGCGGGGGAATTCGGCCTCCCTTTTCGCGGCGTGTACTGCGCCACCAAAAGTGCTTTAGACTTGCTGTCCGAAACCATGCGGATGGAGCTCAGCCCGGCAAATATACACGTGAGCTATATACAACCGGGAGATATCCGCACGGAAATTAACACCAACCGGATCATCGCCCGTCGGAGCAAAAGTCCCGAGTCTCCGCATTACAAAAGGTTTCAGCAAATCTACCGCGAAATATCCGAGGAAGTGTCCTCAGCCAAAAGCCCCGAAACAGTCGCACGCACGGTATACGAGGTCATGAACATCGCGCGTCCCAAAATGCGCTACCCCACGGCGAGCTTCATTCAGCGGCTGTCGCTCACCCTCAACCGAATTCTGCCGAAACACCTGTTCCAAAAGATGCTCATGCGGAAGTATCCGGTGGAGTAATTCCGGAGGGCTGTTCACCTTTCGGAAAAAAGTAGTTAAAATGAGGCTGTGCAGCCATTCAAAAAATTACCTTTGCGCCGATTTTTAACACCGAAAAAACTCCGAGCCCATGGCTACCGACAGAACTTTTACAATGATTAAGCCCGACGCGGTCGAAGGCAACCACATCGGCCATATTTTGGCCATGATAACAGATGCCGGATTCCGCATTAAAGCAATGAAATTCACCCACCTCTCGCGAAGGGATGCAGAAACTTTCTACGCCGTGCATAAAGAACGTCCCTTCTTCGGCGAGCTCGTAGATTACATGATCTCAGGTCCTGTCGTGGCCGCCGTGCTCGAGAAGGAGAATGCCGTAGAGGATTTCCGCAAGTTGATCGGTGCTACCGACCCTGCAGAAGCGGAAGAAGGCACCGTGCGCAAGCTGTACGCCGAAAGCAAAGCTAAAAATGCCGTACACGGATCTGACAGCGATGAAAATGCCGCCATCGAATCGGCTTTTCACTTTTCCGAGCGCGAAATGGTAGGCTGAGTGCAGTCAATAAATGAACCGGAAACGCGAACCTCAACAGGTTCGCGTTTTTTTTTACCGCAATTCTACTTCCTTGACCAATCCGGGCATGATCTCCCGGTTGATTCGCGCGGCAATTTTTTCCCCGGCATAGCTGAGCTCCTGCCGAAGGGTAGCAGAATCGAGGAAGATAATGAGCTTTCCGTCTTCGAGCCTGACCTCTTTGGTACGGCGCGCTACGGCGGCCCCCATCATTTTTTCCCAATGGGTGATCACCGCGGCCGCATAGTATCCGTCCTCCAGCCCGTAAGCTTTGAGCAGCCTGTCAATCACCGCGCCGAGGGGCTCTTCATTGTCTTTTCGCTTCATACACCTTTCCCTTGTCTACATCAAATACCTTCACGCTGTCGGCCATATCGGAAAAAATATCACGAACCCTGCCGGCGTGCGTATCGGTGATAAAAATTTGTCCGAAGTTACGGTCGTTCACCAAGCGCATCAAGTGTTGCACCCGCACGTCGTCGATTTTGTCGAAAATATCGTCGAGCAAGAGCACGGGCTTGCGGCCGGTGGCTTCTTTAATCAGATCGAACTGTGCGAGCTTCAGGGCGATGAGAAAAGTTTTCTGCTGTCCTTGTGAGCCGAATTTTTTAAGCGGATGTCCGCCCACGCTGAACTTCAGGTCGTCTTTGTGCACCCCCGTATTGGTGTAAGATGTCCGTCGGTCTTTTTCGAGGCTCGCGGAGAGCGTTTCCGCAAAATCTCCCCGGGCAAGGTCGCTGCTGTATTCGAGTCCCGGCATTTCCGCATCTCCGCTCACTGCGGAATAATGTTTTTGAAACACGGGAATAAAAGACTCAATGAAGCGCTGCCTTTCGGCAAAAACCGCTGCGCCGAGATCGCGCAATTGAGCACTCCACACCTCGAGGTTGTCCGCGTCGAAGGTGCGGTTTTCCCAAAAATACTTGAGCAGACTGTTGCGCTGCCTGAGCACCTTATTGTAATCGATCAAATGATCGAGGTAGCGTCGGTTGTATTGGGAGATGATGCTGTCGGTAAATCTTCTGCGCACATCGCTTCCTTCGCTGATCAGGTCCTTATCGTAAGGCGAGATCACCACTGCCGGATAGCGGCCGATGTGCTCGGCGAGACGCTCGTAATCTGCTTTGTTTCGCCGAAAAACCTTTTTCTGTCCGCGCTTTACCCCGCAGTAGATTTTATCACGCCCCTCGCCGTTTTCGAAAATGCCCTCGACCACGAAAAAGTCTTCACCGTGACGGATATTCTGTGAATCGATGGGGTTGAAGTAGCTTTTACAGGCAGATAGGTAGTGTACGGCATCCAGAAGGTTGGTTTTCCCCTGTCCGTTTAACCCCGTGAATATATTCACATTAGGATCAAACTCGAGCCCGGCCTCCGGGTAATTTTTAAAATTTACAAGATTCAGTTCGGACAATACCATGGCGCGGCTGCAAAAATACCAATTCTTCCTGCGGCGAACGGATAAAAAGTCTATTTTTGCCGTTTGAATTTTAAACCCTTCCTATGGCCAAAAAGAAAAAAGACGGAGAGGAAACCATTGTAGACGTCCAATCTGCTTATTCAAAAACGGAGCAATACGTTGAGGACAACAGCAAAGTGATCCTCATTATCGGTGCCATCCTTGTGGTGCTTTTTGCGGGTTATTTTGCGGTAACGCGTCTTTACCTTCAGCCGAAAAATGAGGAAGGTATGGAGCTGCTGTGGAAAGCAGAGTATTGGTTTGAAATAGACAGTCTGGAGAAGGCGCTCTACGGCGACGAATCCTACTACGGCTTCGAGTACATTGCCGAAGAGTACGGTAATACGCAGGCCGGTGAGCTCGCATCGTACTACACGGGAATTATCTATATGGAAGCGGGAGATTTTGACCGGGCCATTTACTACCTGGAGCGCGCTGACCTTTCCGACCAGATGTTGGGTGCAGTATCGCGCGGTGCCATCGGCGATTGCTACGTGGAGCTCGGAAACATGAGCAAAGCCTTGAAGTATTACGAACGTGCCGTGAGCCACAGTGACAATCCGCTGACAGCACCCTTGTACCTGAAAAAAGCCGCCTTGGTGCACGAAGACTTGGGGCAGGCCGATAAGGCGCTGAAGAACTACCGCAAGATCAAAGAAAAATTCGGCGAAAGCAAGGAAGCAAAAAACATCGAAAGTTACATCGCCCGCGTGGGCGGATAAAGGATGGCTACTGCGGGTAAAAACCTGTCCGACTACACAGAAGCAGACGTTCCGTCTGCGGCCCCTTACCGATTCGGCATTGTAACCTCCGAATGGAATGCTGAAATCACGGATGCACTGCTTTCGGGCGCCGAAGAAACCCTGAAAAAACTGGGCGCCCTACCAAAGAATATCGTTTCACTCCGGGTGCCGGGAAGTTTTGAGCTGCCCGCTGCGGCACTTTGGTTGGCCGAATCGGGAAAAATCGACGCCGTGATAGCGGTGGGATCGGTGATTCAGGGGGAGACCCGCCACTTTGAATTCGTTTGTCAGGCCGTTGCTCAGGGCGTCAAGGATGTCAGCATCAAAACGGGTATTCCCGCCATTTTCTGTGTACTCACCGATGACAATATCAGCCAAGCGCGTGACCGCTCGGGCGGGCGCCACGGCAATAAGGGAGCGGAAGCAGCCGTGGCAGCGGTAAAAATGGCTGCCCTGAGAGCTTCACTCTCCGGGACCGGAAATTGAACCTGAGCCTGAAGTCGATACGGCAGGTGCAACATCATGCACCGAGCAAAGTGTGCCCCGCCGTCGGACACAGCAGAAGAGGATACCGGTCTCGAAGGTCGTTTTTGACATTTTAAGAGGAATGCCGCACCGATCTGAGGCGATCAGTATTCTTCACATTCGAGGATAGCGGCAATATCGGGCTTCTTATAGAGGTTGCTCTTGAGCACCTTTCCGTCTTCGCGAAAAATCGGGGTTCCGTCTGCATTCAGCTTGCTCATATTGCTCCGCTGAATCTCCCGAAACACCGCCTCCATCTTCCCATCGAGACCGTGCTTGAGCATGGTGCCGCAGAGGATGTAGAGCATATCACCGAGGGCATCAGCCACTTCAGTCAAGTCACCGTTTTGCGCAGCGGTGAGGTATTCTTCATTTTCCTCACGCATAAGCTTGTAGCGGAGCAGGGCCTCTTCGATACCGATGTCGGCTACGGGGCGTTCTGCATTTTCAATTCGGAAGGCATCGTGAAATTCGCGCACCATACCTACAGCTTCTCGAAGGGTCATAAGCGTGTTTTTTGCGAATGTAAGGATTCAATGCATCCATCGGCGGGGATGTTTTCAACCGTGCTGAGTAAGGTGTCGATAACTTCCGATTTCTCGGCTGCCCGGGACCGATACTTCTCTCAATACCATTTCATTAACACATTTTAACTGCGCTACCTCCGCCCGCGGAAGCCAATATGCTGACTTTTGCGTGTCGCAGAAAATCTGTGTACGTCTTGATTTCCGCCAAACCTTACAGCCAAAAACGCTCAAAATGAGTTCGGAAGAAAACCCACAAAACAGCGGTATGCCTCCTGAAACGCCGCAGTCATCGGCCCCCGACGGCGACATCAGAGCGCTCAATACCAAGATTAAAGAAGAAAGTGCCTTCACAGACCTGATCCGTTCAGAGATGGAAAAGGTCATCGTAGGGCAGCACGACATGATCGACAAGCTGATGATCGCCCTTTTGGCCAACGGACACATTCTTTTGGAAGGCGTACCCGGTCTGGCAAAGACCCTGGCGATAAAAGCTTTATCAGGCTGCATCAGTGTTGATTTCAGTCGCTTGCAATTCACTCCTGATCTTCTTCCCGCCGACGTGGTGGGTACCATGATCTACAATCCCAAAACACAAGATTTCAGCGTAAAGCAGGGGCCCATTTTTGCCAACTTCGTACTCGCTGATGAGATCAACCGCGCCCCGGCCAAAGTGCAGAGTGCGCTGCTCGAAGCCATGCAGGAAAGGCAGGTGACCATCGGGGGGCAGACTTTCTCCCTGCCCGAACCCTTTCTGGTCTTGGCCACCCAAAACCCCATTGAGCAGGAAGGGACTTACCCCCTGCCGGAAGCGCAGACCGACCGTTTCATGTTGAAGGTGGTACTCACCTACCCCAAGCGTGACGAAGAGAAACTCATCATTCGAAACAACGTGTCGAAAACGCCCTTTCCCAAACCAAAACCGGCGGTAAGCGCGGCAGAGGTGGTTCGGGCGCGTGAAACCGTGAAGGAGGTGTACATGGATGAGAAGATCGAGCGCTACATCGTAGACCTTGTATATGCCACCCGTACCCCGGAAGATTACAAGCTCAAAGAGCTCAAAGAACTGATCAGCTTCGGTGCCTCACCCCGCGCGGGGATCAGTATGGCACTTGCAGCCAAAGCCTTTGCATTCATGAACCACCGCGGCTTCGTTGTGCCGGAAGATGTCAGGGCCGTATGTCCGGACGTCATGCGCCACCGCATCGGTCTGACCTATGAAGCCGAAGCGGAAAATGTGACCGTCGAAGATGTGATCGACAAAGTATTGAACGCAGTAGAAGTACCGTAAAGAAATATGGCCGTCGATACAGCGGAACTCCTCAAGAAGGTTCGTCGCATAGAGCTGAAGACCAAAGGGCTCTCCAACCAGATCTTTTCCGGAGAGTACCACTCCGCCTTCAAAGGGCGCGGTATGGCCTTCAGTGAAGTCCGCGAATACGCGGTGGGTGATGAAGTGCGTACCATCGACTGGAACGTCACGGCGCGCTTCGGAACGCCTTTCGTAAAAATATTCGAGGAGGAGCGTGAGCTTACCGTGATTCTTCTGGTGGATGTTTCCGGATCAAATGATTTCGGCACCCGCGGTCAGATCAAGCGGGACCTCATCACGGAAATCTGCGCTGTGCTTTCTTTCTCGGCAATTACCAACAACGATAAAATCGGGGTCATTTTTTTCAGTGAGACGCCGGAAAAGTTTATTCCTCCCAAAAAGGGTAAACAGCACATCCTCCGCATTATTCGGGAGCTGATCGAGTACAAAACCGAAAATAAAGGCACCGACATCACAGAAGCGGTGCGCTACCTGAACAATGTGGTCAAGAAGCGCAGCATCGCATTTTTGATCAGCGACTTCATTACAGAAGGCTACGAAGATGCCTTGCGCCTCGCCAATAAAAAGCACGACCTCGTGGCCCTGCATATTTACGACAAGCGCGAGCAGGAAATGCCCGCCGTGGGCTTGGTACAGTTTCGCGATCCCGAGACGGGGCATGTACGCTGGGTCAATACCCACGCCTCGGGTGTAAGGGCCGCTTATGCGAAAAAGGGGAAAGAGCGCTCGGAGCGCGTGGTGCAGGCCTGCAAGCGGGCAGGCGTGGATCTGGCGCAAATCGCTACGGACGAATCTTACATCACCCCGCTGAGAAACTTATTCGGTAAGCGAACCTGAGATGCCCGGCCGTACCTTACATACAGTCATGTTTGCAGCAGCAATGCTGTGTATGCTCGCCGCCTACGGGCAGAAGGCCGAGGCCCTCCCCGACCGGAAAGAAATTCTCATCGGCGAGCAGGTGACCTTGCGGCTCTCCGTGCCATTTATGAAGGACAGCCCGCCATCGGTAGTGTTCCCGTCGGTGGGTGACACCTTGGTGAAGCACGTGGAAGTGGTGCGCAAAACCGGTGTAGATACCTTGGCCACAGGTGAGGAAGTAAAAGAAACCCGCTTGGAGCAAAAGGTCTACATCACTAGTTTTGATACGGGATTCTATGCAATTCCTCCTTTCACCTTTGAGATAGACGACCGTGAAGTAAAAACGGAAGCCTTTCTCCTCACCGTGCGGTCCGTGGAGATCGATACCACCAAAGGAATTTACGACATCCGCGATATTTACGAAATCGAATTGGGCTGGCGCGATTACCTCTCGGCCTACTTTCCGTATATCGCCGGGGGAATCGGATTGCTCGCTTTGGCGGCGGCAATTATTTTCCTGATCATGCGCGCGAGGAAGCAGGCACGCATGAAAGAGGAGGCACCGCCCGTTGTCAAAAAGCGCCCTGCGCATTTGGTGGCCCTCGAATCACTGGAGAAAACCAAAAGAGAGAGAAATTACCTCCGTGGACGGGTCAAGCAGCACCACACGGAAATAACCGATGCGCTGCGTACCTACATTGAAGAAATATTTGAAATGCCCGCGCACGAGCTCACTTCGGGCCAAATTATGCAACGTCTGCGCTACCAAGACCTCCCGCCGGACCAAATCAAAAAGCTCCAAAGAATTTTCACCCTTGCCGACATGGTAAAGTTCGCCAAGGAGCAGCCTGAAGGAGCAGAAAATGACAAATCGGTTGAAGATGCCGCGGACTTTGTCCGAGAAGTGCACCGAACCTTTTATGTGGCGCCGCCCGCTGATGACACCCCTGATCCATCATGAGCCCGAGACGAAAAATAGCGGTTGTATTTGCGGTAATCTCGAGCTTTGCCGCCTTGGGCGCCTTGATGTACTTCAAGGACCGTTACGTCTATCAAAACAAAGAGGTATTCTGGGTCCTGCTGCTCATCCCGCTGTACGGTATTTATCATGTATGGACGGCCCTCCGGAAGCATCCCGAAGTGCCCCTTTCCACCCTCACCGACTTCAGTCGGGATACTGCCCTGCTTACGGAGATTCAGGTGCACCTCCCCTTTTTTCTCCGCAGTGCGGCGTTGGCACTGCTCATCATAGCCACGGCGAGGCCGCAGAGCCTGATGTCTTGGCAAAACGTATCTACGGAGGGGATTGATATCGTGATCTCTATGGATATTTCGGCATCTATGCTGGCCAAAGATTTTAAACCCGACCGCCTGGAAAGCTCTAAAGAAGTGGCGGCAAGATTCATCCGCGGACGTCCCAATGACCGCATCGGCTTGGTGGTATACGAAGGCGAAGCCTTTACGCAATGCCCGCTTACTACAGACCACACCGTATTGATCAACCTGCTCAAGGATGTTCGCACCGGTATGATTAAGGACGGCACCGCCATCGGAATGGGACTGGCCACAGCCGTAAACCGATTGAGAGAGAGCGATGCCAAAAGCAAGGTGGTTATTCTGATGACCGACGGCGAAAACAACAGCGGAACCATCTCCCCGATGACGGCCGCAGAAATTGCCAAAAGCTTCGGTGTCCGGGTCTACACCATCGGAGTGGGTGCCATCGGCCGGGCCATGTCGCCCACGGCCATCTATCCCGACGGATCCTACAAGTATGAAATGGTGGACGTCCGCATCGACGAGGAGCTTCTGAAAGAAATTGCCGACATGACGGATGCCGCGTACTTCAGGGCCACCGATGAAGGAGTGCTTCAGTCTATTTTTCAAGAAATTGACCGAATGGAGAAAACACGTATTAACGTGACGGAGCACAGCCGACGTGCAGAAAAGTTTTTCTGGTTCGTGGCCCTCGCTGCGGGTATTCTCCTGACAGAATTTATTTTTCGTTACCTGATCATGCAAACCCTGCCGTGAAAATTAAAGAGGCCAAATACAAATACGGCGGCATGTTTGCCGCAGCGCTCATCACCGAGTCGGTATTTTGGGCTGCATTGGCGCTGGTGCTGCTCTGGGTCAAAGGTGCCGTGCCCGGATTGCGCTTTGAGCGTCCCGGCATGATGTGGCTTTTCACGGCAGGACCCTTTATGTTTATCGTATTCGCCCTCATGATCCCGGCCAAGAACCGCCGGCTGGAGCGTTTTGCATCAACGGGCCTGCTCGGTTTTATGGTCAAAGATATCTCGAGTGTCAATGTAACGGTGAAATACATTCTCTGGCGGCTTGCTGCGGCCTTTGCAGTGACAGCCCTCGTGAATCCGCAACTGGGGTCCAAGATGACGGAAGCCAAAGTGGAAGGTATCGAAGTGATGATCGCGGTGGATGTATCCAACAGTATGCTGGCGGAAGATCCCCGCCCCGACAGAATCACCCTGGCCCGTCGCTCCATTGAGCGGTTCATCGATCGGCTCCGCGGCGACCGTGTCGGTATCGTGGTTTTTGCCGGAGAGGCCTATGTACAACTGCCTATCACCAATGATTACGGTGCTGCCAAACTCTTTCTGAACTCTGTGAAACCCGATATCGTGCCTACGCAGGGAACGGCCATCGGTGCCGCTATTGAGAAAAGCTTGGGCAGTTTTGACTTCTCAAGCAAGGCCAAAAAAGCCATCATCATCATCAGCGACGGAGAGAATCACGAGGACGATGCGGTGGGCGCTGCAGAAAGTGCTGCCGCCCGCGGAGTGGTGGTGCACACCATAGGCATCGGATCACCTAAAGGAAGTCCGATTCCCGAATACAGAAACGGAAGAAAAGTCGGGTTCCGAAAAGACCGCGCGGGAAATACCGTCATTACACGTCTCAATGAGGACATGCTGAAAGAAATAGCATCAGCGGGGGGCGGGCGTTACGTGCGCGCCTCCGCTGCGGAAGTAGGGCTTAACACCATTCTCGACGAGCTCAACGAATTGGAGAAAACAGATATGGGCACCGTAAGCTATGCGGAGTACGAAGATCGTTTTCAAATATTTTTGGTACTTGCTTTGTTGTGTCTGTTGGCAGAAGCGTTGATTACGGAGAGAAAAGGCAAGTGGGCCAAACGATTAAATATTTTCGAATGAGAACGGTTTTGACCTTCATTTTTGTCTCTGCTGTCACATTGACAGCACATGCACAGCGCGAAAAACTGGAGCTGAGCAAGGGGAATGAAGCCTACCGCGACAGTGCTTTCCAAAAGGCGCTGGAGCGCTATGACCTGGCGCTGGAAAACGACGGGGACCTGTCCGCTGCGCGATTTAACCGCGCGAATGCTATGGTACGCCTTTCGGCAAAAACAGCTGCAGAAGCGGCAAAACTTGAAGACGACAGTCTGCGCGCCGATGCCGCCGAACGGGCCGTAGCGCTCAGTAAAAAGGCAGCGTCGGATTTTGAAAGCATCGCCAAGTTGGCCGAATCCGATGAAGACCGGAATAAAGCACGCTTCAATCAGGGAAATGCACACCTTTTGGGGGGAGAACTCGATGAGAGTATCGATGCCTACAAAGAAGCGCTGCGCATCGACCCGGAAGACGATGCCGCGCGGTACAATTTGGCCTATGCCCAACACCTCAAAAAGCAAGAGGAAGAGCAGCAGCAGGATCAAGACCAAGATCAGGATCAGGATCAGGATCAGGACCAAGAGCAAGAGCAGGATCAAGATGATCAACAAGACACGGACAATCGAGAAGATCAGAACCAAAACGATCAGCAAGAGCAGCGCCCGGACCAACTGAGCAAGGAAGAAGCGGAGAAGCTGCTCGAAGCCATGATGCAACGCGAAAAAGATCTGCAGGAGCAGGTCGACAAAAAACGACACAAAGCCACACGAACGGACATTGAAAAAGACTGGTAAATACTTGTTTTATTGCCTTATCCCTGCATTCTCCGTGCTCTTCTGCGTGCCAGGGGGCAATGCGCAGGATCCTGTTTTTTCCGCGTCAACGGACAAACAGACCGTGGCTGCCGGTGAAACCTTCAATGTGAAATTCACAATTGAAAACGGACGCGGTGAGATCTCTCCGCCCGATTTTTCGGATTTCAGGGTGATGATGGGGCCGGCACGGTCTTCCAGCTTTCAGCTCATCAACGGCCGACAGACCTCCACCATGACGCTCAGCTATACCCTTCGCGCTGTGAAAGAAGGAACCTACACCATCGGATCCGCAACGGCCAAAGTGGGCAATACCCGGCTGCAGAGCGAACCCCTGAAAATTGAAGTGACCGCGGGCCGAAGTCCTTCCGCAGGCGGAACACAGCCCGGACAGGGACGGCAACAACAGCGACCCTCCACGGATAAAAACCTCTTCGTGCGCACCTTGATTTCCAAATCAAAGCTTTACCGAGGTGAAGCACTGGTGGTGACCTTCGAACTCTTGAGCCGCTATAACAATATCGATTTGGGGGAAACCAACTTTCCGAGCTTAGACGGATTCTGGTCCGAAGACATCAAGACCGGACAAACCTCGTGGGAGCAAGACTACACCTACATCGACCGTGTCCCTTACCGGAAAGCCGTTTTGCGGAAGCAGCTCCTCTTTCCGCAGCGCTCGGGTACCATTGAGATCGCCCCCTTCAGCGTGACTGCCCGTGTAAACCGCTCTTTCTTTAATCCCGGTACGGAGGTAAAAGCAGAGAGCTACGCCATGGAAATCGAAGTACTGCCCCTTCCCGGCGGTGCTCCCGAGAGCTTCAAGGGTGCCGTAGGCGAATACAATTTCTCTGCAAATATCGGTCAGACGGAGGTCACCGCAAATGACGCCATCGACCTTTCGCTCACCCTTACGGGACGCGGAAATCTCCGCCTCATCAAAACACCGGAAATCGGATTCCCTTCTGACTTCGAAGTCTATGATCCCGAGCTGAAAGACCGCATATCTTTGGCAGCCAACGGGATGAGCGGCAGCCGCACTTACGCGTATCTCGTCATTCCGCGCTATCCCGGAAAATATGAGATTCCCGCCATCGAATACACTTATTTCAGCCCCAAGAACAAAAAATACATCACAGAAAAGGCAGGGCCTTTTGAAATCAAAGTAAGCGGTGAGGACGGGCTTGTGCCTTCAGAGCCGGGGGCAATTGCCCGCACGCGGGTGGAACCGACCCGCAGAGATATCCGCTACATTGTAACCGATGCCGACTTGCTCCGCCCGGCGGGAAAAATGTTCTTTCGAAGCTTTTGGTACTACCTGCTCACTGCAGGTCCCCTCTTGTTTCTGATCGGCTTCGTACTTTTTCATAAAAAGCGAGATGCCATCCTCGGCGATGTCAAAACCATCCGTAAAAAGAAAGCCCATCAAGCGGCCAAAAAACGCCTGAGTGAAGCCAAAAAGGCCATGGCAAAAGGAGACAGCAGCACCTTCTACAGCGAAATTTTCAGTGCCCTCTACGGTTTTCTCTCTGATAAACTCGGCGAAGAAAAGGCAGCCCTGACAAAACCCGTAATCCGGCAGAAACTGGCAGACCATGAGGTCCCCGACCATTTGGGCCGAGAGGCCGTTTACCTCATAGAAACCTGCGAGATGGCGCGCTTCGCGCCGGCCGCGGGACAGAGCGATGCCGTATTTTACGAAAGGACAGCGGAATTTATTGAGAAACTCGAAGCCCATTTTAAGAAATGAAGCAGATAAAACATATAGCTCTGCTGCTTTTGACAGTCGCTTACCTCAGTGCAACGGCAGGCGGCACAGAAAATGCGCGCGCATCTTTCGAGCAGGGAACAGCGGCCTATAAAAACGGGGAGTACCTCGAAGCGCTGGCGTACTTCAAAGAAGCGGAGACCGATACGGAAGGCTTTGCCATCAATTACAACCTCGGCAATACCTGCTACAAACTCAACAAAATTCCGGAGAGCATCCTCTACCTGGAACGCGCACTTAAGTTTGATCCGGCCAACGAGGACGCCCGCTACAATTTGCGCCTTGCCAATGAACGCATCGCCGATCGCATCGAAAGCCTGCCCAAAACCAAACTCGCCTTGTGGTGGGAAGATTTCAGGTTCGGCATGGGGCCGGACGGCTGGGCATATATTACGGTGATTCTGAGCATTGCGGCCGCTTTGTTCTTTTTCCTGTTTGCCTTCGGAAAAAATTCGGGCTTACGGAGGTTCGGTTTTTTCACCGGGCTGATCTGCGTTTTCCTGCTCATCGCAGGTATCACCCTGAGCAGCTCTGCAGAGGCGTTTCGCTATACCCCCTTTTCTGCTGTAATTTTTACCGATAAAGTCGATGTAAAAAGTGAACCCCGCCAAGAAAGTACAGAGGTCTTCGTGCTGCACGCCGGCACTCGGGTCAGTCTGCTGCGGAGCGAAGGCGACTGGTACCACATCGAAATAGCCAGCGGTAACCGCGGATGGATCAAAGAAGAAGACTTGCGCAAAATCTGACGGGTGCGATCTTTCGTTTCCTCTGATCAGAACTCGATGACCACCCCGATGCTCGGCAGGAAGGTCCCTACCGAATTTTGGATGGAAGTGAGCTCGTACCGTGAGGCATCATTCTGATCCACCACGGGAGCACCGTTCGGGTCGCGCACCACGTCGAGGAAGGGTTCCAACTCGAATATATTGTTGGTCACATTCTCGATATCAATGTACACATTGAGGCTCCACTTATCGAAGAAGTACTTCTTGTCAAGCCGCACATCAATCTGGTACACGTCCGGATTGCGGCCCGTATTAAGCCGTGCAAAATCGAACACGCCCTGTCCGCGGATGTCCCAAACCGAGCGGAGCGATGAAGTCTGCCGATCAAAGGGTGTAAAAGGTGTGCCGCCGAGCGCGCGAATTCGGGTACCGAACTCCCAGTTCTTTTTGAATTTTTTTCCGGCCGTTATGCTCAGGATGTAGCCGTTGTCCCAGGTGGATGGGGCAAAATTACCGTCCAAGTCACTGAACTCGCTGCGCACCAATGTAAGTGCCGCAATTCCGTACAAGCCCTTGTAGAGCTTTCGCTGTACCAAAAACTCTACCCCGTATGCCCTGCCCTGCCCCGCAGAGATGACCGCCTCGTTTCCGATTACGCCGAAATCAGCACCCTGATTGGCCAAAGAAATACTGTCGCGCAAGCTGAAAGGATAATTGTCGTAAACCTTGTAAAAGCCCTCGACAGAAACCTTTGTATTTCGGGGAAAGACATACTGCAAGCCCGCTACGAGATGGTCGTTGGTAATGTATTTGATTTGGTTGTCGCGGTTTACGAGCCTATCGTCCTCATCTCTGAACCCGAAAACGGTGTAGGGCGGAAGCTGAAAATATCTGCCCACGTTGGCATTGACTGTAAGCTCGGGGGTGAGGTTATAGGAAACTGAAAATCGCGGGGAAAATTGATCGATCGGGTTGGCCATGCTCGACACAAAATTGTTCCAATCGGTACGCACACCGAGAGAAAGCAGGAGCCGCTCTTCGAGGATGGTGCGGCTTACCGATCCGAAAAGCCCGAAGCGTTGAAAACGAACGCGGGAATCAAAATCAACCGTGCGGAGTTCGCCGCCCGGCAAGTTGATACGGTTGAAAGTAGATGCGAAAAAAGTGACATCTTCCGCATTGAGCCCCACATTGATGCGGTATCCGTTTCTCCGCTCGGTATGTTCGAGGCGCAGCTTGTTCTCAATTTCTTCCGAGAGGTAATCCAAAATGAGGTTCTCGGGACGGGAGTCGTCATTGTCTTCATACTTAAATGCGCTGTTCTGCAAATGGGTGCGGCTGATAACCACGTTCTGAAAGCCCCGCTTTGAAAAATGCTTGTAATTCGCGCCCACAGTGTAGTTCCACTGTTCGTTAATCGGAATGTTACCGAGGATAAATTGGTTTCTTCTGCGGCGTTCGGGATCATCTTCATCCTCCACAGCGCTTTCATTAAGGCGAAATTGGTCATAGGCTCCGATACCGATAAAGGTGATCTCGTTTTTCTTGTTAATGCGGTGCTTGACTTTGAATTGTGAATCATTGAAAGTGGGCAGAAAAGGCAGTCCGATCACTCCGAACAAAAGCTGCAGGTAGGACCTTCTCGCTGAAAAAATAAAGGTGGTTTTATCGCCGATCGGGCCGTCAAAAGTGAGCCCTACATCGGTAGCGCTGAGGGTGAAGTTGGTTTTGAGCCGCTCTTCGTTTCCGTCTTTCTGTGTGAATTCGAGCACGGCACTGAGGGCGTCTCCCCGATTTGCCGGAAAGGCACCCGAGTAGAAATCCACGTTTTCGATAAAATTGACATTCAGAATACCCACAGGGCCACCCGAAGACCCTTGCGTAGCGAAGTGGTTGATGATAGGAATCTCAATGCCGTCAAGGTAAAAACGGTTCTCATTCGGTGCACCACCGCGGATAATGATGTCATTGCGAAACGAGAGGGAGGAAGCGACACCGGGCAGCACCTGAATGGCACGTGAGATATCTCGGTTTCCTCCGGGATTGCGCTGGATCTCGTTCTTGCCGATCTTCTGCAAGGAGAGCGGGCTCTGCTCATCCCGCTCGAATACCTGTGTGGTGATTTCAACCGTTTGGAGGTCGGTGCCGCTCGGGGTGAGGGCGATGTTCAGGGTCACGGGCTGCTTGGCCGATACCTCAATCTCAAAAATGGTGCGCGATTGGTACCCCACGTAGCTGGTCTGCACATTGTACAAGCCCGGTTCGATTCCCGTGATCTCGTAATTTCCGTCGATGTCACTGACCGCCCCGAGCGTGGTATTTTGCAGGGCAATATTCGCGAACGGAATCTCTTCGTTGGTAGTTTTGTCGAAAATTCGGCCTTTGATGCTGCCGCGCTGCGCAAAGGAAATCGTAGCGAAAACTGTGAAGATCAACAACAGGGTGAACCGCATCTCGGTCTTTTAGGTTTCAAAGTTTTCATAACGCGGAGGCAGAAAAGTTGTTTACCGGATTTCCGATAAAATGCGGTATGCACCGCCCGTATTTGTTTGTGCTTTGGGATTACCGGGGGTTTTTTGTTTCTTGTCTTCACCCATCACCGCTTAAACCGATGCGCAATGAATGCTTTTCACAAAATTTTCACGGCTGCAGCTGCCGTACTTCTGCTGGCCGGCTGCCAAAAAGACCTGCCCCCGCGCGAAGCGAATCCCGACGCCAACCAACCGCCCCTTGAGCTGAAACGTGAAATCGAGCCCCTGAACGGGCGCGAACCGTTGGAAAAATCCGAACTGATACGTCGCACCAAAAGCTTTATCGAGAGCCGCGGAGTTTTCGACTGGGGCGAGGCAGACGACTTCACGGTGTGGAGCGCCGTAATCGCCACAGACAGCATCATTTCACTCGGCTATCAACCGGCGGGTTTTGCGGGCCTTGACGAGGCCATCCACGAGATTGATGTGCGGAGCGGCGAATGGCAAAATTTGCGGAGACGGCTCATCAACTATGTGCTCGAGCGCTACCGACGGCTCTACCCCGACCGCAATTGGCGCACGGAGGATGTGGTGGCCTTCGGGGAGAAGCCTTTGCCCTACCTCAACCTTCGCGTGTGGGATTACGAGACCCTGGCCCATCTGAGAAACTTCACCGTGACCCGATACTGCGAACCCATGGGTTTCGGCATCGATCCCGACTACGGTGACCGCTCTGACAGCGGCTGCGGCGGCAATATGCCGGCACCCTTTGTGCCTTCCGATCACTTCCACACCGCTCCGCAGGGCGCCACATTCAGCTGGAATTACATCCCGATGCGGATACAGCGCGCCTGGAAAGCGGGAGCACGCGGTGCAGGGGTGACGGTGGGACTGATTGACACCGGCAATTCCCCTGATCAGGCAAAGTTAAACGATGAATTTTCAGGCGGATTTTCGGGAAACCGAACCATCGAAACCCTCGGCTTTCACACCCCCTGCAGCTGGTTTTTCTTTTGTGAAAACGACGGCCCGTATGACCTCTGCGGACACGGTACGAGTATGGGCGGTGTACTGGCCGGTCCGTTCAGCGGCGACGGCGCACCCTCCGGGGTGGCCTTCAGAAGCAATATGATCAGCATTCGCGCCACCGAGGATGTGGTACACAACACTTCTGCGGAGAAAAACGGAGTAAGTGACGCATACTACTACCTGGGCAGCCGCGAAGATGTGGATATTATCTCCATGTCGCTCGGTGACCTGTTTTCAAGCGGTCAGATCACCGATGCCGTCAACTACGCGCACAACCAAGAAAAAATGATCTTCTGCGCCGCGGGAACATCTTTTAGCTGGACCACTTTCGTGGGCGTTATTTTTCCTGCCAACCTGAACAATACCATTGCCGTAACCGGCATCAAGACAGGCAGCCTGAACAATATGCAAAAGTGTACAAGCTGCCACAGCGGCTCACAGGTAGACTTTGCCGTGACCATGGAAGACCAAAACGATGAAAGCAAACGTCCGCTTACCTTGGCCAATTCGGGTATCGCACCCACCTACACGGGGGGCTCATCGGTGGCAACGGCCACCGCCGCCGGAATCGCCGCACTGGTATGGAGCACCGACCTCAACCAATCCCGCGAAGAAGTGTTCGACCGGATGAAGGAGGCGTCAAACTTTTACCCGACCCGAGACAGCGAATTCGGATGGGGACGAATCAATGCTGAAACTGCCGCGCAGTAGGGCCGAGGATCAGAAAAAGGATAGCTGCCCGTCGCGGGGCGGCCTTCGAAAATGAGAAAAGTCATATTCCGGCATGCTGCGGCCTGACATATATCGCTTTCGTGCGATTTGAAAACTCTGCCGAACGGCGTCCGCAAAGTTTCCTTCCCCTTTCATCCTTGTTTTGAAGCGGCTGTCCCCCAATTTGCCCCCGTGGGTTTCTGCAATGTACCGCAAGATCTTGGCCGCACGGTCAGGCATGGTTCGAAGCAGCCACTCTTCGAATACCTCAGCAACGGCACCGTTGAGCCGAACCATGGTGTATCCGGCATTTAAGGCACCCCGCGCCGCAGCTTCCTTAATCACGGGCAGCACCTCATTGCTGTTGAGCCCGGGGATGATCGGCGCCACCATCACCTGCAAGGGTATTCCCGCTTTAGACAGTTTCTCAATCGTCTCGAGCCGTTTGGCAACCGAAGCCGTGCGCGGCTCCAAAATTCGGCGCAGGTTCTCATCCAAGGTGGTCACGGAAAGTACCACCTTCACGAGGTTGCGCTCAGCCATCGGTGCCAAGATATCGAGGTCCCGCTGTACAAGGGCATTCTTCGTGATGATCCCGACGGGATGCCCGAATTCAGAAAAGACCTCTAACAAGGATCGGGTGATCTCAAGCTTCTTTTCAACGGGCTGATAGCAGTCCGTATTTCCCGAAAGGGCGATGGGTCGGGGACGCCACGAAGGAGAAGAAAGCTTTTTGCGCAGGAGTTCGGAGGCGCGCTCTTTCACCAAGATTTTCTCTTCGAAGTCTTTGCCCGCCGAGTATCCCCAATACTCGTGGGAGTTGCGGGCATAGCAGTACACGCACCCGTGCTCGCATCCTTGGTAGGGATTGATCGAGAAAACCATGCCCACATCCGGACTCCTCACGGTGTTCACAATCGTTTTCGGATGCACGGGAATAAATGAGGTGCGGCCCGCATCGTTGTCCGGCGGGAGATCGAGTGCCTCCTCATGCACACGCTCGTAGCTGTGCCGGGCAAAACGGTTATGCGTATTTACCTGCGCTCCGCGGCCTTTGATATGTTTTTCTCGCTCTGTATCCATATTTTATTCCGACAGCAGACCTGTGCTTCCGCGTTTGTAAAGATAATAAACACGGAAAGCCCCTCAGTTTTCCTCGGGCGGACCGATGAACATACGGGTGAACATAAAATAATTCCTGTCGATGCGCAGGGGTTCGGCAGGGTTCCGGTTCCAAGGCATACTCCGCCACTCCTTCAGAGGCCTCAGACTGGTGCCGTCGGTGAGCGGTATCTCCAAGTTAAAATTCTCAACTGTTTCGCGGTATCTGTAATGGAGCCGGCCTTCGTAGATGGTGTATTCGAGCACGGGTATCTCGGTGCTGCGCAGGTATTGATCAAAAACGCCGGTGAAGTCCTTTCCGGAAAATTCATTGATAAAGGCTTCCGTTTCCGCGGAGGTGGTGATTCCGTGGTACCATTTCCGGTTCATCTCGCGGAGCAAAGCAGTGAAGAGGCTGTCATCGTCCATCACGGTGCGGATCATGTGGATCATATTGGCTGCCTTAAAGTACATATCGCCGCTGCCTTCTTTATTGACTCCGTAGGGCCCGATGACGGGCCGGTCGTTCATCACATTGCGTCGCGTACCCACGATGTAGTCCGCTCCTGCGTCCTTCCCGTATTTGCATTCTACATACAGGGCCTCTGAATAAGCCGTGAAGCCCTCGTGTATCCACATATCGGCAATATCTGCAGAGGTGATATTATTGCCGAACCACTCATGTCCGCTTTCGTGAACGATGATGAAATCCCATTTCAAGCCCCAGCCGGAACCGGAAAGGTCCATGCCCATATACCCGTTTTTGAACCTGTTGCCGTAAGCAATGGCACTCTGGTGCTCCATGCCCAAGTAGGGAGACTGTACAAGCTTGTAACCGTCGGCATAGAAAGGATAAGGACCGAACCACTCCTCGAAGCAGGCCAGCATCCCGTGCACCTGTGAAAAATGGGGCGCTGCGCGCTCCTTCTCATAGTCGAGCACAAAGAAGTCCAAATCAAGCGCACCGTCCTCACCTTCGAAAGTTTCTGACCAATGTGCGTAATTTCCGATATACACGGTCAAATTGTATGCATTGATCGGGCTCACCACTTCCCAGGCATACCCGCGCAGGCCCTCGTCTACCTCTTCCGCGCCGAGGAGGCGCCCGTTAGACACAGCGCTCAGGGTATCCGGAACCGTAACAGAAATCGAGGCGCCGAGATCGGGCTCATCACTTTGGTGGTCCTTGCAGGGAAACCATACGCTCGCCCCGATACCCTGACAGGCTACGCCCGCCCACGGTCTGCCGCGGTCATCGCTCGACCACACCCAGCCTCCGTCCCAGGGCGGCTGTACCGCTTCTCTCGGTTTTCCCGAAAAATTGAGGGTGAGCCGCGCCGTATCACCCTGTGCAAGGGGCGCATCTGAGCGGATGTAATACACGTTGCCGTCGCGACGGAAGGACACGGAACGCTCTCCCAGCATTGCTTCTTCGAGCTGCATCGGTTCTTGCAAGTCGATTTGCATCACGCTGCCGGAGTCTAGTGCATTGAAGGTGATGACCTGCCTTCCGGCGATTGTTTTTGCCGCAAGGTCGGGGGCGAAAGCCAGGTCGTAGCGCAGTACATTCCACCATGCCCGCTCGGGGGTGATGCTGCCGCGGAGGGTATCCGCGCGGGTGAATTCGTGCGCTTGAGCTGTGGCGGCCTGCGGCGCGAGCGTGCAGGCGAATGCGAGGAGGATGAGAAATTGCTTCACGGGGCCAATTTACCCATTGCGGGGCAAACGGAGGGCCGGATTTCCCGGAAAGGGGAATACCGAGCGCAAAAATCAGCCCTTCACCTCCTTTCGCCCGTCGGCGTGGAGGGCAAAGCGACCGGAATTGCGGTCGTGTACCTGATCGCGCTTAGGCCAGGGCCAGCCGCCAAACTGCGTACGGTGGTAATCATCGAAGGCTTCTTTGATCTCGGCCTTGGTGTTCATCACGAAGGGGCCGTACTTAATGACAGGTTCATTGATGGGCTTGCCCTGAAGGACGAGGATGCGGGCTTCATCGGCACCGTTTTCCAAGCGCAGGGCCGCCTCCGGGGATGTTTCGACCATATGGTAATGCGGTATTGCCGTACCGTCGATTTTGAGGTGGTGACCCGTGTAGCAGTAGAGCGTACGATTCACCCCGGGCGAAGCAGCGGGGAGGGTCCATGCCGCTCCCGGATCCATGGTAATGTTCAGGATGGTGACCTCATTGGCGGGATCGGCGGCCCAAGATTTGGGCGGGGGCGTCGGGGCCTTTTTATCCCCGATTTTGCCCGCGATAACCTCCGTGCGGGTTTTGGCACCGTCGGCATTGGTGTGGTAGTGGTTGGGGATGGAATCGCCCCACAGCATGGCAAAATGCGGATCGGTCATTTTATTTTTGCGCGGCAGGTTGAGCCAAATTTGGAAGAGCTCCATGGTATTCTCCTTGTCTTCGTGAAGAAGGGGAAACATCTCGGAGTGCTGCACGCCTTTACCGGCGGTCATCCACTGCACATCGCCGTATCCGTAGCGACCCGCCGCTCCGAGGGAATCGGCATGGTCTACCACCCCTTTTCTCACCACAGTGACCGTCTCAAAGCCGCGGTGGGGATGGCCGGGAAATCCGGGGACGGTCTTGCCGTGGTACATGCGGTATCCGTCCTTTACGATGAAGTCGTCGCCGAGGGAGCGACCCGCCAAGCTTTCGGCGGGCCCCATCTTGGCATTGCCTTTCGGGAAAAAGTCTTCGTGGTGCACGCAGAACAGGAAGGGGTCTTTGGTCTCCCATTGGAAGCCCATGGCTTTCATGCTTTTGATCGGACCGCGCCGCGCTTGCGGGTTCACACCGTCTCTGAAACTCTTGGCCGCGCTTACGAAAGGTAACGCGAGCAGCGTGCCGATCCCCGCTCCCACTTTGGTCAAAAAACTTCGCCGCTGATTGATATTCTCCTCCATGACAAAACAATTAATGTTGGTACATACAATGCAAATTTAATGAAATGTTTGCAAGTTGCACCGGATGACATCGGGCAGGCGTAAGGCGGCGACATCGGATGAATCGGCGCCCGAATACATGTAGCGCCGATCGGCGGGACTGTCGCGCTCTACCTCCCACGCTATCTCCAGCTTGCGCACGCCCCACTCCCGCGCGGCCTTCACGTCCGTGCCCATATAGAGGTCGATTCTGCGCTTGAAGCGTCGGTTCATCTTATCGAGTACGATGTACTCCCCTTCCAAGCCATCGATGCGCACGGCGGTACCGTGCTTCAGCCCGAGCGGGATAAGGTCTCGGGATACGGCTACAGCCTTCATGCCGGGCTTGAGGGTATCACCCCAGGCGGCGATGTCAGGATCAGTCGCAGTGGTTTGCCAAGATACTGAATTGTATGCGGTGACGCGCACTTTCATAGTTTTGGTAACCGTGGCGGACGGCGGTGGCGTACAGCACGAGAGGAGCGCTGCAATCAATGCAGTTCCCGTAAGACGGAGTAAGGAAAGCGGAGCGTTCACAAGGCGCATTTTCGGCTGAGGAGAAAGGTACGGAAATTCTCATGCATGGCGGGCATCGAACAAAACACGCTCACTGTTTCGAAGATTCCCGAATTCAAAACGAACTGCCGGCAAAACAGCTGCTTTGAGACACACAATTTCGACGAAAGTCTCTCCGAAAAAGACGGTGACCGCCGCCGTCGTGCAGGTCGGGTGCAATGCGGTAAAAAACGTGAAATAAAGCCTACCTTTGCAGCCCGAAATTTATAATCCCGTTCTTGTGTTAGAAGTTCAAAACATTTCCCTCCAATACGGAAAGCGTGTGCTGTTTGATGAGGTCAACCTCAAATTCAACGGAGACAACTGCTACGGTGTGATCGGTGCCAACGGCGCCGGAAAATCAACCTTTTTGAAAATACTGAGCGGGGAGATTGACCCGACACGCGGTCATGTGTACCTCGAGCCGGGCAAACGAATGGCAGTGCTGAAACAGAGCCACAGCGCGTACAATGAGGAGACGGTGATCAATACCGTGATGCGGGGCCATGAGCGCTTGTGGAGCATCATGCAGGAGAAGGAGGCCATCTACGCCAAGCCCGACTTCAGCGATGCCGACGGGATGCGTGCGAGTGAGCTGGAGACCGAATTTGCAGAAATGGACGGATGGAATGCCGAGAGCGACGCGGCCTCCCTCCTCTCCGGCTTGGGCATTGTGGAAATGCTGCACCAAACGGAAATGAAAAACCTGAGCGGAGCACAAAAGGTGCGGGTGCTTTTGGCACAGGCCATTTTCGGAAATCCCGATGTGCTGGTGCTCGATGAGCCCACCAACGACCTCGACGCGGAGACCATCGTGTGGCTCGAAGATTTTCTGCTCAACTTTAAGAATACAGTGATCGTCGTATCTCACGACCGCCACTTTCTCGATACTGTGTGCACCCACATTGTAGACATCGACTTCAGCAAGATAAAACTCTACACCGGAAATTACACCTTCTGGTACGAGAGCAGCCAGCTGGCGCTTCGTCAAAGATCAGCCGCAAACAAAAAAGCGGAGGACAAAAAGAAAGAGCTTCAGGAATTTGTGGCACGCTTCAGCGCAAACGCGTCCAAATCTAAGCAGGCCACGAGCCGAAAGAAGCTGCTTGAAAAGATCAATGTGGACGATATACAGCCCTCAAGCCGGAAATACCCGGCCATTATCTTTCAGCAGGGCCGCGAAGCGGGGGATCAGATTCTGCATGTGCGCGGCTTGAGCAAGTCCGTAGACGGGCAGGTGCTTTTTAAAAATGTAGACATTAATGTGCGCCGCGGTGAGAAAATCTCCATAGAAGCCGGGAACAGTACGGCCACAACGGCTTTTTATCAAATCCTGAACGGCGAGCTTGCACCGGACAGCGGCGAGGTTGAATTCGGCAAGACCATCACCAACGCCTACGTCCCGAACGAGAACGACACTTACTTTCAGACCAACGACAATCTCATCGACTGGCTGCGCCAATACAGCCAGGAGAAAGACGAGGTGTACATCCGCGGCTTTCTGGGTAAAATGCTTTTCACAGGGCAGGAAACCCTCAAAAAATGCAATGTGCTCAGCGGGGGAGAGAAAGTGCGGTGTATGGTTTCGCGGGCCATGCTCGCGGGTCCGAATCTGCTCATGCTCGACGAGCCCACGAACCACCTGGATTTGGAAAGCATCACGGCCTTCAACAACGCCCTGATCGACTATCCCGGCACTGTGATCTTCACCACCCATGACCAGACCTTTCGAGATACCACCGCAACAAGGGTCATCCACCTGAGTACCGAAGGTGCGCGAGAAGGGCGGGCCGTAAAAGAGGAGTTGGCTGTTTGAGGAAGGTTACCGCATCCCGAGTGAATCTGAGACTTCCCGCCTGTCCTTTTAAGACTTCCGAGGGGCCGTATCACCGAGGAAGCAAGTCCTCGGATGCATCCACATACCTGTCATAAAGGACTCCGGTATTAGGTACTGAACGGGAAAAGTGTTTTGACTTATGTATAAGGTATACTCCCGAATACCTGCTTACGGATTATTTCCTCCTCCCGAGACGTACTACAGCAAAGATTTTTATGCGGTCTTATTCGATATATACGCCATATTAACCGACGAAATACAAAAAAAATTAGATTTGGGTTGACATCACATTTTTTCTGCTCTATATTTGTCGACGAAAATCAACCTTTCGTCTAAACAAACAAATCTCGAAAGGTATCATTAACAACTAAAACTAAAGGCTATGAAAGACTTTACGATTTCTTATCCGCAAGGCGTCAAATCCTTCGGAAACTTCATGAAAGTGCTAACGCTTTTCACGGTAGCGGCACTGTTTCAAATTACACAGGTGCAAGCCCAAGAGCCTGCACAGGCGGATCAGTCCGTTCAGAAGATGCTTACCTCTCCCGGCGTATATGTCGGTGAAGGCGATCCTGAAGCAGGTTGGGACCCTGAAGCCGCAGCCATCAAGACTTCAGACTTTAACATGGATGCACGTGATTTCACCACACCGCTTCCGAATCCCGATCTATCTACCAATATTGCCTGCGGAGACCTGAGGGTAACTTTTGTTCTCGACAAGTCAGGTTCAATATTGACCCGTAACGGAGTGGAACAAGTACGTGAGTCGACTTTGGCCCTTGCCCAAGTTTTCTTTGGCACCGATGCCCGCGTTTCGGTGATCGAATTCGATTCACAGGCGCGAGTTATTAATTTGGGCGGCGGTGCTCCCGTACCCTCCGTGGGTTACGTTGTAGACCAAACATTTTTGGACAATCTGGAAACCTACCTGTATGACGGCGACGCGCTTGGTCAGTTTTATGACCCGCAGTCCCCGGACAACAGTGATGCCTGCCCTACAGGCTACACGAACTGGGAGGATGCATTGCTGAAAAGTGCACCTTTTGACCCAAACCTGGTACTTTTCGTGACCGACGGAGACCCCAACACTTACAATACAGGTAATGCATGTGGTTACACCACAAGCTTTGAGCCTGCCTTGGAAGCTTCAATCGTAGCTGCCAACGCGCTTAAAACAAACGGTGCTCACATCTTTGTAGTAGGGGTCAGCAATTTTATCAATGTTGCCAACATCCCTTTTATCGCAGGTCCTGACCAGTTCACTCCTCAGTTTGGTGATATTTTCACCGATGATTTCTCAACAACATCATTTGAAAACCTCACCGCAAGCCTTTCTGAAGGTATCAATGCGATCTGCGGAACAGAACTCTCCCTGACTAAAACAGTTGATTTCGACCAAGTGTGTGACGATGAAACCATCACCTTCACTATAACTGTGGAAAATACGGGAACTACACAAATTGACGCAGCCAATGTCGTTATCACAGATGAATTTCCTGCTGCCTTTGCCAATTTGACCATCGTCGGAGCGCCCGTTGCAGGTGCTGAGATCAACGGTCAGACCCTCACGTATGAAGTGGGAGTTTTGGAAACCGGTCAATCGGCATCTATCGAAATCCAGGCTAATTTGCCGGGAGCTAACGGTATTTTCCTGAACACAGCGAGCGCTGATGCCCTTAATGCCAATTCGGTACAAGCCGAGGCAAGCGTAGAGAAAACCGATGTGGTAACTTCTACCCTCGAAGTATCTGCTTGCGAAGAGTACGAGTGGAATGGTGAGGTTTACACTGTTTCGGACACTTACACCTTTGAAGGAACGAATGAGAACGGTTGCCCCACTTTGGAGACCCTCGTTCTGACCATTAATCAACCTACATCCGGTACTGAGACAGTTACGGCTTGCGGAAGCTTCGAGTGGAACGGAACAGTTTACGAAGAAAGCGGCTCTTATCCTTTTGTTTTTGACGGAGAAGACGGTAAATGTGACAGTACAGCTACGTTGATTTTAACAATCGCAGAGCAAACTGTGATTGAAGAATTTATCACGACATGTGACGCATCTTACACGAATGAGGTCGGAACGACTTTCACCGAGTCAGGTGAGTTTACGGTGGAGTATCCTATCCCCGGTCAAACGTGTCCTCTGGTTTACAATCTATACCTCACTCTGGCTGAAATACCAAGCGCTGAACCCCAACCTTGCTACCCCGAAGGCTCACAAGCCCTGACAGGTACGGTGGACGAAAACTGCGAGTGTCAGCCAAACATCTTCGACT
>PXBH01000109.1 GCA_003565555.1 Cryomorphaceae bacterium | reverse complement strand
CGGGTGCCGGATTTGGGGGTGGCGGGGGCATCGACGGGGGTAATCCGACCCTCCCCTCCGTCATTCAGACGACCGCAGGTGGAAGACCCTGCTTCAGCACGGGGAGCCCTAAGGACAGGAAAGGATCTCCACTGTGAAGCACTGCGGCATGTAGTCGGGCCGGAGTGCAAGCCTTTCCGATTTACCCGTCGATTGGATTTTTCTCTTCCGAACAAAAACACACCGCCGGAAGGCGCTGCACACCCGCTCGGAACGGAAGCCGCAAAAATCCCTATCTTGGCCGGCATCCGGCACGATTATCCCGCCATAATTTTTCGTTTTCGCACCGCGCGAGACAGCCCGTGCGGCTGAACCAAACACTTCGAACCGTTGTTTAACAGACATAAAAGCGGAGAGGTATGATGAGTGAAAGAGACATACAGCTGAGGTCGATCCGACCGGGATTAGACCTCCATACAGAAAAAAGCGGCGAGGCCGAACTATTTCAAAGCGCGACCCTGCGCCCTATTCTGAAATTTCAGAACGGAATCATTTTGGCACAGTTCAGAAAATACATCGAAAAATTTAAGCCTCAGTTCAATGCCTACAACCAGTCGGCGCAGAAGAACTACATCGAAGATGTGATGAAAAAGGACGCTCGGATCAAAAACTCGCTGATCGCCTGCACCGTGAGCATGATGACCTTGGAGGAGTACGAATTTTACTGCGCCAACAAGAACGAACTGAACAAGCGAATCGTGGCCATGGTGATCGAGCGGTTGAAGGATCAGTTGGTGATGTTGTACTGACGGCCTTTCGGCGACGGGATGCAACGCTCATCGCCCGTCAGAGGATGTTTGCGTACGATGCGGTCGGAATCCGCGGACTGATTGATCCCTGAGCAGGGGTACAATTCTTTTCCTTACGTAACCGCCAAACGAATAAATTCTTTACTTTACGGATTCAACCTATCCGCAAAACCAAGTGCCATGAGTGAATTGATCAAACTGTTGTCGGGAAGCGCCATCGAAGTGAACCGCATCGCAACCGAATTGAAGGAGCGAAACATCCCTGCCATGGTAAAAGACAACCTCGAGTCGGCCAAAGTAGCCGGATTCGGGGTACCGCAAAACAGCGTGGAGCTCTACGTCAACAAGACAGATGCTGAGAAGGCTGCGAATGTGGTGTCGGAGATGAATGAAGCTTAAGGGTTTCCTGCTCTTGACTTTCGGGTAAAAGAAGCCGAATACGCTTAGGAGGCTTATTCAAAGCGCATCTAAATCTCCCGAGTACCCCTCCGCCTGTTTCATCAGCGCCTCCCGGTTTTCAGGTTTCATTTTGTTCAGCGTAGGGTACACAAATCCGATGCGGGGGTTTGCAAGGCTTTAAAGCAGCAATCGCATAGAGGTTGAGCGAAAAAAAAACATTAAGAGAAAGCGTTAATGCCTTGAATATTTTCTCGGTAGCATGTAACTTTGGAGAAATGGAATGGCAAGGCTATATCACCTCCGATAAGAATGTGCTCATGGGTAAACCCGTGATCCGAGGCACGCGCATATCGGTTTCACTCATTGTTGAGCTTTTCGCATCCGGCTGGACAGAAGAAATGATCTTAGAAAGCTATCCGAGACTCACAAAAGAACACCTGCAGGCAGTCTTTTTATACATAAAAGATGCCTTGGAGAATGATTTTTTTCAACCCTTTTCGAAAAGCGCATAATGCGGTTTTTGGCCAATGAAAATTTTCCCGGCCCGAGTGTAGCCTTACTTAGAAGTGCCGGCCACGAGGTTGTTTATATCGCAGAGGATTCCCCCGGTATTTCTGACCTTGAGGTTATTGAACTCGCTGTAAATTCTGATTTGGTCATCTTGACGTTTGACAGAGATTACGGGGAAATCATTTTTACGCTGAAGGTTACTTCTCCGCCCGCCGTTATCTTTTTCAGGTATAAAGGAGTGCGACCCGATTATGCCGGTAAAATTCTACTTCAACAAATAGAGGGGAGTGCTTCGATTCTCGCAAAGAGTTTTACAGTTGTTGACTTTTCAGGGATAAGAAGCAGACCCTATTAATCAGTTTACTTACAATCCGTCCAAATCCTCCAAGTATCGCTCCGCCTGCTTCATCAGCGCCTCCCGATTTTCGGCCTTCATCTTGTTCAGCGTCGGGTACACAAATCCGATGCGGGGGTTTTTCTCCAATTTGTCGCGGTGGCGCTCGTAGAAGTGCCAGTACAGCGAGTTGAAGGGGCAGGCCTTCTCGCCGGTTTTCTTGCTTTTGCTGTAAAAGCAACTCCCGCAATAATCGCTCATCTTGTCGATGTAGTTGGCGCTCGACACGTAGGGCTTGGTGCCCACAATGCCGCCGTCGGCGTATTGGCTCATGCCGCGGGTGTTGGTGATTTCCACCCACTCGATGGCGTCGATGTACACGCCGAGGTACCACGCGTCTACCTCATCGGGGTGTATGCCGGCCAGCAGGGCAAAATTTCCCGTGACCATGAGCCGCTGTATATGATGCGCATAGGCATACTCCAGGGATTGCCCCACGGCCTGCTTCATGCACTCCATCTTGGTATCGCCCGTCCAGTACCACTCCGGGAGCTTGCGCTCATGCCCGAAGTAATTCATCTCGGCGTATTCGGGCATTTTGGCCCAGTACACCCCGCGCATGTACTCGCGCCAGCCGAGGATCTGCCGGATAAAGCCCTCCACCGAGGCGATGGGCGCGGCATCGAAATTCTCCTGCCATGCCTGCTCCACCCGCTTGATGACCTCAAGGGGATGCAGCAGCTTGGAATTGATGGCGAAGCTCAGGCGGCTGTGCCACATGCTCCATTCATTGCGCTTCATGGCGTCCTGATAGGGTCCGAATTTCAAGAGGAGCGCTTCCGCAAAATGGTCTAAAAGCACCAGTCCCTCCTCGCGGGTCACCGGCCAGATGAAGCGTTCGGCATCGATGCTGCCCATGGTTTTCACCCCCGCCTTTTCGATCATGGCCACCACCTCCTCCACATTGCGGTCGAAGCCCTCGGGGTCGGGCACGCGCTCGCCCTCGGGCAGGCTCTTGCGGTTTTGGTGGTCAAAGTTCCACTTGCCCTGCACGGGTTCATCGCCCGCCATGAGGATGTCGTATTTCTTTCGCATCATGCGATAGAACGACTCCATGAGGTAGGTCTTTTTTCCTTTGAAAAAGTCGCGGAGTTCATAGCGCTCAGAGAGAAAGTGCTCCGTATCGGCGGTGCTGCAGGGGGTGTTTTCCCTTGCGGCAAATTCAGCCAAGGCGCGGTCCGGCCTCCACTCATCGGGCAGCTGATAGGCCCAGGCGTGGTAGGAGCCCCGGCGCAGCTGTGATTCCACATTGGCGGTGATGCTCTGCTTATTATCCGCGTCATCGAGGCGGAGGTAATGCACCGTGATGCCCTTTTCCTCGCGCAGCCAATCGGCAAAGTGGCGCATGGCCAGGAAGAAGGCCGTGACCTTTTGGATGTGGTGGCGGGCGTAGTCGGTCTCGGAGCGGCACTCGCACATAAGCACCTCAAAAGTAGAGGGGTCGTCGTCCCACCAGGAATGCTTTCGGTTGAGCTGATCGCCAAGTACGAGGCGGAGGGTTTTTGTGGACATGGGGCTTCAACAATCGCGGGGAGGGGGATGTTTGCACCTGCAGGCAAATACGGTGAAGCTACATTGTGCGCCGGGAAATTGCTCACTGCTGTCCCGATTTGGATGCGCTTAGCATCTTTCGCACTCCTTTGAATGCTTGTCGCTGAGCAGTTTTATCTTTTTCATCGGAAAGAAATGATTTACCTTTCCGACATGAATCGTGGTTTCCATGCTCCCCGGACGCATCTTGCAAAACGATTTTTTATCGTCATTTTACTGGCCTTAGCCACCTGGTCTTGCGAGAATGGGAATGATCTGTCTATGGTTGCTCCTCCCTTCCCCGATGATGACATATTCCATGGCTTAAGGCCCAAAATTCAAAAGTTTGAGCTGCTGCAAATCAAGGACACTCTGCTCATAGGCCATAGTGGAACGAGGATATATTTGAGCCCGCATTGCCTTGTTGATCAGAAAGGAGAGCCCGCACAAAACGGAACAATCACGTTGGTAGAGTGCCTTGAAATTTCTGAAATGTTGAGGGCGGGGCTGAGCACGTCTGACGGGAATAAGCTACTGCAAACAGATGGAATGGTCTACATAAATGCCTACAATGCAAATGGCCCGCTATCCGTTTCACCCGACTACCCCGTTTACGTAGAGATTCCGACTCCACGGATGATCCCTAGCGTGCAGGTTTACAAGGGAGTGCAAAACAAAGAAGGACAAATCCGGTGGGAAAACCCGAAAGATTTGGTCAATGATCCTTTGCCAGTGCCATTATCGGCACTGAACTTTTATCCTGAAGGCTTCGAAGATCAACTTGCAGCGCGACTGCCTTTCAACGGACACCTCGAAATTTCTGATTTTTTGTTGGACAGTGTGTACGCGAGTTTAAGTGTAAATCGCAGCCGTTTAGAATTTATTGAGGATGAAACAATCAAATCAGTCTATTACACAAGAAAACCGGGTGACGAAATAGGCCCGTGTGAGATAGATCCGGCAATGGTATTAACACTCAATTCAAATGAGTTTGAGGAAACAATCATTGCAACGCGAGAATTTGAAGAAAGATTGGCCCTCATTTTCAAAACCTGTAAGCCGGAGATTTTAATGCTTTACATCTCTAACCTTGACTTAAATCTTTTCGAGATAGATAGCATGGCAGCCATTGAAGCCGATAGCGCTGAACACAGGGATAGCTTCAGGTATTTCCAAAGTTTAGGCATCGGCAAAGTGAATGTGAGCAGGCAAAATGCAATGAACGTGGCCAACCTTTACCGGAAGAAACTAAAAGAAAACCGTGAGAGACTGAAAAACAATCGAGAAAAGCAAAGATTGCAAAGAGCACAAGAAGAAGCTGAGCATGAGGCAGCGAATGAAGAACTTGCAGAAATCCTTCAAGAGAGGGAAAGGCTAAAAATGACTGCCTACGGTTTCGAACTTACCGATTTTGGTTGGGTAAATATTGACAGAGGTGTCGGAGAGAAAGATTGGGCGTACAGATGCATTGAAGTGAAAATCGCAGAAAAAGAGAATGTCACAGCTTCTACCATGGTGCACATCGTCATCCCCTCTTTGGGTATGATAGAAAGGCTTAGGTCTAAATCTACCAATACATTTGCAACAATTCAGCAATCAGCATGTCAAGTACCTCTCCTCAAAAAGGGCGACGCACACATAATAGCTATCTCAGTGGAGGGCGAACAGTACAAGTTTGGGCGTCTTGACTTCGGGCTGTCTGAAGGCGAATTTTTTAGTCTGAATCTGCAGCCCTGTTCCGCTCAGGAACTCGAAGCATACTTAAGCCCTTTCGATAACTTTTCTCCGGAAAACAGACTCGAGGTTGAATTGAAAGCTCTGCAAGCATCGATTCAAAGAGAGATCAAGGTACAGGATCAGGAGAGGGATGAAATGACCATTCAACGCCTTCAAGCCAAAGCATTCCCGTGCTGTTATGAGATTCCTGACGGTGAAGTCCTCTTTGAACGTTTATGCTCCGCTTGTCATAGGGTAAATGATAATGCGACAGGGCCTCCGCTCAAAGGCAACCTGGAGCAGTATGGTGCTGATTTGATTACGCAATTCCTGAATAATCCATTAGAATACCTAACCCCCGACAATGAACACTTTTCATGGCTGCTCGATCACTGGGTACCGACCAGCGGCTTGCATAATTCAATCCTAATCAGACCTGATGAAGTGGACGCCATTTATCAATACGTGGAATCCTATAAAGAATAAAGTCAAAGACCGTCAGACCGAAATAACAGTGATAGAGTCCAACTTTATCCCTCGGAAAGGTGTTTCTTCCCTGTGAAAAACCTCTACGGCATCGACTACGGGGCCAAGCTCGCCGGCACCACGGTGGTGGCTTATTCGGAGGGCAGTGAGGTGCGGTTTTGCGCTTCTGCAAAAAAGCAGGATGCCGATCGTTTTTTGCTCGACTTCTTCGCTGATCGCCTTCCCGGAAAAATCTTTATCGATGCTCCCCTCAGCCTTCCCGAAGTGTACCGCACGGGCGCCGAAAATTTGCAGGAAGGCAAAGTCCCCGACTTTCACTACCGCGCCTGCGACCGGGAGCTTGGGGCCATGTCGCCGATGTTTCTCGGCGGCCTGACAGCCCGCGCCATGAAAACCGCCTTCCACCTCCGAAAGGCCGGGCACAAGGTTTACGAAACCTATCCCGGCATGGCGGCGCGGCATTTCGCACTGCCCAAAATCGGCTATAAAGGCGAAAAGACCGCCATCGAAGCCTGCCTTCAATCCCTGTCGGAAAAAATGCCGTTGACCGCCACCGTCCCTTCACCGCCGGACTGGCACCACTTCGACGCGCTGCTCGCCCTTTGTAGCGCCATCCGCCACTGCGAGAACAGGGCATCCGAAATCGGTGATGAAGAAGGGAAGATCATTTTCTGACCCTCTTCCCGACACAAAAGCCCTCTGCCGAATGTCGCCGCAACTTGCCGCCGGCATTCCCTTCCCCCTCATCCATTTCCGCAAAGGGTGTCGGAATAAAACCCCCGGAGGGGGCGACCTGTGTGTATTCCCGAAAGGGGCGAAACAAGCACAAACCACAGCCACATAGAGGCGACCTGTTTGTGTAGTACGGAAGCGAGCGGCAAATTCAATCGATCCACTCGAAGAGATACCGCTCGTCGTATTGTATTTTATGTGCTTCAAGCTGATCGATATACTCTGTTTTGAAGGAATTCTTCTTGTGGTGCTCCTCCTGATTCAATATGTATTTGATTACCCGCTCCACATGGCTTTTCGAATAGGAAAAACCGCCGTACCCCTTTTGCCAATTAAATTTGTGGGGGAACCAATTCTGCTTGTTGATAAAATTGCTCGACCCTGCTTTTACATCCCTGACAAAATCGGGCAAATTCGGTCCGTCATTGAATCCCACCAACATGTGGATATGGTCGGGCATGGCAAAAACAGCGAGCAATTTATGTTTGCGGTTGGTAACAATTCCCGTGATGTATTTGTGCAATTCTTCCCGCTTTTCGGAGGGAATCAGGTTTCTTCGTTTGTGCACGGCAAATACGATTTGAAGGTAGATTTGGGTGTAGGTATTGGGCATGATGGTTGGTTTTTAAACGGTTGGTGAAATTTAGGGAAAATTACGGTATCTGACACTGACACAATCAGGGCGCCCCTACGGGGCTGGTATCCGTGGCCGTGACGCCCCCTGTGGGGGCTACAAACGGGGCGCTCCTACGGAGCTTTGGGGTTTTTAAAACGTTCGGGGTACTCCTACGGTGCTATGGGTTTTTGAAACCGTTTCTAATCGGGCCGGGTTCCGGCAGAAATGCTGAAGCACAAGCAGGGCGCCCCTGCGGGGCTGGTATCCGTGGCCGTGACGCCCCCTGTGGGGGCTACAAACGGGGCGCTCCTACGGAGCTTTGGGGTTTTTAAAACGTT
>PXBH01000061.1 GCA_003565555.1 Cryomorphaceae bacterium | reverse complement strand
TTCCGCACCGTGAGCCCGATGAGGCTGAAGTATCCCCGGTTGCCGATGGGGCTGATTTTAAAGAAAAGTTCGTCGGGGGCATAGGGTGCCGCCACGGTGGTGAGCACCGGCTTGTTCAGCGGGTCATCGGCGGGGAGCATCCCGATGGCTTCATAGACCCCCTCGCATTCGGGCCTTTCGGCAAATATGCGTTTGGCCGCGGCGAAGCGGTTTTCCGCAAAGGTATCATCGGCATCGAGGAAGGTCACAAAGGGGAAAGAAGCCCGGAGAATCCCCAGATTTCGTGCCGCCGCGGCACCGCGGTTGGTGCCGCCCTCGTGGCGGCTGAGCAGCACGCGGCTGTCACCGTCCGCCAGCTCCCTGCAGGCCGCGAAACTATCGTCTGCGGAGCCGTCTTCTACCAAGATCACTTCACCCGTCTCCGGAAGCGCAAGCGCCGAGTCCACGGCTGCGCGGATGTAAGGCTCCGCATTGAAAACGGGAATGATGACTGAAACCTTGAAGTCCATAGGGGATGACGGCCAAAGGTACTACTAATGGTGATTTCGAGGGAATCGGTGTTTTTGTCGCGTAAGAATCACCTACGTAATGAAAACACCCGAAAATCGAGAGACCCCAATTAACCTTAAATTTGGCCGCTTTAACTCATGAAAAAAGTATTCTGCATCGGAGCCAACAAAACCGGCACCACGAGCCTGGCCGCATTTTTTCGCGCGCACGGATACACCGTCGGGGATCAGGCGGCGGGGGAGCGCCTCTTTGCCGGCCGCCGTGCCCCCGATTACAGGGAGCGGGTCATCGCCCTCGCCGCCACGGCTGATTTCTTTCAGGACCTCCCCTTCAGCGGCGACGATTCCTATACTTTTTTGGCGGAAGCCTACCCCCGGGCCAAGTTTATCCTGACCAAGCGCAGCTCTGCGGATGCATGGTACCGCTCGCTGACCGTATACCACGCAAAAAAATTCGGCAACGGCACCGAGCTCCCCACCGCGGAGATGCTCAAAAAAGCGACCTACCGCTACCCGGGCTTTATGTGGGATGCCAACCGCGCACTCTACCCCTCCCCGCCCGAGGACCCTTACCGGAAATCTGATCTCACGGCGTGGTATGAAGACCGCATAAAGGCTGCGCGAAACTTTTTTTCCGGAAAGGAGCGCTACCTCGAAATCGAGATCGAAGACCCCGCTGCAGCAAAAAAAATCGCCGATTTTGCGGGATTTGAGGCCCGACTCCCGATATTGCCCCACCTGAACAGGAACGAATGAGGATACCCCACTCCAAACCTTTCTTGCCCCCGGACGAAGACTACGCCGCACTGATCCGAGAGATCCGCGAAAACGGTTGGTTGACCAACCACGGTCCGCTGGTGCAGCGCTTTGAAAAGGAGGCGGCGGAATTTTTGGGGGTGCCCCGAATCTCATTTCTGAGCAGCGGCACATCGGGATTGCAGTGCGCGCTCCGCACCCTTCCGCGCGGCGGTGAAATCATCACCACACCGTTCAGTTATGTGGCCACCGCGGGTACCGTGTACTGGGAAGGATTCACCCCGGTATTCGCGGATATAGATCCTAATACCCTCTGCCTCTGTCCGGAAAAAGCCGAGGAAAAATTCACGCCGAATACCCGGGCCGTTCTGGCCACTCATGTGTACGGCCTGCCCGCAGATACCCGCGCGCTCGGAGCATTGGCGCGTGACCGGGGCGTTCCCGTAATGTACGATGCGGCGCACTGTTTCGGTGTGAAAACGAACGGGAAGAGCCTGCTTGCGGAAGGCGACATCTCCATCCTCAGCACCCACGCCACCAAGGTATTCCACACGGCAAACGGCGGCATGGCGGTGTGTGCAAATCCGGAAGACCAAGACCGTATCGATCGGTTTCGCAATTTCGGTCACGACGGCCCCAACCGCTTTGACGGCCCGGGGATCAATGCAAAGAATTCAGAGTTTCACGCTGCGCTGGGGCTGGCCATGCTTCCCTATGCCGGGGAAATTCTGGATCGAAGAAGGGCGCAGTGGAAACGCTATGCTGACCTGCTCGGAGATGTGCCCGGAATCCGCATCCTGAGCATTCCCGAAAACACCGAGCACAACGGGGCTTACTTCCCCCTGCTCGGGCTGAGCCCTGAGCGCGCAGGGAAGATCATCGATGCGCTTGCGGCAGCAGGAATCGAAGCCCGAAGGTACTTCAGCCCTTCGCTGAACAAGATCGACTACATGAAGGGGGATGCCTGTCCGATATCCGAGGCGGCTGCCGATTCGGTTTTTTGCCTTCCTTTGTACCACACCCTGAGCGCGGATTCGCAAGAAGAAATTGCCGAAAGGGTGCGCAAGCTGATCTGAAAATGACGCCCCGAAAAGGCATTTCCGTCCTCGTACTGACCTACAACCACGAAAAGTACATCGAAGAATGTCTGAAAAGTATTGCCGCGCAAGACTACCCCGGGCCCTTGGAGATCAAAGTATTTGACGATGCTTCCACAGACGGCACGGCGCACTTGGTGCGCGCGGTATCCGAACAGGATCCGCGCATCACACTGACCGTTCGGAACAGAAATACGGGCGCCGCAAAAAACTTCGCGGAGGCCCTCCGTGCCTGTTCAGCGCCGTACCTCGCCTTTTGCGAAGGCGATGATTACTGGATCCGTACGGATAAGCTCAGCATGCAGGCCGATGTGCTGGACCGCTCACCCGAAACGGCCCTGGTCTACACCGATTACGAAAGCGGAGATGCCGACGGTCACGTGCTTTCGGGAAGAATGCCCGGACCTCAGCCCGAGGTGTTCGAATTAGCAGATCTGCTCACTGACCACGGTCCGAGCACGCTCACGGTGATGGTGCGACGATCAGCCCTGAACGCCGCTTTTCCGAAAGTATTCTTCGAGGTGCCGAACCCCGACGTTTTTATTTTCGGGGCTGTACTTCTGACAGGTGCGGCCAAGCATATTCCCGAAGTGACCGGAATACACCGCCTGCACGAGGGCGGAATTTGGTCTGCAAGAAGTGCGACCGAAAAAAAACTGATGCGCCTCGGTACGCGCCTGGCTTTTTTGAGCACATTGCCCGCAGAAAGCCGAAAGACATACGCGGCCGTTGAGAAAAAATTGAGGAGAGCGTTTGAATCAGCGATGTATGCGGCGGCTTATACTGATACTGCCCTTTTTAAAAAATATTCGGGTAGACTGAGCAAAGGGGCCTTGCGGAAAATTCTCTGGAACCGAAGGCTGGCAGACTTAAAAAAACGCATCCGACAAGCCACAAACAGCCGAGAAGGCTGACCGCCCGTTTTGAGCCCTGAGAAGACTGCAGCCATGCAGACACCCACAGATGAGGGCCTGTAAGCGGATGGTGACAGACGATCACTCTTTTTATCTTCTCGGTTTTTAGTCCTACTTTTGGAAAGTGTACAAGTGACACCATAATCCGTGATGCGCAATTCTGTTTTCGTACTTCTTTTTTGCCTGACACTGCCCGCGGCGGGTCAAGACTTCACACTGAACGGTGACGCCGTGCAGACGGGTCCGGACTGTTATCGGCTCACGCCGGCCTCCCTCTGGAGCAGCGGAAGCATGTGGAGCGCGACGGAGATCGACCTGAACGCACCTTTTTCCCTGAACTTCACCGCTTCATTTGACAACAATCCCAACGGCGCCGACGGCATTGTATTCGCTTTTCAATCCGCGGGAGAAAACGCGCTCGGCCCGGACGGGGGCAGTCTGGGTTATGAGGGCATCGCTCCTTCCTTTGCCACGGAATTCGACATTTTCAGAAATGCCGATCTGGGAGACTCAAATTTCGATCACATTGCCGTGTTTCGCAACGGTAACGTCAGCCATCAGAGCGCGGATAACCTTTACGGCCCGCTGCAGGCCGGTCCCGGTGTAAGCATTAAAACGGGGCAATCCTATCAGGTTAAAATTGATTGGCAACCCGATCAGAACCGCTTCTTTGTGTACTTTGACTGTGAGCAAAAAGTATTTATGACGATCGATTTGATCAATGAGATCTTCAACGGAAACCCCATGGTGCGCTGGGGTTTCACGGCAGCTACCGGCGGAGCTTCATCAGAACTGTCCGTGTGCATCACCAACCTGAATACCGAACTGCCGGCCTCGGAACAAACCGCATGTCCGGATGAACCGGTAACCCTCTCCTCGGGGCAGCCCTCAACTTTCGGTCACCTCTGGAGTCCCACAGGCCCGCTGGACAATCCCGAGCTCCCTTCCCCCACGGCGACTGTAAGTGAAACCACCGTTTTTACCGCGGTCATCCCCGACGATTGCCAAAACACCTTTACGAAGGAAGTGGTGCTCAATATTGATCCCGTGCTCGACGTCGACCTCGGTGAAGACCCTACCGTTTGCGAGGGTGACTCGGCGCTGCTCTCGGCGCCCGGGGGCTTCACCTACCTCTGGTCTGACGGGAGCACGGAGCAGGCATTGTGGACGGGCGCTGAAGGCCCTGTTTATGTGGACGTGACACACTTCGGCTGTTTCGGAACCGATACGGCAGAGATCACTGTTACGCCGGGAATTTCGTCGCTTTCACTGATTCTGCAAGACGCCTCCTGCATGTCCGAGGACGGAAGTATTGCCGTCGCTGACGCCGAAGGAGCGGAGCCGCCGCTCAGTATTTTATTGGACGGGAACCCCGCAGACGACCTCTTGATCGAAGGCCTGGCTGCCGGCACTTACACGCTTACCGTAAGCGACATAAACGGCTGTGCTTTCACGGAAACAGTGGTGGTGGAACCGGGTACCGATGCCGAAGCCGGTTTCGAACTGAATCCGACATCGGGTGTAGCCCCGCTCGAAACATCCGCAGAAGACCTCAGCCAAAATGCCGGCGAGGGTTACTACAGCTACGGCGGCGATTTTTTCCCGATTAACAGCACATTTTTCGTTTTCGACACCGCCGGCACATACGAAGTGATGCAAGTGGTGTGGGCGGGAGACGCGGCTTGTGCCGATACGGCCCTTGTCATTGTGGAAGTAACGGCCGAGACAGAACTGATCGTGCCCAACATCGTGACGCCGAACAATGACGGCCGAAACGATATTTTGACCGTAAGCGCCAAAGGTGTTGCATCGCTCTACATCGAAGTGTATAACCGCTGGGGCAATCTCTTGGCGCGGTTTGAAAGCAATTCCGTTCCCGACGGAACCACGGCAGTATGGAATCCCGAAGATGCCGCCGACGGAGTGTACATGTATGCGCTGCGGTACACTGACGTAAACGGAGCCGTGCGAACCGAAGAAGGAAATATCACTGTCGCAAGGGCATCACAGAGAAGGAGACTTTGAAAAGGCGCTTTCACATACTGCTTTTGCTTTTTATCCTCGCCTACTCTTCAGCGCAGGGGCAGTACACTTTTGTAGGCAACGCCCTTTCGCTGGGTGACGACTGCTACCGGATCACTCCCGCCGTGCCGTTTCAAAACGGGGCGCTTTGGTACGACGAATCGATCGATCTCAACGATCCCTTTCACCTGCAATACGAGGCCTTTTACGGTGCCAACCCCAACGGCGCCGACGGCATGGTATTCGTGATGCAGCAAGTGAGCAACAATGCGATCGGTGAAGACGGCGGAGGGATGGGCTTTTCCGGTTTTGAGCCGAGCTTCGGAATAGAATTCGACACCTTTCAAAATCTCGATTTCGGGGATCCTCCCTTTGACCATATTGCATTTCTCAGCAACGGCATCGTGAACCACAACCTTCCCGAGAATCTCGCGGGCCCCGTACAAGCTTCCGCCACCTCAACGAACATAAAAGACGGTGAATACCACGTGATCGACATATTCTGGGATCCCGAGATCAATGAAGTGGAGGTGTGGTTTGACTGCGTGCCTCGACTCACCGCCACCATCGATTTGCTCGGAGATATTTTCACCGGTGATCCGAACGTCTTCTGGGGCTTTACCGCGGCTACAGGAGGTGAGGTGAACAATCATGAGGTCTGTGTAGACCCGTCGATTTTGGGTCTGGAATCCGAGTATGAAATATGTCAGGGAGAGTCGGTGACGCTGCAAACGACGGGCAACAGCTCGGGTACTTATTCTTGGGAGCCGGAAGATTTCCTCTCCGATCCTGCGTCCAATGCCCCCGAAGCCACACCCGAATCCTCCATCGCTTACACCGTGACCTTCTCCGACCTCTGCGGTACGGAGCAGGAGCAATCCACCACCGTATCGGTGATTGAGGCGGCATTGGACCTCGGACCGGACATTGATGCCTGCTTGGGAGAGCCGGCGACCATCGTGCCCGTGACCGCAACGGGCAGCCTGACCTGGAGCGACGGAAGCACCGAAGAGACACTGACGGTGACGGAGCCGGGGATTTATTCCGCCGTAGTGACCGAAGGCGATTGCACCGCAGAGGACGAAATTGAAGTGAATTTCACCGATACACCCGATCTGGATCTTCCGGCCACAGCCGAAATTTGCGACGGAGAATCTTTCACCGTCGACCTATCAGCTTCCGGACTCAACATCACCTGGGATGACGACCCCGACGCCGGGGCCGTGCGTGAGCTCACGGAAGCGGGCACCTACAACGCCGCGGGCGGTTCCGGAGAATGTGAAACCACTGCGAGCATCACGCTTACGGTGAATCCCGTTCCCGAATTCGACCTCGGTGAGGGTGGCGAATTTTGCGACAGCGAAGAGGTGGTGCTCACGGCCGCTTCGGGCGCGCAAACCACCTGGAATACGGGAGCCCTGTCGCAATCTATAACCGTGACCGAAAGCGGCTTTTACGAAGCGACCTCCGTACTCAACGGCTGCACCTTTACTGACGAAGCCGAAATCATTCTGCTGAGCTCCGCCGATCCTCAGATCATCGGAACCACGGAATTTTGCGAAGGTGAATCCGTCGAGCTGACCGCCGTCGGGGGAAGCAATTTCACGTGGAGCAACGGCGCAGAAGGACCTGTGGTCACGGTATCCTCGGGCGGTAATATCAGCGTCACCGCCTCCGACGATGATACGGGATGCCCCGGCACCGCTGCGGTATCTTTGACCCTGCGCACCCCTCCCTTCATCAATGCCGAAACTGAGCTTGAGAAATGTGTCGATGAACCTTTGACGATCAGCCCCGAAGTGCGGCGGGCCGATTACGTGGGGTGGAGCACCGGAGACAGCCTCCCGAACATTACCGTCACCGACCCGGGAACCTACACTCTCACGGCGGGCAACATTTGCGGAGAGCGCTCAGTGAATATAGAAGTAATTGATGATGAGTGCTTTCAATTTTTATACGCACCGAATGCCTTCACCCCTAACGGAGACGGACTGAATGACTTGTATAAAGTGTACATCGACGGCATCGTCCGGTTCAAAATGCAAATCTTTGACAGATGGGGCGCAATGGTTTTCGAAACAGAGGACGTAAACCAAGGATGGAACGGGAGTTATCAAAACAGCGGATACTATTGTGAAGCCGGTGTGTATACCGTTCGTTTTGAACTGGAGTACGAAGACATGGATGTGGAGGTGAGATCCGGGCATGTCACCCTGTTGAGGTGAGCCTCACAATGCACGGCCCTCTCCTGCCGACGTAAGATTCAACCGTCGAGATCGCGCATCTT
>PXBH01000085.1 GCA_003565555.1 Cryomorphaceae bacterium | reverse complement strand
TGAGCGATTTGTCATTGCGGTTGATGGCCGCCACGCGTCCGCGCGACTCGCCCCCCGCGGAGGAGAAGGCTCCGCCCACCCAAATTTTATCCTCTGTGAGGGCGACGGAGTGCACCGTACTGTTAAAATTTATGCCGAAATCGAGGTCTTCGTTCGTTTGGGTATTGATGGCAGCAAAGCGCTGTCTCGTGCGGAACTTGGTCAAGCCGAAGGACCCGCCGAAAAATACTTTTTCCCCGTCGTTCTCCACTGTTTGCACCGTATTGTCAAAGCGGTAGTCCAAATCGGAGAGGGTACCCGCAGGGAGGTCGAGCACCGCTGCATTGGGCCGGCTCTCCCCGCCCGCGGTGCTGAATGATCCGCCCAAGTAGAGGCGGTTGGCGATGATGGTGAGGCCGTTTACGGTGCTGCTGATGCCGCCCGCGTCGAAGTCTTCGAAGACGGCTCCCGTAAATTTATCGGCTGCGGCGAGCCGCTGTAGCGAGTTTCCGCCGACACTCGAAAAAGACCCGCCGAAAAAGACAGTGTCTCCCTTGAGGGCCACGGCATTCACCGTGCTGTTTACATTCGCATCAAAGGCGGGGTCAAAGGTCTTCGTTTCTGTGTCGAATTTGGCCAAGCGGGCCGCGGCGTCCGGGGCTACCTGATCAAAGTTTCCTCCGGCAATGACCCCTTCACCGTCTGTGCGCGGCACCAGGGTGAGCACGGAACCGTCAAATCCCGGATTCCACGGCAGAAACTCAGAGGCATCGACGTCATACACGGCGGCGCGGCGGTACTGCTCTCCGTCGAGAGAGGTGAAGTCTCCGCCGATGTAAAGCAGACCGTCCTCAAAGACCACGCTTTGCACACTGCTGCTTGCGTTCAGCACGAAGGCATCATCAGTGCCTGAATTCAGGTCGATACGGGCGAGGCGCTGCCGGGATTCTCCGAGCACATTTGTGAAGCTGCCGCCGATATAGAGTTTATCGCCCGCGGGGGTCATGGTCAAGATCGTGCCGTTGATCGATCCGGAAGAAAGTGCCGTCGCCTCGAAGGTTTCTCCGTTGTACCTTGCCAAATTGCTCGGAGAGGTGCGCTTGAGGTAGTTCCAGCTTCCGCAAATCAGGACGCGGTCGCCGTCGAGGCCGATGGCCTCCACGCTGTTGTCGGGCACGGGGCGCCAATCCTCGACGATATTGTTCGTACTTCTGTCGATGGCCGCCGTGCGCGGGAAAGATTCTCCGCCCAATTGGGTAAAATCACCCCCGATGTAAATGCGGTCTTCGTTGACGGCGATGGTATTTACCGAGCCGTTCGGCTGCGGGTCGAAGGCGGTGAGTGTGCCGTCGGTCAGGTCAAGCGCCGCTGCCCGCAGTTTTGAGGTGCCGGCAAAAGTGGTGAAGGAGCCCCCCGCAAAGAGCAGGTTGCCCTCGCGAAGGAGGGTGAGTACGGTATTGTTGATATTGCCGGCGTCAAAATCAGTCGAGCTCAGCGATTCGGTATCGTAGGCGATCAGTCGGTTGCGCGTGCGGTATTCGCTGTAGTTGAAGCCTCCGCCGGCCACCAGCTTCCCGTTGGCATACAATACGGCTTGTACCGTACCGTCAAACCTCGGGTTGCGGTCGGTGAGCTGCCCGGTATTCAGATCGATTTCTGCGAGCCTCGGCCGCGAAGTTTCATTCACACTGCCGAAGGACCCGCCGATGGCCAGTAGGTTTCCCGATACGGCGATGCTGTTCACGGTGCTGCTCACATTCACGCTGAATGCGTCGAGGGCGCCCGTGGCTGCGTTGAACCGTGCAATTCTGTTGCGCGATTCCCCGCCGGCGGCGGTGAAACTTCCCGCCGCGTAAAGGTGGTCGCCGTCAAAAAGCAGGTCGTTTACCGTATTGTTGATACTCCCGGCTTCCCAAGCCGTAGCGCTGTCTGAAGCCGGGTCGAGCACTCCCAGGCGGTCGCGGGAGGCCCCGCCTAATTGCGAAAAGGAGCCGCCGACGTAAATGAGGCCGTCGCGCTCCCGCATCACTTCTACCGTGCTGTTCGCCTCCGGATTCCAGTCCGAGAGGTTGCCGTCGGTATCCAGCGCGGCGAGCCGTTGACGGTTTTCGCCGTTCACGGTTGAAAAGGCGCCGCCGAAGTAAAGCATGTCGCCGATTTTGACCAGGCCCCGCACGGTGGAACTGATGTTCGGAGCGAAGGAAGGGTCGGCGGTACCGGTGGCGGCATCATAGCGGATCAAGCGGGTGGCTTCCGTGCCCGTCACATTGGTGGAGGATCCGCCGGCATAGAGGTGGTCACCGTCGAGGAGCAGCACGTGGATGGTGCCTGTGAGGGTGGCATTGAAGTTTTGGTCCACGCTTCCGTCCGGGAGGATGTGGCTGATGCGTGAGGAGTTGTGTCCGTCCACATTGCCGAAGCTTCCCGCGATGTACCAGCCCCCGTTCCCGTCGTCAATCACCGTTTGCACGGTGCTGCTCGGCATGGCTGAGGCAAAATCCGCTTCCCCGGAAGGGCCGTCGAAAAACTGGAGGTTCGGAGCATAGTAGCCGGATGCCGTGAAGGAACCGCCGATGTAAAGATCATTGTCCGTGCCGAATTCCAGGGCATGAACGGTGGAGTTCAGCGCCGAGGACTTCAGTAGGTCACCGCTCGTCTTTTCAAAAGCTGCAAAGTAGCGTGAATTGCTGTTTTGGGAGACGGAGGTAAAGCTCCCGCCTATGTATATTTTATCCGCATCCGTTCGGATGCTGCGCACTGTGCTGCTCGGATTCGGATTCCACGACGCATCGCGCACGCCCGTGCTGCGGTTTACGCGGGCCAGGCGGGTCACAGATTCCCCGTTGAGGGAACTGAAGGTGCCGCCTACGTAAAGGTGGCTTCCGTCGAGGGCCAGGGTGTGTACGGTTCCGTTGGTATTGCAGGTGAAGTCGGGATCTACGCTGTCATCTGCCAAAAGGTGCACCACGCGCGAATTGCTGCCGCCGGTCACCGATCCGAAAGAACCGCCGATGTACCAACCGCCTTCACCGTCGGCCAAGACGACACGCCCGGTGGAGGTCAGCTCCGGAAAGTCCCAATCCGGGACATCGCTGTCGGTGCTGAACATGCCCATGTTTCGTTTGTAATAGCCGGCTTGACTGAAGTTTCCGCCGATGTAAGGTCCGTTGTCTGCGCTTTTGACGGCATATACTGTGGAGTTTACCGAGGTGGAGGGCAGCACCGTTCCGTCATTCTTGTCGAGCCGCGCAAAGTACCGGGTCTTGTCATCTCCGTTCATTTGGGTGAAAGAGCCTCCCACGTAAAGGTCGTCTCCGTTCACGAGGATGGAGCGTACCGTGCTGTTGGCATCTGCCGAAAATGCCGTGACGGTTTCTCCCGTCTGCCTGTCGAGGGCCACGAGTCGCGATACCGATTCTCCGTTCATATTGCTCATTGTCCCGCCCACGTAGAGGCGATCCCCGTCGAGGGCGAGGGCATGCACGGTTCCGTTTGCGCTCACGTTGAAGTCGGGGTCATCGGTACCGTCAGGGAGGATGTGCGCCACGCGGTCTTGAGAAGTGCCTCCCGCTTGTGAGAAGCTCCCTGCGGCATACCAGCCGCCGTTTCCGTCCGGAATTACGGTGCGCACGGTGCTGTTGGCAAATGCAAAGCCCGGGTCGGGGGTATTGCTGCTGAGACTGAAGGAGGCCAGATTTTGCTGAAAGGCACCTCCCGAAGAAAACTGACCGCCGATGTAAAGCGCCGCGCCGTCGCGGCGGATGTCGTTTACGGTAGAGTTTACGGACGGGCCGGGGATGAGGCTTCCGTCTGCCGCGGAAAAACAGGCGAAATATCGGTGGGTATTGCTCCCGGACACCGATGAGAAGGAGCCGCCTACGTATACTTCGTCATCGATTTTCAGGATTCGGTTTACCCGGCCGTTGTCAATTTCGGGAAGCCAATTGTTGTCCAAAGCTCCCGAATTTTTATCCACCCTCAGGAGGCGGTTTACGGAAATGCCGTCGGCAGAAGTGACATTCCCCCCGATGTAGAGGTGGTCACCATCGAGAAAAAGGGCGTAGAGGGCCGAATTGATCGAGACTGAGAAATTGGGGTCGAGCGATTGGTCCGAAAGGACGCGTGCCACCCGCTCTCGGGTTTCTCCGTTGATCGAGGTGAAGGATCCGGCGATGTACCAGCCGCCTTCACCGTCGGGTACAGCAGCGCGCACGGTGCTACTCGGGGCGAGTCCGTCGATCTCCGGGGTGTCCGAGTCGGCCGGAAGAATGGTGAAATTCTCCGTGGAAATCCCCACACGGGTGAAGGTTCCGCCCACAAATAAGGTGTCGCCGTCGCGCACCATGGTTTCCACCTGTCCGTCGGTAGAGAATTGCGCGGGCTGCAGTGTCTGCGCGGCGGTAATACCGAGCATTCCGAAAAATACAAAGAGGGTTGTAAACAGTCTCATCGGTCAAAAATCTATGGTTAATCGGCAAAAATATGCGGTTAAAAGAAAGGGTGAAATTAGCCCTTTTTTGCTAAAATTTGCTAACTAATTCTCGCTAATCAATTCTAAATCTTTGAAAATGAACATTTTTTCGGGATTTTCGGATTTCCGACCAACGGGCTGCGCCTAAAATCACCAAATATTGCGATGGTGTACTCAAAACCTGTTTCGGTACCTTCGCAAACTATGACCGAGCAGCGCTCCGACATCCGCGTAGCTGTATTTGACGACAGTGAGAACAGACGAATGAGTCTGCGCTACCTCATTGAAATGCATGATGATTTGGTTTGTGCGGGGGTGTTTGAGGATGCCAAATCCGCAACGGATCGCGTGGCTGAATGCCGGCCCGATGTGGTGCTTATGGACATCGAAATGCCCGGTGTGACGGGGATTGAGGCGACGCGGTTGATCAAGCGTGCCTTTCCGAAGGTGGTCATTCTCATGCAAACCGTATTTGACGGTGAAGACATGATCTTCGATGCGATCAAAGCGGGCGCTTCGGGATATCTGATAAAGAAAAGCCCGCCGGAGAAAATCGTCGAAGGTATTCGTGAAGCCGCCGAGGGAGGCGCCCCGATGAGTCCGGGCATTGCCGCGAAGGTCTTGGGATTCTTCCGCAGCGGGGGGGATGCCGTGGAGCATGAAGGCACCGACTCCGTTACCGAGGAGCCCGAGACGCCGAAGCAAAATCCGTACAGCCTCACCGCCCGAGAAAAAGAGGTGCTGAATGCGCTGGTAGAAGGGATGAGCTACAAGATGGTGGCTGCCGAGCTTCACGTGTCTTACAATACGGTAAATACCCACGTGCGCCACATTTACGAAAAGCTTCATGTACACTCTGTCGGCGAAGTGGTGGCCAAAGCCTTGCGGGAAAAGCTCGTCTGATCGAGATGCTGTTGTACGCCGCCCGAACTCCTGACCATCGTAAGGTTTGCATGCTTCTTTCCGTTTGGTTTGGGCTATCTTTGGCCGCGTGATGAGGATTTCCGCTGCCCTTCATGTCCTATTATTTTTGCTTGTGTCGGCCGTAACGGTCTCGGCGCAGCAGCGCGTGTACCGAGACTACCGTGATCGGATCGATTTCGGAGATAAGGAATTTTACATCGAGGAAGGTAGTTCAAGCAGTCCCGAATCATTGCTCCGCAGGCCTTTCGAAGTAACAGAGGCCGCCGCCTTTGAGGCCTTGGGCAAATTGAATCCCCGACGGTTCGTTTGGATGCGCACCTTGATCACCAATAAGGACACCCTGCCGGGAAATCCGCACGTCATGCCCAACCCCTTTTCGGAAACGGCCGTGTACGTATTTCGCGACGGCGTTTTGGTCGATTCCGCGCAAATCGGTATCTTGGATATCAGGTTCATGCACACCCATAAGCGCTTTCCTCAAAAGGTTCCGCTGCCTGCTGCGCCCGGGGCTGAAACGGAACTCTTGGTGCGAATGACCCACACGATGCGCCTTTGGCAGGCAAGCGGCTTCGATATGGCAGTATATCCCCGTGCTTCCTTTGAGGAATTTTATGCCAACTCCCGTCCCGGCCGCAGTTTCGATGACCTCTTTCTCTTTTTCTTTTGCGGCCTCGCCCTCTTTCAAACGATTTATGTGCTCTTTCAGTGGTACCTCGTGCGCCGTGCCGAATACGCCTACTACGCAGCGTATATTTTTGCGGTGTTCATCTATTTTTTCGCCAGGCTGTCGGCATTCAAAACGGAAAGTCCCGAATTTGCTGTCATCGACACCCAAACGATGACCTACCTCAATGAGGTCATGCTCATCCTGCCCTCCTTTTTCTATTTCAGGTTTGCAAGATATTTTACCGAATTGGCCCGCACCGACCCCGCATTGGGTCGTCACTTTCGAATTGCGGAGTTTATCCTCCTCGCAGGCTGTGTGTATGTGTTTCTTTTGCAGCTTATCCCCAATGATCTCAACAAGAGTATTCCCATCTACATCCTGCTCGCGGGGCAATTATTGTTTGCCTTTCACGCCCTGGTGCGCATTGCCAGTCAGCGCCGCACCGTGGCTTGGTTTCTCGTAGGCGGCAGCGCCTTTGCCCTCACCGGCCATGTCACGGCAAATGTGCTTCCTTTGGTGCTTGCAGAGCCGTGGGTGGTAGCACCGCTCACTGTCTCGATGACGGGGATTCTGATGGAGCTGGCCATTTTCAATACCGGCCTCCTCTTCAAAGCCCGAGAAACGGAAGCGGACAAAGTGGAGGCGCAGCGCAGCTATATCCGGGAGCTCAAAAAGGTGCAAGCCCTGAGGGAGGCCAATATCAAGGTGCGCAACGAAATCTCCGGCGACCTCCACGACGACATCGGCTCTACCCTGAGCAGCATCGGGATCTACAGCTATGCCGCCCGCCAAAAACTCGAAAAAAACGAAAAAGAACAGACGGAAATCTTGCTCAAAAACATCGAGCGCGGAACGGCCGAAGCCATGAATGCCATGAGCGAACTGGTCTGGGCCACCAATCCGCGAAACGATTCAGGCGAGAAACTGGCCGAGCGCGTACGCTCCTTTGCGGTGGAGGTGCTCCGCGTGAGGGATTGCCGCTTCGTGATGGAAGTAGACCCGGCCTTTGACAGCTTCGTCCCCGACCAACTGCGCAGGAAAAACATCCTCCTCATCCTCAAGGAAGCAGTGAACAATACGGCCAAATACGCCGAGGCCTCTAAAGTGGAATTGCGCATAGAAGCTATCGGGGATCACGTATTCCGGTTTACCTATGAGGACAACGGCGTGGGCTTCGACCCTGAAAATTGCAGCGGCAACGGCATGCGAACCATGCGTATGCGCGCCGCCGACCTCTCCGATACTTTTTCGGTAGAGTCGCGCCCCGGGCGCACGCGGATTGTCTTCGTCTCCGATGCCGCCTCCGGCACTGCGCCGACGACAAGCGATGAAGAAAGGCACTGAGACGGAGCGGCTGCTTTCATCGGTTATCCGGCCTTTCCAAAAACCGGGCACGCGCTCTGTTATATGGAGCAAAGGGGGTAGGGGGTGGTTTTCGCTGACTTCGGCTCCGCTCAGCCACCATCGCTCACAATTTTTTTCTCGCAAAGGCCCCCCAACGGGGACACGGCGCAAAGGCCCCCCAAACTGTTTTCGATGTTCGGTTTGCAGCTATTTGTTGT
>PXBH01000168.1 GCA_003565555.1 Cryomorphaceae bacterium | reverse complement strand
CTCTGTGTGCCCCGGAGGTAGCTTTAACCCTTACAATGTACTTTCGTCCGAACTCACTGACTGCGGTCCGGGCGCTACCTTGTTTATCACAGCTACCACCGTATCGGGGGTGGCCTCCGGCGGTGAGGCACCGACTGTGGCAAGTCCGATCAGCAACGGAACCCTCAACATTCAGGTGCGTGATGACGAGGACAATGTCTGCGAAACGATCCTGCTCAATGTCTTCATCGCCGAGCCCGGCTTCACGGCTGAAGCTGTCCCGGGAGGATGCAACGAAATGTCCTTCTCGGCGGATGCGTAATCGCCGGGCTGCACGCACACCTTCAATGTTTCGGGAACGAACTATACGGGAGCAGATGTGAGCATTGCCTTTCCCAATGCAGGTAGCTACCCGGTAACGCACACGGTGCAGTGCGGAGGCTGTTCCGAAAGCGTGACAGAAAATGTATTCGTTCCCGGAGTGCAGGCCGGACTGAATTTCACTTCCGAAAACACCCTGTTCTTTGACGGCAATTTTCAGCAGCTCGTCGTGTGCAGCGGAACCGGCATGTACGACCTCACCATGACGGATGCCTCCGTCGGTGCCGGAGCGGGGGCTTCTTATTCCACCGTAATCACTCTCCCCGACGGCAGTGAATTGACCTCAAACACCCTGCCCGCACCCTACCTCCTCGAAACCGATCAGGCGGGAACGGTCAACGTCACCTACTCCGTCACGCAGAACGGATGTACCTCCACCGAAACCTACAGCTTTTTCTTTGCAGCGAATTTCGGGAGCACCCAGCTCGATGTGCCCATCGTGCTGGGAGATGTGGAGTGTGCTGACGATGATTACACAGTGACCGTTTGCCCCGGAGGATGCCCCGCCAATCCGCCGGGCACGGTGTACCGCGTCACGCTCGATTGCACGGGCTTTGTTTTTGAAACTACCACGGTGCCCGCAGTGGTAAACGTGCCGCTGATTGCGGCTTCCTGCAACCAGCAGTGCGGAACCAACCTGTGCTCCTGTGAATTGCTGGTTACCGCCGCACGCCCGTGCGTGGCTGTAGCGAGTGCCGCATTCTGTCCGTTCAGGATCCGCCCCCAACCGGACGCTTATTTCGAGTTGGACCCGCCGAGTCCCGACAATACATACTGCAGCGGAGAGATCATCACCTTCGAGCCGGAATGGGAAGAGGTGGATTGTGACCCCTTCAACCCTACCCCGAGCATTTGCGAAATCGATGATGCCGATTGGGAAATCACCCCTGCCACAGGCTGGGAAAACCTTTCGGCCGATCTGCAAAGCATCCCCCTCGACGTGCGCTTTGACACCCCGGGCGAGTACACGATATGCTTCGAATGGGAGAATGATTGCGGGATATCGGAGTGGTGCGAAACGATCTGCGTGCTCAATGATGCCCTGCCCGATATCGATTGGCTCGAAGATCCCGTGTACTGCGTCGGAGACCAGATCAGCCCTTCGGCAAATTATGACCAGCCGGCATGCAGCGCAACATCCGTGAACTGGCAGTCCTCAGATCCCGGTGTCGGTATCGAAGCCGCCGATACAGATTCCCCCTTGCTCACATTCAATCAGACCGGTTTTATCGAAGTGACAACAGAAATCGACGGCCTCTGCGAACCATTCGAAATCAGCAGATTATACACCGTATGTGATGTGCCCCAAGTGACCCTTTCCCAAGCGGATGTGGTGCTCTGTGTGGGGCAGGAATTCTGCTTGGAAAATCTCATCCAGATCGCGTGGAACAACTGCACGGGCGATGTGACCTGGGATATTCCGGGTGAGCCGGGCAGCCCTTTTGTCAACCCCCTTTCCGGGGAAACCTGTATATCCCGCGACGCTGCAGATTCCTTCACCGTCACCTTGGAGGCAGCCAATACTTGCGGCTCCGAGGCTGTGACCGTGAATGTAACAGTGGAAGAATCTCCAGCGTGCGATCTGATTGCCCCTCCGCCCTTTTGCCCGGGCAGTGCGGTGGATATCCCGCTGCCGCCCGGGGCCGTGAATGCGGTCTGGTACTTTTCCGAAGACGGAATCAACTTCTCGGAACTTACGGGCGGTATGCCGCACAGCCCGGGGGCCACTACGCAATACTACGCCGAATCCGACGTAAACGGATGCTTTTGCATCAGCGATACCGTGACGGCTGAGCTGATTCCCGAACCCGCTTTCGACGTGGTCGTATCTGCCGCCGCCCCTTGTCCGGGCACCACGGTAGTGTTTACCACCGCGCCGCAGCAGGGCGAGGTCGATTGGCTCGCAGAGGACGGAACCCTCCTTGCCACAGCAGATTCTTTCGAAACTGCGGCCACTGCTCCCGCCGTCTTCACCGCCGAACTTACTTACGGACAAGACGGTGTGAGCTGTTCGACGCAAGCATCCGCGGGCTTTATTCCCGAAGTAAATCCGGTAGTTTCGGATTGCTCCGCCTTACCCGCTCTCCTTTGCGCAGGTGATGCGGCCGTGCCGCTTCCCGGCTTCACCCCCGCAGGCGGCACCGCGGAGATCAGTGCCGGCGGAAATGTCCTCCTCATCAACCCGACTGAAATTGACCCTGCAACGCTCGGTACAGGTGATTTCACCCTCACATACACCCTCACCGACATCGGCACTTCAGCCTGTGCTTTCAGCGATTCCTGCAACTTCACGATTTCTCCTCCGCAAATTCCCGCCGTCACACCCGCGGTTGACTCCCTCTGCTACGGAGCGTCTGTCCTATATCAGGAAACATCGGGCCTCAGCGGAATATGGGGCAGCGACTGCCCTGACGCGGTCGACCCGATCTCCGGACTTTTCACCCCTGCCGCCGGCCCTTGCACGCCGGATGCCCTCACGGAAATCTCCTACACGGGCGATTGCATTCAGGACTTGACCTTGTCTGTTTTTCTGATCGACGTGCCCGACCTCAATCTGACTGCGAGCGCCTCGAATCCCTGCCCCGGTGATGAAGTCACCTTTGGTACAAACCCGGTGCACGATGAAGTGACGTGGTATGATGCCGGCGGAACAGCCATCGGTACCGGTGCCGATCTGACTGTTCCCGTCTCGGAGTCTTTTGAGATTTTTGCGGAAGCGGAATTCGGATCTGCTGCGACTTCCTGCACCTCGACCGCCTCCATCACGGTAAATCCCGAGTTGAATCCAATCGTCTCGGACTGCACTTTCCTTCCGGAAAATTTCTGTGTGGGCAACGACCCGCTTCCCCTGCCTGCCGCAGCACCGCCGGGCGGCAGCTTCAGGCTGGTCGATGCGGGAGGCGGAGTGATTGCAGACCCCGAAGAAATAGACCCTTCGGCACTCGGCCCGGGCGATTTCACTTTGATATACGAAGTGACAAGCTGGGGGGATGAGGAGTGTACCTTCACCCATTCGTGCGACTTCAGCGTGCTCACGCCCCAAACGCCGCAAATCATTCCCCAGCCGGACAGCATTTGTGTCAACACGTCTCTTACCCTCTCCGAGACCGGCGGACTGAGCGGAACATGGTCTGCGGACTGCCCGGGAAGCATCGGAGCAGAATCGGGACTTTTCGATCCCGGTGCGGGAAACTGCGCACCCGATGCTCCGGTGCTCATTTCCTACACGGGAAACTGCATTCTCGACACGAACTTTGACATATTCGTTCACGCCGTGCCTGAAATTACCACTGATGTACCCCAGACCTCGGTGTGCACAAACGCATGCATCCCTCTCAGTGTGGATATTGCGGGAAATTATTCAGCGGCCCAATGGAACCTTTCATGGCCCGGCGGAAGCGCTGATCTTGAGAACGGCGCAGATTTTTGCCCTGAAGATTGGGGAATTACCGGCGATACGACCGTGGACGCCGTTCTCGAAGTGACCACGGCCACCTCGCCGATATGCACTGTGACGCAAACGATCACCTTGCAGACGGTCGGCATTCCCGAAGAAGATTTCGACCTCGTATCTCCGCAGTGCATCGCGGGCGGCATCGAATTGCCCGACTGCCAGAATTGCGAAAACTACACGATCTCATTTGAAGATGAAGCGGGCAACAGTTTCGTTTGCACGGTTCCCGGCGGCGGGTGCTTTGCTCCGGACACCGGCGAATATTCGGCCACAGTCGTGTTCGACTATGGTTTTTGTCAAAGTGATCCCCGCGACCTGCTGCTCACTGTGGCGGACGAACCTTTTCTCGAAATACTCTCTCAAAATTACGACAGTTGCGCGCCGGTGGTGGTCTACGAAGTGCGCTACGGCGGCTTCGACGTCAGCGCGGTCTGGTCTTCGCCGGGAGATGTGGGAGCCCCGAGTCCTATGGGTAACGATGTGTACACCGTCACGGTAAATCACAATGTTCCCTTACAGGTAGACACCCTTTACACGGATATGATCACGGTAAGCAATTTCTGCGGCACAAGCTCGGCAACCGCACAAGTCTACCATCAGGCCCTTCCCGATTTCACGATCGATCCGGACAATGCATATTTCTGCTCCGCGCAGATCTTCGACCTCGAATTGGGGTTCGCACAACCCTTGCAGTTAGACAGCCTGGTCATCGGGTATACTGCAGGGGCAGAGAGCGGAGAGACAACCCTTTTCGATTTCCCGGAAACGGGCTTCCCTTACAGTTTCGAGGCAGTCAACGATACCCTACCCGTCAATTTCACGGTGACCTCGGCCAATGCTTGCGGAACCGTTACCAATACTGCCGTCGTCTACATCATGCCGCGGGATGTAGCTGCCGATATTGACATTATTTACGAGAGTCCGCTCTGTCCCGGAGATACCGTGCCGCTCACGTTCAACAGTACGGGAAATGTGAATACCGAAGCCAGGACGGTAACCGCGAACCACCCCGATCTGAAAGCGGTAAAACTGTCGGGAACTTGGTACCTCATTCCTCAAGAGGGACTTGAAGACGGGACCTACACCGTGACGCTGACCGAGTCGGGATTTTGCGGAATTGATGTGGATACCGAGCAAATCACCATCGGGCCCACACTCGAAGTGGCCTTCGAGGCTGCTGACGTATGCCTGGGTCAGCTCACCCGCTTTGTTCCTGTAGTAGGTCCCGAAGCTATTCTCTCGTGGGTATTTGAACCGGATGCATTCTCTGACGCAACCGAACCGCCTCCGCACCGGTACGAACTTGCGGGCCTGTACTTTCCGTCGCTCACAGCCACCAATCCCGATTTTTGCGACGGCTACTTCACGGCTCCCGTTGAAGTCTTTGCACCGGAGCAGCCCGATTTCGGTTGTGATGTGGGGTGTACAGGGTTTCTGAACGATTGCAATATTGATTTTAATGACGGAGTGATATGCATCAGCATTTTGAATCACCCGGAAATAGAAACGTTCGAATGGCGGGTGCGCGGCCGCTTTATTCCGGAATACGGAAACAGCATACGCATTGCCGTGGAAGACCTCCGCGCCTGCGAGGACAATGCCGTAGAGGTGCGTGCCGTGGACCGAAACGGCTGTCGGAGTTCGCGTTTTCAAAACATCGCCTTCAACGACGGGCTGATTCATATTCCCAATGCATTCTCGCCCAACGCCGACGGCATAAATGACTTTTGGCGGCCGGTCATCCTCGGCGAACCCCACGATTACCATATCGCCGTGATGGATCGCTGGGGGCGTACGGTATGGGAAACCACGGACTATGAAGATGTATGGCGGGGGGAGTATAACGATGGCGAGCACTACACAGATGCTCAGCTGTACACATATATCCTTTCATGGAAGCCTTGCAACCGGGGAGAGGATAAAATGAAAGTCATCACAGGCCACATTACCTTGGTCAGGTGAGGAGCCCGGGGAGCCGCTGCTGTCGAGGGCGATCAACCGCCTACCGCGGCCTGATAATCGTGTCGCGCTGTGGCTGAGGTGAGCAGGGCTTTGCCGACACCGGATTTCCGGAAAGGGCGCAACGGGAGTCTGCTAAACCTCACCGACGTCGTTAAATCAAAAACCCCCACCCCTTCCTTTCGGAAAAAATGAGGGCCGGATGAAGCTGTCGGGCAACAGCTTTGCAGTGAAAATCAGCGGAGCGAAAATGCCACTCGGAGGCGGTAGCGGGACGTAACAGGCGTGCTGTCAATGAGAGCGGGAAGCCAAGCAGGCATGGCCTCGATCACCCGCACTGCCTCGTATGCAAGTGTTTGGCTCGGAGCAGACAGGGCTGTAACGCCATACACCCGACCGTCAGGGGCGATGTCGAACTGAACGGTGACATGGCCTGAATTGCCGCGAAGGCGGTCAGACTCGGGGTAGCGCATATTTTTTTGCATGTACTGCTCGGGGTTCATTTTTTTGCTTTCAAGCATCATCAGAGGATTTCGTGTGAGCATGGCGGCCGGCGGGGGGGCGGCGGCAAAGCGCTCGGCGAGCGATAGCGCAGATGTTTCGGATGCAGAGGGTGCATGTGCCTCAGGCGCGGTCAATTCAGCGTAAGTTTGGGCTTGTGAGAGCGAAGCAAAGCCGACAGACATTGCCGTAACCAGTACGCTGAAAGCGGCAAGACGGAAGGAGTGTTTGGTGTTTTTCACGGGGAGGTTTTTTGGTTCGATACAAAGGTGGGGAGCAAGCACAGTCGGCTGCTCACCCTTTCGGATGATTTTGAGGTATGCCGAAAAAAGTGATGCCGGGAAAGTGACGAGCAGCGAAGGCGGCGCCTCTTATACAGCCGGAGCCGACGTGCAAAGCCTGATGAAAAAACCGCAATTGACTTTAAAATGCGTACCCCAATCCCAAGCCGAAGAAATTATCCGAAGGGCCGAAGTTTCGGGCGAAAGACAAAAACTCTCCTTGAAAATAAATCAAAAAGCCCTGCTGTTGTGACGAATTAATGCGAAGTCCGATATCGAATCCGAAATTTCTCAAATCTGAATAAAACATCTCATCTGAGCGGGGATTTCGGAGGAATGCGCTTCCGGCGCGTACCGCCAAGAGCGGTTCGACTTTTCCTTTGGAAGGAGTATATTGCAGGGTGATAAAAAGCTTTCCGAAGATGGGGTCGGCAAGGCGATAGCCCACACCCCCACCGATAAAAACTGAATTTGATATGAGCGCTCCGACCGAAGCATTGACGGAAGCATACCCTTCAAGATCGCCCGTTCTCGGCTGCTGCCGCAATAAGTAACCGAGGTCAATCCTCCCGGCGATACAGAATTTGCAGTCATCGCGTTTGCTTGCCCTCCCCACGCCGCGGCGCGCTTCCTTGAGTACGGTGTGGATATCCGCGCGGCGCAGGTTCGTTTCCGCCTCTACCTTCTCGTCATAAAAGCGAATAAGGGAGTCTGTATGCTGAAGAATGGTGCCGCGAAAAACTTTCGCATTTTTCATCAAAATGACATCCACAGAATCGCGCTGTGCGGAAAGGTCATTCAGGGCCAAAAAACCGAGGGCGGCAAATACGATGCATCGAATCTTATACACTTCGCGGCACAAGAAAATAAAAAAAGATAAACGGGTGAAAAAATTCGCCCCTGTTTTACCCCAGGCGCATCGCAGGATTTGTAATCCTGCACCCTGCCCGCGCTGAGCCGGGATTATCCCCGCTGAAAATAGCGGGGGGGATAGCGGAGGGGGGAGCAGCAAACAAAACCGCAAGTCCTCCTACGGTCGGACTTGGGTTTTTTCATACCCAAATCTGCCTGAAAGCTTGAGGCTTTCGCAGATGGCTCAGGGGATTACCCCTGTCGGG
>PXBH01000012.1 GCA_003565555.1 Cryomorphaceae bacterium | reverse complement strand
GCGGGGGCGCCAGCTTTAGTGCGCCCGGCGGAAGCGTGCAGTTTGTGAACAATGACGGCACGTACTCCATCATCACCACGCCCTCATCTGCGGGCGGCGGCGGCGGTGGCGGCGTCGTTTCCGCAGGGAATATATCGCTCGAGGTGAATTACGTGCTCTGCTTCAACTCGGGCAGTGCCGAAGACGGAATTGAATTCTTCGACCTCGGCCCTGCAGGATCCGGATTCGGGGGTGCCATAGGTATTGCGGGCAACTTCGAACAGCTGATGAACGCCGACATCGACGATGAAGGTGAGCTTGAAGTCTTTGATTTCTTTCAGGGAATCGTAGCTTTCTATGCCTTCGACGGTCAGCCGAGCGGGTCGTACCCGGTGATCAATTTCCTCGATGCTGAAGAAGAAGGGTTTGACGAAAGCGGACTGAACAACCGAGGCATTGCCTACCTCCTGTCTTTCCAACAGAACAACTCGGGGATTTTCTTTTCGAAGAGCGGAACGGTAAACTTCGGCGGAAGCTCCGTGGAATTTACAGGGACATACGTAGGTGTGACCAATTTCAATTGGTTCGAATTTGACGAAGAAGAACCCACATTTGTAGAAGTACCGGGTGCCGGGGTTCTCGAATGCGGAGGCTGATTCACTGCACAAAACACAATGAAGAGGGGCTGCGGCCCCTCTTTTATTTTGACCGTTTTTCCGAATACAAATGAACATCTCGAATCCACGCATTCAGCTCGCATTCGCGCTGCTCTGCACGGCGATTTTCACCCTCTTTGCCGGAAAGGCAGACGCCCAAATCCTCAATATCGAACGGCACAGGCTGAAATCAGACACGGTGAGATTTCTGATGAATGCCCGTTTCGGGCTGAATATCAACAACCGCAGTGCGGCAGAAGATTCGCCCGTGAATCTTTTCGGTGTGAATTCAGCCGCCAATGCCATTTATAAGGGAGATAAACACGGCTACATCTTCGTAGGGCAAACCGACTATCTGGCCATCAACGACTCAGAATTTCTCAATTTCGGCTTTGCCCATTTCCGTGTCAACTTTTTCCGGGACAGAAAACTGAATTACGAGGCCTTCACCCAAGCTTCTTATGATAATTTTCGCGGGCTGGATCCTCGTATTCTCGGCGGTGTGGGCATCCGTCTGCGCGTGGTGGAAACCGAAAAAAGCGAACTCATCCTCGGGCTGGGCGGTTTTTACGAAAACGAGCGCTGGCAACACCCCGACAACGAATCAACCGTAGAAGCGGAATTCGTCAAAGTTTCCGCCTACGCTTCCGTACGGAAAGACTTCAATGAGAACCTGACTTTTAATGCCGTGCTTTACTACCAGGGGGGTTACGATGCAGGAATTGAGGATGTACGACACCGTGTAAGCGGCAACGTAAACTTCAATACAAAAATCACTAAGCGACTGGCCCTCAATAACTCCTTCGAGTTCGGCTATGAAGACAAGCCGATTGTACCCATTACGAAGTTTATTTACGCACTGCGTACGGGAGTGCTGATTTCGCTGTAAAGGGAAGCCGATCATTACATTTCCCTTAAAGTTCTCTTAACTTTGCAGATATGCTCAGGGCGGTGTATTTCTGTATCTTTCTGGTGTGTACCGCACATTCCTCCGCCTTCCTTTTCGGGCAGGGTGTCGTGATCAATGAGATTCTCTCCTCAAATGCGCAGGGGTATGAAGATGAAGACGGCGAGCACCCCGATTGGATCGAACTCTACAATCCGGGATCGGCTCCCGTAAGCCTCCACGGTTACTTCCTCTCGGATGATCCCTCAGACCTGCTCATGTGGGCGCTGCCTGACACGGTGATGCAGCCGGAGAGCTTTCTTTTGGTATTCGCCTCCGGCAAAGATCGGAGGGATTCGACGCTGCACACCAATTTCCGCATCAGCCGCACGGGAGAAGCGGTGCTCCTGTCAACAGAAAACGGACCGGCGGATGTATTCGGTCCCGTACTTTCACTGACGGACCAAAGCTACGGAAGGCGCACGGACGGCGGCATGCAAATGGTGCATTTTTCTGCTCCTACCCCGGGGGCCTCAAATTCGGGAGGCACCGTGACGGGCCCTCCGGATGTGGCCGTACACTTCAACCTACCCTCCGGGTTTTATTCCGACACCGTTTACGTAACTATGGAAGGCCCGCCCGGCACCACCGAAATCAGGTACACCACCGACGGCTCCCCGCCCGATACGGGTTCCGCAGTCTACAGCACACCCCTTGCCGTGTACGACCGCACTTCTGCCGATCCGGGGATCGCGGGTATACCCACAAACCCCTCCGATGCACCCGCCGAATACGTATGGCAACCGCCTGCCGGGGAAGTATTCCGAGGCACGGTTATTCGCGCGGCAGCCTTCGAAGAGGAGCTGCCCGTGACCCGTGTCACTACCCGCTCCTACTTCACGGCCGACGAAAGCAGGCAGCGTTACCGCCTTCCGGTAATATCGCTGGTCACCGATACGGCCCACCTCTTCAATTACGATTCGGGTATCTATGTTCCCGGGCTGTACCATGATTTGAATCCCACTACCTGGTATTGGGGCAGCGGAAATTACCACCGCAGAGGAAGGGATTGGGAACGTCCCGTTCATTTTTCCTTCATCGACACCCTAAATGAAGTACGTGCAGAAACAGATGCCGGATTCCGTATACACGGCGGGGGCAGTAGAGCGCTTCCGCAAAAAAGCCTGAGGATATACGCCCGGAGCGATTACGGGGAGGAAGCGCTCCGCCACTCCTTTTTCAGCCAAAGCAAGGACAGCACCTTTCAAAGACTCCTGCTGCGAAACTCCGGACAAGACCACGATGAAACCCTGTTTCGCGATGCTTTGTGCCACAGCTTGATCAGCCACCTCGATATGGAATTTCAGTATTCAGAGCCCGCTGCAGTTTTCATCAACGGCGTGTATTGGGGCATCCAAAACATTCGTGAGCGGCTCGACAAGCATTACATCGCCCGCAGAACAGGGGCAAATCCGGATAATTTAGACCTGATCAACCTGTACAGTGCGGTGCAACCGGCCGAAGGAGACAACAACCATTTCGCGCATTTCCTCGACATGCTCGAAGGTGCGGATATGAACAGCGATGCGGCCTTTGCTCTGGTCAACCATACCATCGATGTCAATAATTACTTCGATTACGTGATTGCCAAAATGTATTACGGTGTGTATGACTGGCCGGGCAATAACGTGCGCTACTGGCGTGAGCGCACACCCGGAAGCAAGTACCGTTGGATCATGTTTGACAATGACGATGCCTTCCACAACGTGAATATAAATTCATTTGCGCACGCTACTGCTGTAGGAGGCAGCAACTGGCCCAATCCGGAATGGTCGACCTTTCTGCTGAGAAAAGTATTTGAAAGCGACAGTCTCCGCAGCATGTTTATCGACAGGACAGCTTATCACCTCACTTACACCTTTGACACGGAGCGCTTTTTGGCAGCCACCGATTCATTCGATGTACGCTACGCTCCGCATACTCCCGAGCACATTCTGCGGTGGCGCTACCCGCACAGCATGGATACGCGCAACGATTATGTAGAGAGCATGCGTACGTTCGCCGTCGAACGTCCCTGCATTTTCAGAAACCACCTCATCGATTTCTTCGAAATCGAAGACGCATCCTTCATTCCCGAATTGTGTGATTCGACGTTGAATGGCGCCGGACCCCCGAACAACGCGGGACAATTGGACATCTATCCCAATCCGAATAACGGGAATTTCAGGATCGCGCTGTGGCGTGAAAATTCAGAAATCGAAACGGTACGTGTTACGGTGAGCGATCTTTCCGGCAGGGCAGTGGCCCGGTATCATTTCAGAGCTGAACAACCGAAGATGACCCGCGACATTCGCCTTCGCGTGTCCAAAGGTGCTTATGTGGTTTGCGTCGAAGGCAGGGATTTGCGCACCTGCCGTAAAATAATAGTTGCGGAGTAACGCGCAGTCCGTTTGCCGCGCACAGGGCTTAAGGTCCCGCTTGCGCAAACCAAGTGTCAGCGAACGAGCGACCATGTTTTTACCCCGTGATGGGTAGTATTCCGATCTTTTCGCGCATTTTTGCACCCGTTTATTTCTCAACATCCTGAACCGAAACTCATGAACCGGACCATCGATCAATGGTACAGCCCTTCACTGAATAAAAACATGGAAATCGCCGAGTACGGGCATTACGGCTTTGCACTGCTCCTGCTCCCGACGGCCGCTGCCGACTACCTCGAATACGAGCGCTTTCAGCTCATCGATGCCGTAGCTCCGCTGATCAATTCAGGCAAACTCAAGGTGTACAGCATCAACAGCATCAATAACGAAAGCTGGCTGAACAGCCGCATGGAGCCCCGCCATAAGGCCATACGGCATACACAGTTTAACAATTACGTGTACAACGAAGTGCTGCCCTTTATCCGCTCTCGTTGTGGTGAAGGTACGCCCATCTACACCGGCGGCGCATCTTTCGGTGCATTGCACGCGGCAAACCTCTTTTTTAAAAATCCGTGGCTGCTCAACGGCTGCATTGCCATGAGCGGTGATTACGACCTGACATCCTACACAAAAGGCTATTGGGATGAGGATGTGTACTTCAACAGCCCGATGCACTATCTGCAAAACCTCGGCGATGAAAATACCCTCAACCAAATACGGCAGAGCAACCACGTGCATGTGATGACCGGCTCCGGAGATTGGGAAGCCCCGGATGCCTCTCGCGAATTCGCCGCACTTCTGAATGCGAAAAATCTGCCCTGTGACCTCGACGTCTGGGGCCATGATATTCCGCACGACTGGCCGAGCTGGCGCAAAATGCTGCCTTATGTAATCGAAGCGAAATTTTGAGTTTCCTGTTTAGCTTTGAACTTTCGGTATAAGTCAACTTGCCTGACGGGCCTGCTCGCAAAGTGCCGGCCTGTCTTTCGCTCGCTTATCTTTGTAAAAAATAACGGGTACACAAGAACCGAAGAATAACCCAATCAATAATGACGGATAATATCGACCCCCTCTTGCTTGAGCAGATCAAGCTCTATGCATTCAGCCTGAGCCTTGCGCTGATCAAGGTCATCATCATCTTTATTGTCGGCCGCATAGCCGTTCATTTCACCATGAAAGCGGTCACACGAATCTTTGAAAAATACAAAGTGGATGTCTCGCTGGCGGGTTTCCTGACCACTTTTTTACGCACAGTGCTTTACATTGCGCTGGTTCTGATCATTCTGCAGAGTCTCGACATAAAAATCGCAGCTGTCCTCGGCGTGCTGGGAGCGGCGGGACTGGCCATCGGTTTGGCCCTGCAAGGCAGTTTAGCCAATTTTGCGGGCGGCATTCTCATTTTGGTATTCAAGCCGTTTCGGGTAAATGACGTCATCGACACTGCGAACGTTCTCGGTACTGTTGAGCGCATCGACATCCTCCATTCCCATGTGCGTACCTTTGACAACCGGCTGGTCATCATGCCGAACGGGGCCCTGGCCAACTCAAACGTGATCAACATGACCGCTAAGGACACCCGCCGTGTAGAACTCGCGCTGGGCGTGGCTTACGGGAGTGATTTGCAGAGGGTCAGAGAAATAGTGCTGGACGTATTTGCCGCTGATGAGCGGGTACTCTCCGACCCCGAGCCTGTGGTGCGCTTCGTGAAATTCGGGGAGAGCTCGCTGGATCTCACCGCCCGTTGCTGGTCGGCCACCGGCGATCTCTGGCCTGTATACTGGGACTGCATGGAAGCGATCAACAATGCATTCGTGCGCGAAGGCATTGAGATCCCGTTTCCTCAGCGCACGGTTCACATGCGGTCAAAATAGCGGCTGTATCGTTGAGAAACTTCTGCGGAAGTTTAGCCCCCTGAACTTCCGGTACTTGTTCAATCGCCTTCGGCCGGTGGGGGTGCTTTACGGTGACCTGAGGGGTTTTCAATACCCGTAAGGTCTAAGCGTTTACCAAGTAAAAGCACTCCATTTACGTACGCCGCCGTTTAGACGGGTTTCAAAACCCGTCTAAGCCCGGGCAACAGGGAAAAGCGCCATAGTGCGCTACGGGTCAGACAGGTCGCACAGACTTGCCTTCTCGGAGGAGATTTCTCGCTACGCTCGAAATGACAAGACGGTCTTAAAGACGGAGGGCAGGTCAGGGGAAGAAAAAAGGGCGGCGATGCCGCCCTTTTTTCTTCCCCTGACCTGCCCAAAAATCCCCTGTGTACCCTGTCATGTCGAGCGTAGCGAGATATCTCAACCGGGGTTATGCTTCCTCGGGCATTTACGCATGCCCCATTTGTTCTCGATTTATTTTCGGTTGCCCGTCCCGCCCTAAAGGGCGATGACAGGTCTCTGAGAGGGTTGAGCCTCGGTAACTTTGGCAAGAGGGAAAGGGCCCGGGTGCGTTTCATTTTAAACCTAAGAGGTGTTTAATACCTTTCAGATCGGTCAATTGCGAGTATTATGGAAAATTGCGACGTTGCGGGGTTTTGTGAGCTGTTGGAGCCGGCATTGGCTGCCGGCTGCGCGTCCCGCCTAACTGAGGGGATACCTCGAAGGTCCGTACAGAAAGTAAGCTCAAAAAATCCGACAACGCTGCCCGGCGCCCCGCCGCTACTTTCTGCTCAGAAAGCTGTACTTCCGGCTGTATTCGAGCATTTGGGATGCAAAGTCATCGGCGTACTCCACGCGGATATCGGTGATTTCGCCGTTTTCAGACACGGGCACCAAGCGGGGGTTAACAAAACCGCCGTAAGGCGCACTTTTAAATTGCTCGGCGCGGGCCAGCACTTCGGCGTGGATTTCGCGATCCACCTGCACCCCGTATTTCTCGACGAGTTTTTTGGCCGCTTCAAAATCTCCTTCGGAGGTGATGCGCTGAATCTCGCGGAGCTGCATCCCGAATATGTCGCGAAGTTTGTCGTAATCGGTAATGTTGAAATAGGTCTTTCCGTCCCGCTTCACTTTTTCGATCACATTTTCTTCGGCACCTGCTTCCATGGCCCAAGCGGCCACAAGCTGACGGTTGCGCATGTGGTCTTGCTCAATATTGTCACCCGGCTTTATGCGGCGTAGCTGCAGCATCAGTCCGTTTCGGATGTACCCGTCGTATTGTGCCTTGGCCACATCGAGGTTGTCCATCACCCCGAGTTCGACGAGTTTGGGGTCGGGGATGAAGTAGAGGGCCACCAAGTCGGCACGCGCCTCCTCGATGGTGGAACCGTAATTCTTGAGCGACTCTTTGGGCGGTCCTACGCCTTCATTGATTTTGCCGCTGGCATGGCCGATCACTTCGTGAAGGGCTGTGTGGAGCTTCCCGGTCTGCCTTCCGTATTTTCGCGCAAGCGCAATTTCCGTGCTGTCGTGGCAAAACTCTTTGTTGAATCCTTTGGTGCCGCCCTTTTCATACGCCTGAACGATGTTGCCGAGGCTCACTGATTTAGATCCGTGGGCTGCCCTGATCCAAGTGGCGTTGGGCAGGTTCACCCCGATGGGCGTGCTCGGTGAGGCATCACCGGCCTCGGCTACCACGTTGATAAAGTTGTAAGATATACCCACGACCGTGTCCTTCTTGTGCTCGGGTGCCGTGGAGGAATTTTCTTCGAAATACTGCGCATTGTCGGCGAGCACTTTCATTTTCTCAGAGGCATCGAGGTCGCGCACCTGCACGATGCTTTCGTATGAACCGCTGTAGCCGAG
>PXBH01000173.1 GCA_003565555.1 Cryomorphaceae bacterium | reverse complement strand
TCATCGTGGGCGCCTCGGTGTGGTACTCCAATTTCATCGTCAACCAAATCCGTGAGGAAGAAAGACTCAAAGTGGAACTCTGGTCAGAAGCAGTCAAAAAACGGCTTTCCCTGATCAATTACACCGAAAAACTCTTCGACGACATGCGCCGTGAAGAGCGGCTCAGAGTGAATATCTGGGCCCGATCCATGGCGCGGCTCCTGCTTACCGAAGACAACAAGGAAATCCTCTTTCTGCAAGACATCATCGTCAACAACAAAACCATTCCGGTGCTCATCGTCGATGAAAATGACCGGCATATCACGAGCCGCAATTTTCCCGAAGAACTCGACAACAAGAGCCAAGCCACCATCGACAGCATGGTGACCGCCATGGGCAAGCTCTACGAGCCGGTGAAAATCGAATTTGCCGGCATTCGTCAGCGCGTATTTTACAAGGATTCCCGTCTCATCACCGACCTCGAGCACACCCTCGACGACCTCATCAACTCCTTTATCAGCGAAACGGTGATGAACTCCGGCGCCGTGCCCGTCATCTTCACCGATTCGTCAAAAGCACAAGTCCTGCTCTCCGCAAATGTGGATACCGCGGCATTTTCAGACCCCGCCACCCTTTCGGAAAAACTGGATAAACTCGCCGCATCCAACGAACCCATCGAGGTGCGCTTCGGTGACCATGTGACCAACTACATCTTCTACACAGAATCGATCATCCTCACCACCCTGCGGTACTACCCCTACGTGCAGATGGTCATCATCGGGCTTTTTCTTTTTATCGCCTACCTTATTTTCAGCACCTTCAGGAATGCCGAACAAAACCAGGTGTGGGTGGGCATGGCCAAGGAAACCGCCCATCAGCTCGGCACCCCGCTTTCCAGTCTAATGGCCTGGGTGCAGCTCCTCGAAGCCCGCGGTACCGATCGGGACACCATTACCGAACTCAACAAAGACGTGCACCGTTTGGAAACCATCACGGACCGCTTTTCCAAAATCGGGGCAAAACCGGAACTCAAACCGACCGATCTGGCCGCAATCATGGAACAGGCTGCGGAATACCTCAAGCCGAGAATTTCAAAGCGGGTAGAAATCCTGATCAATGCGCCGAAAGGCGAAAATTACGAGGCCCTGCTCAATGAATCCCTCTTCGGTTGGGTTCTGGAAAACCTCTTCAAAAATGCCGTAGATGCCATGGAAGGCGCGGGAACCATCACCATAGACCTGACCCGCGACGGAAACCACCAAATCATCGATATCAGCGATACGGGCAAGGGAATTCCCGCCGGTAAGCAAAAGGCAGTTTTCCAGCCGGGCTTCACCTCGAAAAAACGCGGTTGGGGATTGGGCCTTTCCCTTGCCAAGCGCATCATCGAAAACTACCACAACGGTAAGATTTTTGTCAAAAAAAGCGAGCCGGACAAGGGCACCACTTTCCGCATCGTGCTTAAAGTAGGCACCTAGATGGCGGGCATATACGTGCATATCCCCTTTTGCCGTCAGGCGTGTCACTACTGTGATTTTCACTTTTCCGTTTCCGTAAAATCAGCGGAGCCCATGGCCGCAGCCATTGCCCGTGAAGCCGCCCTGCGCGCCGGGGAACTCAATGGGAAAAAGGTCGAAACGCTCTACTTCGGCGGAGGCACACCCAGCCTTATGACTGCCGGGCAGCTGCGCACCGTGACCGAAAGCATTCGCAAGCATTACCCGCTCGCCTCCGATCTCGAATTTACCTTCGAAGCCAACCCCGACGACCTAAAGCCGGCCAAAACCGAAGAGCTCCGCGCCCTCGGTGCCAACAGGCTCAGCATCGGGCTGCAATCATTTGACGACCGCACCTTGCAGTGGATGAACCGCGCCCACAGTGCTGCCGAATCTCTCACCTGCGTAAAAACGGCAAAAGCCCGAGGTTTTGACAACATCTCCATAGACCTCATCTACGGGCTCCCGGGGCTCGACGACCGAAAATGGCGTGAAGAACTGAAAAAGGCCGTGGACCTCGACGTGCAACACATCTCCGCATACTGCCTCACCGTAGAGGAAAAAACCGTGCTGGGAAACCGCGTGCGAAAAGGGCTGGAAAAACCCGTGGACGAAGACGCCGCCGCCCGGCAATTCGAGGTGCTCACAGCAGTGCTCCGAGCGGCGGGGTTCGCACATTACGAAGTGAGCAACTTTGCCAAGCCGGGAATGCGCTCCCGCCACAATTCCGCCTATTGGGAAGGGGTGCCCTACCTCGGACTCGGACCCTCGGCCCACAGCTTCGACGGGCACACGCGAAGTTGGAACCTCAACAAAAACACCCCCTATATCCGGGCCCTCGAGCGGAGTGAACGCCCTTACACGGCAGAAGTGCTCAGCACGGCCGACCGCCACAATGAATGGGTGATGACAGGCCTCCGCCTGGAGCGCGGCATCGATACGCGAAGCGCTGCCCAAGCCTTCGGGACTGACTTCGAAGCCGTGCACCGCAAAACCATCGAGAACCTGACGGCCAAGGGACTGGCTGAATACAAAGACGGCCGGCTTCGGCTCACCGACGCGGGCAGGTTTATGGCAGACGGGATCGCCGCCGAATTTTTTATCTTGGAGCCGTGATACACGCCCGCTTTGACATCGGCCGCCGCAAGTGCGAAGCCGACCTGAATCGCCCGATCGACATTTCCGTTCCCCTGAGCCCCGAAGGTCCGCGCGCCTGGTATGTGGATAAGATGAAAATCACCCCCGTCCGCACCGCTCAATTTACCGGAAGTGTGGCCGAGGGCGGGGGTGTGAATTTTCGCGACATCTTTTTCAACCCACACGGCCACGGCACGCATACGGAAACCGTCGGCCACATCGATCGGGAGATCACCTCGGTGAATGCCGTCGTCCGCAACTTCTTTTTCCCGGCGCTCCTCATCACTGTCAGTCCCGCAAAAAGCGACGGCACGGAAACCCCGGAAGCCGCACCCGGCGACCTGATCATCGGTGAAAACCACATGCCCCTTCGGGAAAAGCTCACAGGCTTTGAAGCCCTCGTGGTGCGCACCCTCCCGAATACGCGCGAAAGGCTGAGCCGCAACTACAGCAATACCAACCCGGCCTATTTCAGCCCGAAAGCGCTGCTGCATTTGCGCAAAGCGGGCATCCGCCACCTCCTTACCGACCTCCCTTCCGTAGACCGGGAGGAAGACGGAGGCGCACTGCGGGCCCACCGGGCCTTTTGGAAATCGGGACTGCCGGGCGATGCGAAGGCCACCATTACCGAGTTCATCTTCGTGCCGGACACGGCAGAAGACGGCCCCTACCTGCTCAACCTTCAAACCGCTCCTTTTGAAAACGACGCATCCCCGTCGAGGCCGGTGCTTTTTCCCGTAAGGTTTACGGACTGAAAGCTGCCGTCATTCGCGCACGCAGCGCACGGACATACCGGTCATTTTCAAATCCTCATTGAGAAAAACCCCGACCCGTGACATGTGGATGACCCGGTATTCGGCATAATTGGCACTCACCTCTTCGGGTGCCCAAAAGACCGCGGCCTCTCCCTGTGCGGAATAGCCGTTAAGCGCACTCACCGCTCCTGCGGGCAGCGCGGCGAATCCGAATTCATCTGTGCCCTGCTTTCCGCCGATCCAAGCGTAGGAGGATTTCAGGGCCCTTCCCGCCAATCCGGGGCCGCCGGCCATCTCCGTCAGGGCCGCCCAATCATCTGCATTCGCCACGCGCCACCCCGCCGGGCAGAGGCCGCGGGGATCACTCACGGCATACCAGTTGTACAGCTTTCCGTAAGTCTCCCCCTTGTCGGGGTCAAAGTCCGGATAGCACCATGCGGGGCTGTGCATTTCACCGAATTCTGCGAATGCCGCCAAGTTATCCGCCCGGGAAATCTCCGTCCCGTCCGCAAACCTCGATACGTTCAAATTGGCAGCGCTCCAATCCGCTTCGCCGACGGATACGCGGTTCAGAACTTCCGTTTTCGGGGCGGCGGACTTAGGGTTTTGCTTTGTAGATTTTTTCGCATCCGGCGGGCTGCAGGCGCTCAGAAACGCAAGGAGGAGGAGAACGCAGATAAAAAAGGGCTTCATGTGAACGGATCAAAGGGCGAAAATACACAGGCTTTGCAAAATTCACAGCGGGCGGGCCGTCCGAATTTCCTAATTTTACCCCATGAAAGTAGATGATGCGCTTGTGGATAAGCTTGCCAAGCTCGCCAAACTCGAGTTCGGCCCCGAAGAAAGATCCGCCATCCGCACCGATTTGGGGCGCATGCTCGACTTTGCCGAGCAGCTCAATGAGGTGGACACGGAAGGCGTGGCCCCGCTGATCCACGTCAATCCGGAAAAAAACATTTTCCGTCCCGACGAGGTTTCCGAATCGCTCATGCAGAAAGAGGCCCTGCAAAACGCTCCGGACCACGACTCCTACTACTTCAAGGTGCCGAAAGTGGTCGAAAATCCGGACAAAGGATAAAACCCGGATTCGCAACGTACACCTTTAGCGCACACGTACATCGCCGCCGGACGACTCGGACTCTTTCCGTATTTTCGGATTGCCTTTCACCGTAATGTCGCCTCCGCTTGAAGCGGCAGCATCCACCTCCCGGGTCACGGTCATCTTGATGTCGGAACCACTGCTTGCGCGCAGGTATGCACTGCGCACACGCAGGTCCCCGGCACTGATATCAGAACCGGAGGACGCGGTAGCCTCGGCTTCGTCCGCCTCGCCCGAAATGACCATATCAGCGCCGCTCGAAGCACTCAAGACGAGCTTTCCCGCGGCGACTTCCAATTTTACATCCGCGCCCGAGGAGGATTCGACCTCCAGGGACTTGCTCCTGATAACGGACTCGCCGATCACATCTGCTCCGCTTGAGACTTTGACCGCATTGAGTTCAACCGCTTGAACGTAAACCTTTGCCCGGCGCTCCGAACCGAAATTCATAAACCGGACGCCTTCGTTCAACTTTTCGTAATAGATGTGAAGCACTGTGCCGCGCGTTTCCGTCACCAAGCCCTCGAGGTCTTTAGGGCGGCCTGTCACCCGTATTTTTTCAGTATCGCCCTGACGAAGGTATACCGTGACCCCGGCATAGGCATGCACGGCATCAAAGGGGTCGGTTTCCGTTTCTCCCTGGGCATTCACTGTTAAGGGGAGCGCGGATAGTCCGCAGGTGAGGAGGCACAGAGTCAAGAAAACAGGAAGGCGGCTCATAATGTAGGTTTTTGACGGTTGGCGTTACAATCAGTGAATGTTAAATGCGATTCCCGCGGCAAACGTGTGCACATCAGGCGTATTGTTGTTGTCAAACAGAGGAAGCAACCCGGCTTGGGCAAACACGGTCACCCAACCGTAACCGAGGCGCACTACGGCATCTGCTCCCCAGCGGTTAAAACCGAGGTCACCTTTCACAGAGGTTTTAAAATTACTCCCGTCTTCACGGTATTTTTCCTTGTACATATTGTCGATGCGCACCTTCCCGATCACACCCGCCGTGATGTGCAGGGATTTGCTCGGAATGAGGGAAGTGTTGAACTCGAGCATGAGCGGGAGACCCAGGTACGAGGCGCGGAGCTTGCTCTTTCGCACATTCCGCCCGTCTGTGGGAAATGCAGAAAGCTCTTCGCCCAAAACAAGACTCTGATCCCCGGAATATTTAAAGTTGTAAATCTGAAAGGTGAGGCCTGTGGTAAGCCCCACATAGTCGCCCACCAATCGGAGTTTGGCTGCGGCAAAATTGAACCCGATGTAGCGCGATGATCCGTACTCCGGCTCGAGAAATCCGAACTCATCCCCGAGGCGGGTGTCGTAATTGCTGCTGAGAATCCCGTTCACCCCGAGGTCGATTCCGTTCCACCAGGTGAGCTGTGCTTTGGTGCCGCGGCGGCTTTGCTGTGCCACGGTCACCTGCGGCGTCGCGGGAACGCTTCCGTCAGACGGATCAGATTTGGTGATGATGGTAATTTGGGTATTTCCCACACTGATGCGGGTGGTATCGGCGGTGGTCTTTTCCCCCAAAGTGTCGATTTCAATTTTTACGCGGGGCCGCTCGTCGATCGATGTACGGGCAGTGTCTTGCTGTGCGAATGCCGTCGACGTAAAAAATGCGGCAGAAAAAAGGGTGAAGAGCTGAAAGGCTTGCTTTTTCATTTTCGGTGATTTTCGGAGTGTGACGGTGGCGTGTCGTTGAAAGTTACAGCTTACTGTTTTCTGCGGTTGTGTGATATTTCAAGGCTGCCCAAACGCAGGGTCCAGCCCTTTCTTTCTTCGGCGCGGTCTTTCATTTCCACGGAGTAGAATTCAACGGTCTCCCCGGCCTTGTTGACGATGCGTTCTGCCGCGGCAAAAAGGGGGATTCTCCGGCCGTCTTTGCCGGAAGCGATCTTTTGACTGATCGCTTGCGCACCCCACTCGGGAAGGGTTTGGAATACGGCATTGCGGGCGGCGTAATTTTCCGAGTAGGCTTCCGGAACCACCAAGCGGCGTACAGGGGCGGGAGCATCTTCCCGGGGTGCTTCGGCGATGAGGAGTTCGGGTTCGGGCAGGCGTTCGGGCGCAGTGACCGGCTTATTTTCGATCAGTGAAGGGGTCTTCGCGGGGACATCCTCGGAGGATCCCGCGGTGCGGAGATCTTCGGCAATGTTATTCGCGGGCCGGCGCGCGGGTTTTGCATCGGTTTTCACATCCTCGCCCCGCGGTTCGACCGGCGCTTCGTCGGGGCTTGCTTCCAAAGCTTCCGGGGTTTCTTCCTTCGCAGTTTCTTCTGAGGCCTCTTTTGCGACTTCGGCTACTGCGGGGGACGGATCTGTGCCTGTTTCGGTGAGCGCATTGTAAATCAATCCTGCACCGATCAAGAGGAGAACGGCTGCCGCGGCGCGGTACACCCAAAAGAGGTAGGGCAGCGCCTTTTTTCGTTTCAATTTCTCCTTATCGGGAAAAAATACGCCCGCCGAAGGCTTGAGCTTTGCGGCAGCATAGTGCCTTTCCTCCCGAAGCCGCTCGGGGCGGGTACCGATATAATTCCTGAGCTCCCGTTCCTGTTCCGGGTCGAGCAGCCCTTCATTTCGGGCGATGAGGAGGTATTCGAAATTCTCGGGAGAAGGCGCGCGGTCTTCTCCGAAGCGGTAGAGGGCGTCTTTCTCTGCGGCGGCAGCATCGGGTCGCAAGCGTGCCTGTTTCCACCCCTCTAATGCTTTGCGCGCTTCGGGGTTTTCGAGCAGGGTTTCGGCGCGGCGCCGATCTTCCGGACCGAGGTTGCCCTCAGCCAAGTCGAAGAGGAGCATTTCGCGGGCTTCTTGCTCAGATTTTTTCAAACCCTCTTTGGAACCGAAGCGGTCAGATGTCGGGGTAAGCGAAGAGAAATCCTCAGCCGCATCCAATTCGGCCCGGAGATCGGGACGGGCTTCCAGAAATGCAGCGAGCATTTCAGCCTGTTTTGCCGAAAGGCGCCCCTCGAGGTGATCGAGGAACCAAGCTTCGTAATTGTCTTCGTTGATCGTATTCATCACACGAGGTTTTCTACTTTCCCGATGTATTCTTTCAATGTTTTTCTTCCGCGGAAGATATAGACCTTGACCTGCGCCTCGCTCAATCCGCAGATGGTGCCGATTTCCGCATAGCTGTAGCCCTCGTAATCTCGGAGCAGGATCACGGACTTTTGCACCTCGGGGAGGCGGTCCAAAGCACGGTGGAGGACTTCGTTCAGGTCGGTATATTGGCTGTGATCAGAAAAACTCATCGGATCGGCTTCTTCAAAGTTTCCCTGTTTCTTTGCCCTCCGCACATGGTCAATCATGGTGTGGTAACCCGTGGAAAACAGGTAACTTTTGGCTTTATCGGGGTCGATATCGGCGTGTTTGACCCACACCTTCGCAAAGGCGTCCTGCACGAGATCACGCGCGATCTCCGTGTCCCGCACATGCTTGATCATAAAGCGATAAAGGCCGTCAGCACAATTGTCTACACAGCGGTTGTAATCATCTGCGGTCATGGTTTCCCGATCGGTTTTCGCATGTGTGACGGTCTCCCCCTTTCGAAAGTTACAGCCGGTAATTTTTTAGCGCCGCTTCACTCCCAAAATACCGAGAGCTTACCGACTGTACCTCGATTTTCCAGGGCGGCATGTGCTTCTCCCAGTCGGGTGTGCGAAAATTTCCCGCCCGATACAGGGTCGAGAGCGCCCTCGGCGGCCTGTGCCGCGACGGCATGCATGGCCTCGGCCACGAGGGCGGGTTTGTAATCGCCGAGCTTGAGAATGTTGACACCGACCACCGCTTTGCTGCGCATGATCAGGGAGATCGGAGACACGAAACCGGTTTTGAGCAGCATCCCGATGCTGCTGAAGAGGCCGCCTTTTTTTCCTACACGGCTCGCTGCACCGAAGATGATGAGCTTTCCGCCCGATCCGAGGAGTTTGAGGTCTTTGGGCACCGATTTTCCCGCGAGGGAGTTGAACGTGGCATCGAGCCGGGCACCGTCGAGTTTACTCGCGATCACCTCCGCGTAGTCGCTCTCGCGATAATTCACGGGGTGCTGCACGCCGAGGGTGCGGAGGAAGTCGAGTTTTTCCGCAGAACCGGCCGTTCCGAATACTTCGGCACCCGCATTGACAGCCATTTGGCAAAGGGCAATGCCGACGCCGCCCGCCGCTGCGTGCACGAGAACACGATCGCCTTCGCGAAGCCGCATGTGCTCAGCCATGCAGACCCTTGCAGTGGTGTATTGGGTACCGAGGGCCACGGCCTTCTCCGCCGGATAATCATCGGGGATGGGCGCCACGGCGCGGTAGTCTGTGGCGGCGTATTCCGCATATCCCCCGAAGCGGGTGAGTGCCGTGACGCGCTTTCCCTTCAGGGTCGGGTCGGCTTCGGCGCCGACAGCCTCCACACGGCCCACTACGTCGTAACCGATGATGCAGGGACGCGGCGGCACTTCGGGATAAAGCCCCTTCCGTGCCAGCACATCAGCAAAATTGAGCCCGAAGGCTTCGACGCGGATGAGGACTTGGTTGGGTTTCGGTTCGGGTACGGGCACATCGCGCAGCTCGAAGGCCGCATCGGGAGTGCCGAATTTTGTGAGGAAATAGGCTTTCACGGTCGGTTTCTCAGGTCGGTCAAAGATAGCATCCTCCGGAGATCTCGGGGAACCGCAAACAACGGGCGCAGGATTGCCGGCCCGTCCGCCGGGCGGGCAAATCCTGCGGGGTCTTGTGGCGAGAAATCCGGAAATGAGAAAAGTCCTTGTGCAACTGAGCGGTGCCTACCGCAGCGTACGCAGGATTGCCTGCCCGTCCGGCAGGCGGGCAAATCCTGTGGAGCCGTATGGCTAAGAGTATCGAAAAAAGCACAGTAAATGCGGGCAGCATACGCAGGATTACAACTTAGCGACGAAGGAGCGATCTCACCGAAGGTAAATCTGCGGAGCCGTGCGGTGCCTACCGCAGCGTACGCAGGATTGCCTGCCCGTCCGGCAGGCGGGCAAATCCTGCGGAGCCGTGGAGCCGCGGAGCCGTGGAGCAAAAAGCCGCGAAAAGGCCTGCACAGCTCTGCACCGAAAGGGCGGTCAGCCGGCGGCGCCTTCCACGGTCACGACGAACTCCCCTTTCACACCCTCCGCGGCGAAATGTGCTTCTGCTTCGGTCAGGGTGCCGCGGACGGTCTCTTCGTGCAGCTTGCTGATCTCCCGAGATACCGATACCCTCCGCTCCGGCCCGAAATGTTCTGCAAATTGGCCGAGGGTTTTGAGCAGGCGGTGCGGCGATTCGTAAAATACCATGGTGCGGGTTTCCCCGGCCAATTCGGTCAGGCGCTTTTGCCGCCCCTTTTTATGCGGCAAGAATCCCTCGAAGCAAAAACGATCGGAAGGGAGCCCGGAATTCACGAGTGCGGGGACGAAAGCCGTAGGGCCCGGGAGGGTTTCTGTCTCGATGCCTGCCTCAATGCAGGCGCGAACCAGAAGGAAGCCGGGGTCGGAGACGGCCGGGGTGCCGGCATCGCTCACCAAGACGGCGGTATCAGAGCTGCTGATGAGCTCCAGGGCTTTGGCCAGCATGCGGTGCTCATTGTGCGCGTGAAAAGGGACCAGCTTGGCCTGAATGTCGTAATGCTTGAGCAGTTTGCCGGTGGTGCGGGTATCTTCGGAGAAAACGAGGTCGGCCGCTTTGAGCGTTTCTAAGGCCCGGAGGGTGATGTCGCCGAGATTGCCGATGGGCACGGGTACGAGGATGAGCTTCGGCATGGGCAGGGTCAAAAAGTTTCGATAAAGGTACGCAGCAGGTTGAAATAGCCCGCGTAACCGGTCCAATCCGCTGCATCGCCGGTATCGTGCACATCATGGTAGGCTGTGATATGTCCCTCGGTGTATATGAAGACGGCAGGTACGCCCGCTTCCGCAAAAAAGTAATGGTCACTGTTCGGCGCATTTCCGCGCAGCTTGATCTTAGGTACGTAATTGCTTTCGGCATTGATGGCGGCCATCTGCGCCATGCGGTCTTTGTGGGCGCGCCCGTTCACCACGGTGATCCCCTTTGCCGCGCTTCCCGCCAAATCCAGGTTGATGAGAAAGGCAATTTTCGAAAGGTCGAAGCGGGGATTTTGTACAAAATAACGGGAACCGAGCAGCCCCGCCTCCTCCGCTGCAAATGCGATAAAATACATATCGAAGGGGGGCGGATTTTCTGCAAAGTAAGCGGCGAGATCGAGCATGGCCGCCGTTCCCGAGGCATTGTCATTCGCGCCGGGAAAGAGGGCATCACCCATCCGGCCCAGATGGTCGTAGTGCGCGGTAAATACGAAGCAACTGTCGCTCCGGCGCCCCGGAATTTTACCGATCAGGTTGGCTACGCTCACCGTGCGCATCTCCGGTTTTATGCTCAGCGAGATTTTTTTCACCTTTTCCCGTACGGGCTTCGCTGTCGCGGGAAAAACAGCTGCGCGTACCTCCGCTATAGCCTCGCGGTGCTTGCGCTGCCCCACCGACCAAGTGAGCTTGTCCGGAACCACGCGAATCACCGGGACATTTGCGGCGGCCTCCTTCTCAAAGTCATGAAGCGCAGAGACCTGTTCCGGGCTGCGGATTCCCTCCGTGAAAACAAGGGGAACACGGCCGCGCCGCAGACCTAAAGGGGCATCGGAAGAAAAATGGGTCGAATCAAAACGCTGCACTTTATAGGTGCCTTCGGAAATTCCGCTCGACGGATCGGTGATAAAATCCTCCCCCGCACGGAGGTCTTTCTTGCCGACACGGAGCTCAACGGGGGCTTCGTAGACGTTCACATCGAAGGTGAAGGTCTGAAAATATGAGCCGTTAAGCGGCTTGATACCGATCTCTGCAAATCGCTCAGCGAGAAATTCAGCCGCGCGCACCTGCCCTTCGTGCACATATCCGCGGCCGTGCATGGCGGAATCTGTGAGCACGGCCACATCGCGCTTCACGCGTTCTAAGCTTTGCCCGGAAAGGGATAGCCCGATCAGGCAAAAAGCCGCCGAGAGGAGCGTACGCATGAGGCTTAAAGGTATCTGCGCTCGACCAAGTCGAAAAGCTGTTTTACGGCCGGATTTTTCTTTTCCCATTCAAAGCGGTCCATCAGGGAATTGCGGAGGTATTCATCGGCCTCGATAAAACCCGAAAAACTGTTGAGCTTTTCGATGGCGGCAGTGTAGGCTTCATTGTCGTTTTGAAACAAAACTGAGACGAACTGAAACCGCATATTGATGGAGATGGCGGCCTTGAGGTCCTCGATCGGGGTTTGTTTCAGCTTGCGGGCCAGGGTGGTATCGCCGGATTCTTTAAACCGATCGTTGATGCTTTTCTCCATGCGCTTGATCTCTTCAATGCTGTCGATGAGCGAAATCTGATTGGGCGAGACCTCCGCTGCCGCGGGCTTCCCGATGCGGAATGCGGGGCGTTCTTCGGGCGTCTTTTCGCGGTAAGCTTCGGAAGGCTCCGGCGCGGGCTCTGCAGCCTCGGGCGGGGCGGGATCAGCCACTTCCGGCGGCGGAGCGGGAGCAGGAATGGGTTTTTCGGGACTTTCGGCGGGCGCGGGGTCCGGCACTTCCTCCGCAGCGGGGGGCGGTTCATTTTTCCCGGCCACAACAGAGCCCGTATGGGAATGGGGCTCCTCCCGGCCTTCCTCGAAGGCCTTAAAGCGCAGGATCACCATGCGTTCGTGAATCTGGCTCGCCAGGTTGTGCATTTCGTTGATCTCTTCGATGTTCAGTCGGCCGGCTTCGAGCGCCTCCGACATTTCACTCAGTTTCTCGGCAATGGCTTTGATGGTCATATATCCCTCCTTTCGGTTCATGGCAAAAACGTGAAAAGGCCCGGGGCCTTGTTTGTGCGCCGTTATATTTGGTTAATTTAGCGCCTCAGGCAAAACTAATTCATATTCCCTTACGGACTGCGGCGTCCGGCACAATGTATCCACTGCATGTTCTTAGAAGATACCCGTAAAACGAGGAGGCGCGGCGAAGGGTCGATTGAGGTAATCTGCGGGTCGATGTTTTCGGGAAAGACGGAAGAGCTGCTGCGCAGGCTGAAGCGCGCCAAAATAGCCCGGCAGAAAATAGAGCTGTTTAAGCCCGAAATCGATACCCGCTACGACGAGGAAGAAGTGGTGAGCCACGACCGCAATGCGGAGCTTAGCACGCCCGTACCCGCCTCGGAGCATATCTTGCTGATGGTCTCCGCAGATGTAGACGTGGTGGCCATTGACGAGGCGCAATTCTTCGATGAGAACCTGCCCAATGTGTGCAATGAGCTGGCCAATCAGGGCATGCGCGTGATTGTGGCGGGGCTGGATATGGATTTTCAGGGCCGCCCTTTCGGCCCGATGCCCTACCTGATGGCCATTGCGGAATATGTGACCAAGGTGCACGCCATCTGCGTGCGCACGGGAAAACTGGCCAATTACAGCCACCGCATCAGCGGAGGCGACGCCACCGTAGAACTCGGAGAGCGAGACCGGTATGAACCCCTGAGCAGGGCGGCATTTCTCCCGGCACTTGAGGAGGAAAAAGCCAAAAAGACCGAAAAATCCGAATGAAGGAAGCGCGGGGATATGCGCTCCGCGAATTTGCGGAGATGATCGGCGGTGAGCTGCTGCGCGAAGGCAGCGATGCGCGCGTCGAGGTCCTTGTGACTGACAGCCGCAACTACTCGGGGCGCCCGCATGCCGTTTTCTTTGCCCTGCGCGGCCCGCGCAATGACGGACACGCTTTCATCGAAGCGGCTGCGGCCGCAGGCATGGGTGCCTTTGTGGTATCAGACCCCGATGCCGCAGCGCAGGCCCCCGAAGCGGGCATGATACTGGTGCGCGACACCACGGAAGCCCTGCAAAAAGCGGGTGCTGCCCATCGGGCACGCTTTAATCCCGAGCTGATCGCCGTGACGGGAAGCAACGGAAAAACAGTAGTGAAGGAATGGCTGTATCAACTCTTGCAAAAATCTCGGCATGTGCTGCGCAGCCCGCGAAGCTACAATTCCCAAATCGGTGTGCCCCTCTCGGCATGGCTGCTGGAAGCGGGGCACGAAACGGCCGTATTTGAGGCCGGGATATCAAAACCGGGAGAGATGGCCGAACTGGAAAAGATCATCGCTCCCGATGTAGGTGTATTCACAAATATCGGCGATGCACATTCAGAAAATTTTAAAGACATTGATTTAAAAATCGATGAAAAGTTAAAGCTTTTTACTTCGGCGAAAAAGGTGATTTATTGCCGCGATCACGATGAAATCCACAGACGAATCCGCGCTGCTTTTGCCGAGAAGGGACCTGAACTCCGGGATTGGTCCTTCAAAGACCCCGATGCAGCCCTGTACATCTCTGCGGATCCCGCGGATGACGATCACACCGTGCTGAACTGCACCTACGCCGGGAAAAAATTCACGGTAAGCCTCCCCTTTACCGACGCGGCTTCCGCAGAAAATGCAGGCCATTGCATTCTGTACCTGCTGGATGCGGGACATGCGCCGGAGGCAATCTCTGAGGGCATTGCGGCACTTACGCCCATCGCTATGCGGCTCGAGCAGCTCGAGGGCATCAACGGCTGCACGCTGATCAACGATGCCTACAATTCCGACCTCAACTCTTTGGAAATTGCCTTGGACCAGCTCAAGTTGCAGCGGAAAAACAAAAAATTCATCGCAGTGCTCAGCGATTTTGCCCAATCGGGCGAGCCCCCGGACGTGCTGTGCGCCAAGACAGCGGAGCTGCTGCGCCTGAAAAAAATTGATCGGCTCGAAGCCGTGGGGCCGGAACTCAGCGCACACCGCGAAGCCTTTGGAGACACCGAAGCCCGATTCTACGCAAGTACGGAGGACTTCCTGAGTAAATTTCGCCACGACGACTACCGCGGTGCCAACGTGCTGGTGAAAGGGGCACGCGCATTCGGTTTTGAACGGGTCGCCTCCATCTTATCCGAAAAAACACACGAGACCATTTTGGAAATCGATCTGGAGCGGTTGCGGGACAATTTAGATTACATACGTTCCCTCCTCCGCGAAGAGACGAAAATCATGGTCATGGTGAAGGCTTTCGCCTACGGCAGCGGGGCCTACGAAATAGCGCGGACACTGGAACATTACCGCGTGGCCTACCTCGCGGTGGCTTATGCCGACGAGGGCATCGGATTGCGCGAGGCGGGGATCACCGCTCCGATCATGGTGCTCAATCCGGAGATCAGCACCTACGATGCCATGATTCGCTACCGATTGGAGCCGCAAATTTTCAGCTTTCTCACCCTCGAAAAATTCACCGCCGCCCTCTTTGCCCGAGACTCTGAATGGCCCTATCCCATCCACATCAAGGTGAATACCGGAATGAACCGCCTCGGCTTCGATCTCGGTGAGATGCACCGCTTGGGAGAACTTCTGGCATCGCGGGATGCCGTAAAGACGGTAAGCGTATTCACCCACCTCGCGGGCAGTGAGGCCGAGCGCTTTGACGCCTTGACAGAAAAACAGGCAGAGCGATACGCGGAGGCCTGCGCCGCACTGAACCGCCACATTGCCCCCGACTACATGCGTCACATGCTGAATTCTCAAGGGGTATTTCGCCACGGAAAATACCAATACGATATGGTGAGGATGGGCCTGGCCCTCTATGGGATTTCGGGAAATCCTGAGTTCAGAAAGCACCTGCGCCCCGTGAGCAGATTGATCACTACGGTATCACAAGTGCGGAAGGTTGCTGCCGGTGAAGGCGTGGGCTACAGCCCGAAAGAAATGCTCCGGCGTGACACCGAAGTGGCCGTAGTTCCCGTGGGCTACGCCGACGGGCTTCCGCGTACATTGGGAAACGGAAAGGGCCACATGATCATTCGCGGAAAGCGGGTGCCTACCCTCGGCAATATTTGCATGGACATGACCATGCTCGACGTCACCGGAATCGGGTGTCAAGAGGGGGACAAAGCAGAGGTTTTCGGCGACCGCGCCGACATCTATGAGATGGCTAAAAACCTCAACACCATTCCTTACGAGGTCCTCACGAATATATCTCGGCGGGTAAAAAGGGTGTATCTTCACGCTTAGGATTCCAAGGATTGCCTCGCTTGAAAAGGCAAAGCCCGCCGGAGTTTGTTAAATTTGCGAAAACTGCAAGTTGAATTCAAACCGACCATCTATGAAAAACCTTTTACCTCTGCTCACCGCTGTGCTGGCGCTTTCCTTTTTAAGCGCTGAGGCACAGATGAAGCGCGTTCCGGGAGAGATGATTCTTCAATTCACGGCGGATGCCGATCCGGACAAAGTGCTGGAGCAATACAATGAAATCGGCTCAGCCCAACCGACACTCGCCATCGACAGGGTGCTTTCGCCCCACATGCGGCTGTATTTGGTGAAATTTGACCCGGAATTGCAATCCCCGAATGCATTGCTTGACGCACTGCGCAGAGACGAATCGGTCAGCATCGCCCAGTTCAACCACTACGTACAGCAAAGAGAAAATGACGAAATCATTCCGAACGACCCCGAATTTGACGGCCAGTGGCACCACAAGAACACCGGCCAAAACGGCGGCACTCCGGGTGCCGATATCCGCTCTACGGAGGCTTGGGACATCACCACCGGGGGGCTCACCGCCACCGGCGATACCATTGTAGTCTGCGTCATTGAGGGCGGAAATCTCGCACACCCCGATCTCATCGACAATGCATGGATCAACCACGCGGAGATTCCCGGTGACGGAATTGACAACGACGACAACGGATTTATCGATGATTATCTGGGCTGGAACGTGGCAACAGAAAGTGATGAAGGCGTGTATCAGGGAAACCACGGAACCCAGGTGATGGGAATGATCGGTGCAGTGGGCGACAATGATCTGGGGGTCTCCGGGATCAACTGGAACGTAAAAATCATGTCGGTGCGCGGCCAAAACCTGAGCGATGAAGCCTCCGTGGTAGCCGCGTACAACTATCCGCTCGTGCAGCGAAAACTTTACAACGAAACCGACGGAGACCGCGGGGCCTTCGTGGTAGCAACGAATGCATCTTGGGGCATCAACCAAGGCGACATGCAGTCTGTGCCCGTATGGAATGCCTTCTACGACACCCTCGGCGTATACGGAATACTCAACTGCGGTGCCACGGCTAATGCGCAACTCGATGTGGATGCGGTCGGCGACATTCCCACGGGCTCTGAAAGCCCTTACATGGTTGCCGTTACGGCAACAGACCGAAACGACCAAAGAAATTTTTCAGCATTCGGTGCCACCTTAGTAGACGTGGCAGCCCCGGGTGAGCAGGTACTCACCACGAGCGGTGCTCAGGGATACAATGCGGTAAACGGAACCTCCTTTGCTTCACCCCTGACGGCGGGAGTGATTGCGCTGATGTACTCCGTGCCGTGCCCTTCACTCATGGATCTGGTAAAAGACAATCCTCAGCTGGGTGCAGATTACATCAGGTACGCCCTTTATGAGGGTGTAGATCCGGTGGAGAGCCTTCAGGGAATGATCGCTACCGGCGGACGGATCAATGCGTACAACAGCGTGAAAATGCTGGTGGATAATTGCGGAGAGGACATTTGCCTGCCTCCCTTCTCCTTCAATTATGAGGTGACCGATGATGTAGTGTACACCTTTACCTGGAATACCGTTGACACCAACGGAGTGGCCCTTCGCTACCGCGCGGAAGGCGAAGAAGAATGGACCGTACTGGAAGACTACACCGAGGATTCATTCGAATTTATCGCCCCCGAACTGTGTACCGTCTACGAATTTGAAATTGCCTCGGAGTGTTCCGCAACGGAGGGCGAATATGTTTTCGGTTCTACACGCACCTTCGAGACCCTCGGCTGCTGCATTGCGCCGGAAGAAGTAGAAGTCCTCGACGTGGAAGTAAGCAGCATCGCACTTTCGTGGGAGCCCGACTTCGCTCTGGACATGTACGAAGTGTTCTATCGTGAGCAAGGGACCTCCGAGTGGTTTTCGGCAGACATCACCGAAGAAGGAACGCTGGTGGTGGAAGACTTGGAGAGCTGCACATTTTACGATCTTTTGGTGCAACCGACATGCGCGGAAGATTTTGAAATCGGGACCATAACCACTGTTCGAACCAAGGACTGCGGGCTTTGCATTGACGGCGATTATTGCGAGAACTTCGGAACCGATTCTTCTTTTGAGTTTATCGAATCCGTGGAGGTGGGCGACTGGTTTTTCGAATCGGGCAACAACGGAGGGTACGCACTCTTCGAGGAAACGGACCTGACCTTCGAGACCTGGGGTGAATACGACATGACGGTAACCCCGGGCTTTACTTTTTGGACTTTCAACGAATTTATTCGGGTTTGGATCGACTATAACCAAGACGGTGAATTTACCGAGGATGAACTGGTCCTTTCCTCAACAGAAGGTTCCAATCAGCCGGTATCGGGTAGCTTCACGGTTCCCGAAGATGCCGAGCTCGGCGTTACCCGCATGCGTGTAGCCATGAAGTACGTGACGGGCGCGGGACAGGTGGTGGAAGCTTGTGAGATTTTCGACGACGGAGAGACGGAGGATTATTGCGTGGAAATTCTCGAAGGCGAGCCTACCGTGAGCACCTCAAACAGCAGCCGTTTCGGAACTTTGAACCTCTTTCCGAATCCGAACTCGGGATCTTTTGACATCTCCCTTTCGGCCTTCGGCAGCAGTGAATTGGTGCGCCCTACGCTCCGCGTATTCGACATTACCGGAAAGGTGATTTCCCAATCCGTGATTACAAAAGACATCACTCGGGTAGAAATGCCGAATGCCGAGAACGGCATCTACCTCTACAGCATTGTAGACGGCAGCACCGGTGAAACCGTCTTCAACGGGAAATTTGTGATCGCGAAGTAAGGGCCGTGCGCGCCGCGAACCTATTGAGCCCGGGACCTTGCGTCTCGGGCTTTTTTTGCACGCTAATCTCCTTCCGGCAATTCCGATCCGCGGTTTCGGGTCCTTCCCCGCTCGGAGAACAGCCCGTAAAAGAAGGCGAAGAAAGTCACGCCCGCCTGGGTCTCCAGGGTATCTTCGGTAAGGCAGGCAGCAAAGGCGATGAGTAAAAATGCAAGGTGAAGGTAGGATGGTCGCCCGCCTGCAAAGGGAACGAAAAAGAGTGCGACAAAATAGAGGAATCCGAATATACCGAAGGAGACAAAAAATGTGAGGTATTGATTGTGGGCGCGGAGGCGGAACTCCTCGGCCAGGTTCATGCTGTTTTCCGCATAGGCCTCCGCGAAGGCCTGTTTGACATCTCCCGTTCCGGTACCTGTCCAAAAAAACTCACGGATCAGACCGAAGGCGGCACGCCAATACACGAGCCGCTGGAAAAGCGAGGAGCCGCCGGCGCTGCCGGTCACCAAGAACTGATGATAACCGAATACGGTGGTATGAAAGCGAAGTGAAAGCCCTTTTTTCTCGGTGTAAACTATGCTGGGATAGCCGTTCTCAATGTTGCGAATGTCCTCTTCCGAAAGTGAATATACGCCCGCCCGGTCTTTGGTCATCCCCTTTGAGGTGAGGTAGCGTATCAGTGCCGCCCGCCGAAGTATGTTGTCCTCGCCGTCCACACGGTGGGTGCTGCGCTCCTGCCACGCCGCTGCCATTTCATCTTCTGCTACATAAAGGAAGGTGTAGTGCCCGTTCTCCACCTGACCGATTTCCGTATTGTGAACATAAGGATTGCCCATATCCGTGAAAGCAGGTAGATCCGTAAGCGGCTCATCTGATACAAAATAGCGTCCGTAATAGTCCTTGATCAGCAGTCCTCCCGCAACCGCTGCAATGCCCAATATGAGCACTGTAGCAGCCACACCCGCAGGTCCGATGTGTTTGGCAGTGAGGTAAAATAAGGTCAATACGGCAACCGCGGTGAGAATGACCACGCCGCTGGCTGACTGGATCAAATTGAAAAAGAACAATATATTGAGAACGGTAAGGACGGCGAAAACCTTCATTGCCCCGCCCAATTCATTTCTGTAATGAAGCGCGGCCGCAGTAAAAAGCACCATCATTAAGCTGAGGCGAATGTGGCTCACCCCTTCCACGATGTCCCGAAAATCGCTGAACACATTCGGATCTACACTCAGATAGTTCAGGTAGGCCCTGGCCGAGGCTGTCCATATACCGAGGCCCAGTGCGACAAAGACGTACTTCACCTGCTTAGAAGAAATGTAAGACCCTCCCAAGACCAATGCAAAAACGAGCAAAGGCAACTTGATGCGCAGATCTTTTGCGGCGTAGGCCAAATCTTCGGTATTCACGACCCAGAGTATGTGAAGGAGGAAGAGCCCGGCCATGGCTGCGGCGGGAAGGTTTTTCAGGAAACGCTTCCATCCCTCGCGCGGCCCCGGATGAAAGAACCAAAGCACGAGCAGACCGATCGTACCGATGCTCATGAAGAGATTCAGGTTGGCCATTCCGAATGCTGTAAAGCAAAGGAGGAAGGTCCGTATCTGTTCGGCGCGCACTGTTGGTCGGCTCACGTTTCAGCGGTATTCCGGAGGCCGAATCAGGCGGGTTCAAGAATTTTGCGGTAGCGGCCGGTATCGCTCAGCACATTTTTGGCTTCAAGCACGGCCGCGTCTGAGGAAAGTGTGGCTTCGATGCGTCCGCGCTGAAAGAAATATCGCGAGACAATCTCATTTTCCAATACCTTTTGAATGTCATCGCGAAATAGTTGCAAGTCCTTATTCTTTTTCTGCTTCAGCTTGTCTTCAAGGATATTGAATTCCTCTTCGGCGAGGTGGTAATATTTTTCTCGTTTGGCGGCAGAGATGAGGGCATCGAGCTCTTGCTCGGTATCGGTGGTGTATTGGTAATCTTTGCCTTGCAAATAGGTGGTGAAAGCCGCATACTCCTCATCACTCATGCGAAAATCAGCAGCCGGAGGCAGGGCATCGTGTTCCGCAGCATACAAAGTGGCGTAGAGAAAAAAGAGGTTTTCGTACATGAGTGAGGCAAGCACCTCGGGGTAGTCCCGGTCTTCGATCACGATGTCGGGGTCTATGCCTCTTCCGTCGATCACTTGGCGGCCTCCTTTGGTTGTGAAAACCTTTAAAAGGGAATCCGGCACCTCTTCGACTTTCCCGTCAAAGTCTCGGTGGCTGTAATCGAGTTTTTGGATGCACCTTCCGCTGGGTATGTAGTACTTGGCCACGGTGAGTTTCAGTCGGCTGTTGTATTGCAGGGGTCGGGTTTCCTGCACCAGACCTTTGCCGAAGGTCCGGGCTCCGATGACCACTCCGCGGTCGAGGTCCTGCATATTGCCCGCCACGATTTCAGAAGCGGAAGCGCTGCCCTCGTCTACGAGTACCACCAACGGAATCTCGGTATCCACGGGTTCGTTTTGGGTTTTGTGGCCGCGCTCCCATTGGGATACTTTTCCTTTGGTCCTTACGACCTCTTGGCCTTTGGGCACGAAAATATTGACAATGTTCACCGCTTCCATGAGCAGACCGCCGCCGTTGCCGCGAAGATCAAAAACAAGCTGCTCCATGCCGTGGTCTTCCTTTAGCTCTTTGAAGGCGGCCTTGACTTCTTTGCTTGCCGTTCTGGTAAAACTCGTCAGCCGGATGTATCCTGTTCCCTCATCAATCATCCCGTAATAGGGCACATCCGGGATTTTGATTTCTTCGCGGGTCACGGCAAACTCCAGGGTCTCATCGAAGCGTTTGACGGTAATGGTCAGATCCGTTCCCGACTGCCCCTTCAGCAGGGCGCTGATCTCTTCTTGGTTCTTGCCCTCCACGCTCTTGCCGTCTATTTTAAGAATCCGGTCGCCTGCTTTGAGTCCGCTCTTCTGCGCGGGAAAACTTTCGTAAGGCTCAGAAATGTAAATCCCGTCGTCGACAGAGCGAATCAGGCTTCCGATGCCGCCGTACTGCCCGGTGGTCATGAAGCGAAAATCTTCAATGTCGCTTTCGGTGATGTAATTTGTGTAGGGATCCAGGGACTCCAGCATGGCGTCGATCCCGGTTTTCATCAGGTCGCCCGGATTGGTTTCATCCACGTAGAACATGTTGAGCTCCCTGTAGAGCGTGGCGAAGATCTCGAGGTTTTTAGAAATCTCAAAGAAATTATCTCGCGTCTTTACGGCGAAAATACTGACTCCCGCCACGGCCAAAAATGCGCCGGTGATGAGCAACCTCTTCATGCGTTTGTACATCCCAAATGTGTTTAATCGATAAAATTACAATCTTCAGCTCAATGCGTGCCCTTTCGGCGCGTTTTTCGGCGGCAGAAGTTCACTTGCTTCCGCGAAGTTCAGCAAAGTCTTTGCCGAAATTGATTTGCTGCACTGCCCCGGCGTAATCTTTCTTCACTTCTTTGAACGAAGGAATGCGCCGCCCGGTATAGACCAGGGCCAGAAGCAGCAGCCTGCCGCTCCCGGGGTTCAAGGCCCTCTTGCGCGCCGGGTGCAGGCGGTACACCTCGCGCATCAAGCGCTTGATGCGGTTGCGGTCTGTGGCTCGCCTTATATTGCGCTTCGGCACGGAGATCAGCACTTTGATATGGTGCTCACTTTCTGCCGACGGCCGCACGGCCCAGCGCGCGGCTATTTTTCCCGCACGGCAGCGCCCGTAAGGAAGGTGGTCCGAACCCTTTCCCATACGGGCTTCCTTGTCGCCGGAAAAAATAAGGGCAATGTCGTTTTCAGAACATATGCGCTCACTTTTCGGAAATCGTTCGGATTCCAAGGTCACCTGAGGTAAGCGGCTTCCGGAGGAAGAGAAGCCCCGGATTATTTATTTTTTTTGATGTAATGCTCAATGGCCATCGACATGGACGGCAAGCCCGGCTCCGGGGCGTGCACGTCGAGCTTCAACCCGGCCTTTTTTACCGCCGCGGCGGTCGTGGTACCGAAAGCGGCAATACGCGTATTGTTTTGCTTAAAGTCCGGGAAGTTCTTGAGCAAAGACTCAATTCCCGAAGGACTGAAGAAGACAAGCATATCGTAGTTCACATCGGCAAGATCGGAAAGATCACTGCACACGGTTCTGTAAAAGACAGATTTGGAGTACTTGATATTGTGCTTTTCCAGCAGGTCGGTAATATTTTGCTTGTGGATGTCTGAGCACGGCAAGAGGAACTTCTCATTCTTGTGCTTCTTAATCACTTCCATGAGGTCTGCAAAGGTCTGCTTGCCGTGAAAGATTTTCCGCTTGCGGAAAACGACGTATTTCTGAATGTAGTACGCCGTGCTCTCCGAAAGACAGAAGTACTTCATGGTCTCGGGCACGTTGATGCGCATCTCTTCGCACATGCGGAAGTAGTGGTCTACCGCGTTGCGGCTGGTCAATATTACCCCGGTGTGCTCCAAGATATTGACACGCTCCTGCCTGAACTCTTTGGACGAAACACCTTCAACATGGATGAAAGGCCGAAAGTCTATCTTTACTTTGTATTTTTCCGCCAAGTCAAAATACGGCGATTTTTCGGACAAAGGTTCGGGTTGAGAAATTAAGATGGACTTGATTTTGTCTGCCATGGAATCGCCTCTAAACTTTTTTAAATCAACGCCCTTTGCATTGCTTTCACCAGCACGGCAAGGGGGAGTAATTCGAGGGTGCAAAGGTACAAAATAATGTACACCCGAGAAACCCTGTGGGCTTTCGACAAAATCAGCCCTTTCGCCACCCTGAAAACCAAAGCCGCAAGGCCGAGAAAGAGCGTGAGGCTAAAAATCAGATCTAAATTACCGCGGTTGAGGTAGGCCAATGCCACGGCAAGGGGCAGTGCAAAGAGGCCCAGCGCCTTATTGACCAAAAACACCTCAAAAAGGTATTCCCGAATCAGTCCCGCTTCGTCGAGAAGGGTCCGCATGGCCCGGCCCAAGACGAGCTTGCCGATGTAAATGAGCGCAACCGCGCCCGCCAAAACTCCGTAACCGGCAGCCCCCCTGCCCCCGGGGAGTCGCCACCCGTAGTGTACAAAGGCGAGGTAAAGAATCATCGCGGTGAGCAGCACGAAGTTCATAAACAGCAAGACGGATGCGCGGTGAGAAAACACCAATTCTTCCCGCATGACTTGTCTGAGGATCTGAATGCGGGCCAGTGAACTGAAAAGGCGCTGAAGGCGACGCTGATAGGCAATACGCACATAGGCCAAGCTCAGCAATGCAATTAAAAAAATCACAGGCATCCAGTCCTCGTGCAGGCTCGGAGAGGGCCTGAGCTCGGGGATCAGTTCGATTTGCAAAAGAAAAACGGCAGTACTCAAAGCCTTGCAAAACTCGCAAAAAAGCCCAAACTCCTCACGTTCGGATTCACTAACTTTGCACCGCCAAAGACAAAAGCAAATGCGAACAGATCAATACAACGGTCACGACTACTATCTCATGGACGAATTGCTCAGCGATGAGCACAAGCTGGTGCGCGAATCGGCACGGGCTTGGGTGAAGAAAGAGATGTCACCGATTATTGAAGAATACTACGAAAAAGCGACTTTCCCGAAGCACGTCATTCCCGGGATGGCCGAGATCGGCGCCTTCGGACCTTACATCCCGGAAGAATACGGCGGTGCGGGGCTGGATCAGATTTCCTACGGCATCATCATGCAGGAACTCGAACGCTGCGACAGCGGCCTGCGCTCCACCTCATCGGTGCAGAGCTCGCTGGTGATGTTTCCCATCTGGAAATACGGCAGCGAGGAGCAACGCAAAAAATACCTTCCCAAACTCGCCGCGGGCGAAATGATCGGTTGCTTCGGGCTCACCGAGCCCGACCACGGTTCAAACCCGGGCGGGATGATCACCAATTTCAAAGACGCGGGCGATCACTACGTGCTCAACGGCGCCAAAATGTGGATATCCAACTCCCCCTTCGCCGACATCGCGGTGGTCTGGGCCAAAAATGAAGAGGGCCGCATCCACGGCCTCATCGTGGAGCGGGGCATGGAGGGCTTTACCACCCCCGAGACCCACGGCAAATGGAGCCTCCGCGCCAGCAATACCGGCGAGCTGGTCTTTGACAATGTAAAAGTGCCCAAAGAAAACCTCCTGCCCGGACGCTCCGGACTCGGCGCCCCGCTGAGCTGCCTCGACAGCGCGCGGTACGGCATCGCCTGGGGCGCCATCGGAGCGGCACTCGACTGCTACGACTCTGCGCTGAGGTATTCCAAAGAGCGGCATCAGTTCGGCAAGCCGATCGGAGCTTTTCAGCTGCAGCAAAAAAAGTTGGCCGAGATGATCACGGAGATCACCAAAGCCCAGCTCCTCACCTACCGCCTCGGGCAGCTCAAAAACGAGGGCCGCGCCACCACTGCGCAGATTTCCATGGCCAAACGGAACAATGTGGACATGGCCCTGAAAGTGGCCCGCGAAGCCCGACAAATACACGGCGGCATGGGCATCACCAACGAGTACCCCATCATGCGCCACATGATGAACCTCGAATCGGTGGTGACTTATGAAGGCACCCACGACATTCACTTGTTGATTACGGGGTTTGATATTACGGGGGAGAGCGCTTTTAAATAGAGTCTGTCCATAAAGTCCATTCTCGGCGTTGCATCATGCCTTCGGTCATGCCTCCGGCTTGATCTTCGACTTGATCTGCGACTTGGATTGAAAACCCGCCTACCAATGATAGATTTGTTAAATTGTTCAAAATGTGCGCGCTACGCAGTCGCTTCGCCTCCGGCGAGTGACGCTAACTCCGGCCTCTGGCCTTTTTGAAGATTCAATTGAATGATTATGTGCAGACATTCTTTATCTGTCATCTCCTTTCTGTAAATAAAGTCGCCGGGTGCAACAGCATTACCATTAAGCACCCAGGGAGTTTGTCCATGCGATTCTAAACATACTATTGTTATCAAGAAGGTGAAAAGGGTTTTGAAAAGTTTCATGGGTAAAGGATTTACCCTGTTTCTCACTATCGCTTTACGAACTTTTGTTGTGTGCGGAATTCTTTGTTGCTGAGCTGTATTACGTACAATCCGGGGCTTAAGTCGGAAGTGTCCAGGTGTATGTTGGCTCCAATTTGTTGAATTGGCACACGTTGAACTTGCCCTGTATGGTTCCATACCTGAATGTCGAAAAAAGATTCACTACTTTCCACGGTGAGGAGATGTTCACAGGGATTTGGATACAAATTCAGACTTGTCTTTTCTCTGCTGCGCACGTTCAAAGCTTCATATTCTACCCGCACATCATCGATATAGTAATATGTGCCGGGAAAAAAATGGTTGTACGTACTACCCGTGATAACTTTCAGCGTATCAGTTTGCGAATTCGGCTCAAAATTGCCGATATACATAAACTCCTCTCCGCCCGAGGCAGTGTATTCCCACTCTATCTTGTGCCAGCCATCGTAATTGTCGATATAATCGCCCGGCGTGCCGTTGAGCTGGGGTTCATAGGGCATGTATGAGGTTGTGGGTTGGGTTAAACTGTCTTCGGAGAAAAGTACCTGCACATTCCAGATGGCATGGGTGGTGCGCTCGGCCAATGAGAGCTGCATGCTTACGTCATATACCAAGCCCTATTGTAAGGGCTCAATCAGGCGCACCGCGAGGTATTCGCGGAAGCCATCAAGTGCTGGTAGTGTTATGTTAAGTGTCAAGTGACGGATATAGTCGTCTTAATTTTACCCTTGAGTCCTTGGTGGTGAATTGCCAGTTTATCTTACTCTCTTTATTGTTGCGGTGATTCTGCCAAGCACGGACTTCTTCTGTAACCTCCTCTATGCTTGATATGTGTCTGCTGAGACATTGGCTATTGAGGACATGTAATTCAATTTCCGCCATGTTAAGCCAGCTGCCGTGTTTGGGAGTGAAAACAAATTCGAACCTGTCCCAAATGCGTTTTGCCTCTGCGGGTTCAAAGGTTTCGTATAAAGATTTAGCAGAATGAGTATTGAGGTTATCCATAACCAATGTAATCCTATCTGCATCAGGGTAGAGTTCATCTGAGATTCTTTTGACAAATCTTGCCCAGTCTTGCTTCTTTTTGAAAACTTAGTGATTTCAACCAATCTTTTGCCTCTCAGCGGCTCATTGGCCATAAATATATTGACCATACCGTGTCTGACGTATTCGTAATCAACTCGTTTTTCTCTGCCTTTTGCCATAGGTATGCTTTCTCTTGCCTCTGATATGAGTTGTTTTGGCGATTCATCCATGCAGACAACAGGCCGCCTCTCATCATAGGGTCGCTTGTAGACATCGAGCACCTGTTCCATATTAGCCACAAAATCACCGCTTTGCTTTGGAGGAATGACCCAGCCCCTTACTTTCCAAGGCTTAAGTTCATTTTTTTTAAAGTGTTTCGCACGGCGACATAGGAAATGCTTTCAACGTACTCCAGCTCTACCATCTTGTCGGCCAACAGGCGCAAAGACCATTTTGCATGTCCGGCCGGGGGTTCACTACAACACAACTTTACCAGCTTTGCCTCTACATCGCCATCTATTTTTTTCTCATAAACACGCGAGCTGGGTTTGCGTTGTAGAGCGCCCTCAAGCCCCTCTTCAATAAATCGTTTCTTAACGCGATCTATAGTTCGCATGCCAATTTTGAGCACCTTGCTAATCTGCTCATTGGTCACTTTGGCGGAATATTCTCCCTCGTCGCAGTTCAGCAAGACATAGGCTGTGCGAAATGTGTGAGAACTGTGCGATCCCTTGTTAATGATAGCCGTGAGCTCTTCCACTTCTTCTTTCAGTAATTTGATTGCGTACCTCTTCATGTTTTTTTTCAAAGATACGCAAAATATACGTCATATCATACTTAACTTAACAGTAGTGGGTAATTCGGGATGAAAAAGAAGGCACCTGCGTAACCTGCGCCATCGAATGGGTATTCACATCCCATAGAATTAGTCGGGACACCAACAGCCCAAGCGTGTAGTGATGCGCTTTCCGGGTATGGGCAAGGCGCTTCATTCACAATAGTACACTCATGAAAAACATCCGGGGTACTTTGGTTCTCAAACTCGGGATCCATGGGATTAAACCAAGGCGGGGCATCCTTCACATTGCTGTCGTTCCAGATGCATTCAACCCGCTCTTCAAAGCTGCCGTTGGGCACCAAGTTAACGGGTTGGGCTTGCAAGTTTGCGCTCACAAACAAGGGTATAAAAAAGTAAAGCGAAAGTTCAAAACAAGGTGGTTAAAAGAAAGGAAAAAAGAAATGCTCGAAGCGGGGCGAGGGCTTCTGAATTCTGCCCCTTTCATTTTTTCAGACAGCTTCCGCCGTCAGGGCGGATGATTGCTCAGCGGATCAGATTGCCCATTGCCTGTAGCCTGTAGCCTGTAGCCTGTAGCCTGAGGTTTTGGTTAACATGGGATCAATGTAGAGAATTTTTTCATTCCGGCCAACAAAGCAGCTGTACATTGTGAAGACAATCAGGGGTTCACAAGGGTTCAGGACTGTGGTATTCGAGAAAATCAAGCCCGGTAAGAAAGTTGTCTCTTCCGCTGCTGCCGACGTTAAAC
>PXBH01000112.1 GCA_003565555.1 Cryomorphaceae bacterium | reverse complement strand
ATCCGTGCGATTCCACTTCTTCCTTCAACTCGTGCCAGATGGCGACTGCCAAATTTTCAGTAGAGGCCATGACACCCTCCAAAAAAGGAACGTCCAGGTTGAGGTTTTTATGGTCGAGGCGCTCCAAAACGCGCTCCTTGATAATGCTGCTGAGCAATTTCAGGTCGATGATGCACCCCGTGTCGGGATCGGGGGTGCCCTTTACCGTCACGAATAGCTCGTAATTGTGCCCGTGCCAGTTCACGTTGGCGCATTTGCCGAACACGTCAAAATTCTTCTCTTCGCTCCATTTCGGGTTCCACAGCTTGTGGGCCGCGTTGAAATGTTCTCGCCTTGTGATGTAAACCAATGCCATTGACCTGTGAAAATTGGCTGCAAATATACGATTTATCACGCGTTCGGCAGCGTTTTGCCGCCGGGGCGAATTCGGTATCTTTGCCTGCAAATTATCGCCAATGATTGTAGTAACGGGAGCCGCGGGCTTCATAGGTAGTTGCCTGGTCGGGGAGCTGAACCGCGCTGGTTATAAAGACCTTGTGTTGGTCGACGATTTTTCCCGAAACGAGAAAGCACCCAATACCGAGGGCAAGGCCTTTACGGCAAAAGTGGATCGCGCGGACTTTGTCGAGTGGCTCGACGCCAACCACAAGATGGTGTACTTCGTCTTTCACATCGGCGCGCGGACGGATACCACGGAGTTTGACCGCGAGATTTTTGACCGGCTCAACCTCAATTACACCAAGGACGTGTGGAACCGCTGCACGGAGTACGGCATCCCGCTGGTGTATGCCAGCTCGGGAGCCACCTACGGACTGGGCGAGCAGGGCTATTCCGACAGCCACGATACGGTGGAGCACCTCGTGCCGCTCAACCCCTACGGCGATTCCAAAAACGATTTTGACAAGTGGGCCCTCGCGCAAGATCGCAAACCGTATTTCTGGGCGGGGCTCAAGTTTTTTAACGTCTACGGCCCCAATGAGTACCACAAGGGGCGGATGGCTTCGGTGATTTTTCACGCGTTTAACCAAATCCGCGACAAGGGCGAAGTAAAACTCTTCCGCTCACACAACCCCGATTACCCCGACGGCGGTCAGCTCCGCGACTTTATCTACGTGAAGGATGTGACGGCCGTGTGCCTCTGGCTGATGGAAACCCGCAAAACTTCAGGCCTGTTCAACCTCGGCACGGGCCGCGCGCGCACCTTTCTCGACCTCGCGAAGGCCACCTTCGCCGCCCTCGACAAGGAGCCGTACATCACCTTCATCGACACCCCCGCCGACATCCGCGACAAGTACCAGTACTATACCCAAGCCGAGATGGGCAAGCTCCGCGCCGCGGGCTACGAAGCGCCTTTTACCTCGCTGGAGGACGGGGTGGGGGATTATGTGAAGGGCTATTTGGGGATGAAGGGGTATTTGTAGGGCGGAATGAACCATTTGGAGCGACTTTTTTTAAGTCAGCACCTGTTGTTCATAGCACGAATGTGCTACGAGGAATTCCGGTATTGTGAAGTCTTTAATTTGAGTTCAATTTTCGAGCAGCACTTCATAAGGCGCGAATACCGGCAAGGCGCTTAGCGCAAAATCTTTGGTATTCCGCGTAATGATGCCTTCGAGTCTGTCAATTTTGAGGGCGCAACTGTGCTGCACCGCGTCTTCGTAGTCTTTGAATTTGGAGTAGAGGGCGCTTTCGAGGTCTTCTTTTTCGATGGATTGGATGTGCAAGTAGCGCAGCAACTTGGCGAGCTTGGCCCGGGCCGCTTCCTCTCCGATGGATTGTTGAATCACGTAATAGGTCGTGGTCACAGCATTGTCTGATGTCCACAGCTCCCACTCGCCCAGCCGCGCCTTGTTAAATATTTGGAGGGCATGCACCCCGAATTCTGACCTTTCAGCCAGAAAGTCGATCAGGATATTGGTATCGAGGAAGTACTTTTTCACTTTCCATACTTTTTAGCCATGATGGAGCGGATGGCAGCTTTATGATCCAAATCTTCGGGCAGGGGAACACTGCTGTACAAATCTTTAAAAGCTTCCGGGATGGCTTGCTCCTCATTTGCTTGTTGGGATGTAATCCGTTCCAGGTAGCTCTGCACCAGATCTGACAGGCTCCGCCCTGAAGCACGGGCATACGCCTTGGCGTTGAGAATTACTTCCTCTTTTATGCTTAAAGTGAGCTTGGTACTCATGATACGTATTGTTTTTTCAAATATACGTATATTCTTTTAGTGGAACAAATCAGCGAACCTCGGCACCGGGCGGGCGCGCACTTTTCTCGATTTGGCCAAGGCCACCTTCAGCGCTCTGGGCAAGGAGCCCAGCATCACCTTCGTCGACACCCCTGTCGACATCCGCGACAAGTACCAGTACTACACGCAGGCCGAGATGGACAAGCTGCGGGCCGCGGGCTACGAAGCACCTTTTACCTCGCTTGAGGACGGGGTGGGGGATTATGTGAAAAACTACTTGGGGCCGCAGCGGTACATGTGATGGTTACGGCCGCACGTGGATTGCTTTGCGGGGGTCACGTTATCTCAGGTGGGGGCCTGAAATCGAAATCCGCAGTGGTCTTGCAAATTTTTTTCGCCGTTGAGAGCGCATTACCCGGGAACAGCCACAGTCTCGAAAGAAATCATCCGAGAATCAACAATTCAGCGAATCCGTACAATTATCTGTAATTCAGAACAAGAAATGATAAAACAGCCATAAGCGCCGGAGCTGCGTTGCTGAGCAGGACGCGGGTATTCCGTTTTTCAAGGGTCATTTTTTCTCTGCGATAAAGGCGCCATACCACGAAAGCCGCAGTAAGAATCCATATTGCTGCAATCGGCTCGCCTGCTTGCGCCAAATGATCCTTGCCCAATACAAAAAAGGTGGCAGTTGTCATAAACAACCCCGGGGCATAAATCGCGAGCAAACCTTCGATGATTGGCCGGTTCCCGTGCATCATTTTTCTGACTTGAATAATTACAATCGGAATATAAAACAGCAGGGCGCCAATCATGATCAGAGCGCTTGAGAACATGTCGAGCCTTCGATGAAGGTAGGAAAAAATGAAAACCGCAATGATGTACACCAAGGAATAATGACTGAAGTTAAATCGACGAAGCATGATTTTAAATTTTTGATTAGCAATTTAGGATACCCGCTATCACACCGTCTCCAAAGCAAGCACCGACAGTAACAGGTAAACCGACCCATGAAGCTACCATTTGAAAAGGTTCCTCATAATTGTTAAGAACGCGCAAACAATCGCCCACATATATGTTGAATTCGTCTTCAAAGCACCAAGAGAGATCCTCAGGAGTTATTTCTTCACCCATTGCAGTTATTCCTTGTTCTTCAATGGTTGCTATCACGAATTTACGCAAAGATGAAAAAGCGAGCAAAGATTCTTTCTCCAAATCAGTGAGCAATGTAGTTTCAGCAACAATGTCTTCAAAAGCTTTGAGTTGTGCGATGGTTAAATTCGGATCCTCACTATTCAGCGTTCTAACGATATCTGCCAACTCACCGTAAAACGTGTAATCTTCAATCACCAGATCCATGAAGTCGTAATCGAATGGATTGTCGTCAAGATAATTCGTATACTTCTGAGTATATTCCTCCGCGGTTGCAGAAGGAGAAGTTGCCTCATCTTGATTGATGAATTCAAGCATGTCTCGAAAGTACAGGCCAAAATCATCCATCACGTTATTCAGGTTTTCAGGATCAATTGTACCTGATTTTTCGGCAGTGACTGAAGTGGTCTTTTGATTTATAATATTGATTAATTCCAATTGATCTTTAGATAATCCCTCTGATGATGAGCTGTGGGCATCATGAGGAGAATCGCGTTCATCGGAGCATCCGAAGGAGATGATGAGCAAGCTCGATAAAGCGAAAAGATTAAAGAGTTTCATTTGTGATTAAAGGTTTAAGTGGTTACTAAATATGATCTTATCGCGAAAATATCCTCTCTCTCAAAAAAAAAAGTTAAATCGTTAAAAAATACTAATTGAGTCGCGGTGATGCGAGGATGATTTTTATTGCGTCAATGAAAATTATATATGAGAAATAAATACGTTAAAAAGATAGGAAAGTGAGGGGATCGGTGAGTAGGCTAGTTTAAAAACCATGCCATCGGGTTCAAATGGACGCTGTCCTATTCGTTTTTTGTCGAAATAGACCAAGTGTGAGTGTGGGATGTGAGTCATGGCATTAATGAGCTTTGTATTAACAAAACGTCGGTCTCCATTATATCCACGATAGCCGGATTTATAGGGGCGGATGCAGACATCCGCGACAAGTACCGGTACTACACCCGAGCGGAGATGAACAAGCTGCGCGCGGCGGGTTATGATACGCCCTTCGCATTGCTGTGTCAGGATCATTTCATTACATCGATAAAGTGAGCACCCTCAACGAAACGGGACATTTATATTTACTAAAGACTGACACCGTGTACGGGGCACCATTTTACACGAAAAATGACCGGCAGCGTTTTAAGAAAGAGATAATTGTGCTCTCTAAGGTTCCAATTTCTCCGGGTTTGAATTATGCCGGGTTTGTGCTCACCGAGAAATTAGTCCAAACCCTCACATGGCAGTCAGACCATACAGGGAGTCCTTATGCCAAGTGCTCATACTTTGAGCTTCAGGAGATTTTTCCGGTGGATGGAGTGGGCATTCAATTTTTGGGAAGTAAGTGGGATTATCCTCGCGAGACTATAGCGCTCCTTCCGAAATATCAAAACTGGCCTCCTTCGAATTTGGCCTCCTCGAATTTTGAGTTCAAAGTAGCCAGAGCTGTGCGCAAAGCCCAAGATCATAACAATTTCATTCGCAGAGACCGGCAGGGCAATATAATGCCCTGAATGATGTCAGGCTCCATTATGCTTAGTGCGTAGGCCTTTCAGTATCCAACACTTCATAAGGCGCAAACAGCGGCAAGGCACTCCCGGCAAAATCTTTGGTGTTGCGTATGATGACGCCTTCGAGCTTGACCGGGTTTAGACCTTCCGGAATCCCATCAGGTCAGGAATTTGCGGGCCTGATGCAGGGCTTTCGAATATGCAGTATATAATCAGAATTCCGGACCATGCGGAGGTCATGGGTGCTCTCAGTAAAAAACAGACATATCTGCATTCTAGTTGCAGATTTGTCGAAAACTGAGTAGCTTCGGAATATGATTGCCCGCCGACTTTCATCAAAAATTGAGCAGTTGCGCGAACAGTTTCCTGTGCTGAGCCTTACAGGGCCCAGACAAACGGGGAAGACCACATTGCTCAAAGCTGTGTGCAACGACCTGCCGTATGTGAGTCTCGAGGATGTTGATACGCGTAGGTTGGCCTCGGAAGACCCGCGCGGATTTCTCGAAAACTTCCCCAAAGGCGCCGTGCTCGATGAGGTACAGCATGTCCCCGATTTGTTTTCGTACATGCAAGGTATGGTCGACAAAGGGGGAGTTCATTTCGTGCTCTCGGGCTCTCAGAATTTTTTGTTGTTGGAGAAAATCTCTCAGTCGTTGGCGGGGCGGGCCGCCATTTTGAAACTCTTGCCGTTTTCGATGGCAGAGCTGGCCGGGGAGCAGCCCGAATTCGACCACTGGGAAGAAGCCGTGTATAAAGGGTTTTATCCGCGGCTCCACGACAAAAAAATCGACCCGGGTGCTTTTTACCCGGCTTACATCAGCAGCTACATCGAGCGAGATGTGCGGCAAATTCAGAATGTCGGTGACTTGACGACTTTCTCAGGCTTCGTACAGCTCTGTGCAGGGCGCATCGGGCAGCCCCTGAATATGCAGTCGCTGGCCACAGATGCCGGGGTCAGTCCCAATACCGCGAAGGCGTGGCTCTCTGTGCTTGAAGCGAGTTATATCATTCACTTTTTGCGTCCGCACCACCGCAACTTCAACAAGCGAATTACCAAGACTGCAAAGCTGTATTTCCACGACACCGGGCTGGCCTGTTCATTGCTCGGCATGGAAGAAAGAGCCCAATTGTCCACGCATTACCTGAAGGGCAACCTCTTTGAGAATTTTGTGGTCAATGAGTTTCTCAAAATGCGGTTCAATGCGGGAAAACGCTCCAACCTGTACTTCTGGCAAAGCAAGGACAAAAAAGAGGTGGATCTGATTGTGGATGAAGAAAACCGTCTGAGGCCATTTGAAATAAAATCTTCAATGACCAAAATGGAAGGCCTGCTTCAAAACCTCAGGTATTGGAAAAAACTCACCGGCGACTCGGACAACAACCTAAACCTGATCTACGGAGGAACGGAGGATTTCAAAACCTCAAAAGGCAACTTTGTGTCATGGAAAGGGCTCAGAGATTTCCATTTTCTTTGATCGGGGAGTCGTCATCATTCCGGGAGAACACTTTACAAGTGTTTGCCTGAAGGGGCGCCGAAAATTTCAGGGCTGATTGATGTCACACAGAAATAAAAATTGGACAAATCTGCATTATAAATGCAGATTTGTCTAAAAGCTCATTACTTTCGAAGGGGGTTGCGTTGTGCAATTTCAAAAAAAATCAAGTGGCGTCGCAGCTTTTTCCGGCTCTCACAAACTCTTCTTCACCTCCGTCAAAAACGCCTTGATTTCCCGTAGCTTTTCGATGATGGCCACGTTTTCCGATACGTCGTCTTTGTTGTCTCGGAGCTTTTCGCGGGCACCTTGCAGGGTGTATCCGCGCTCCTTCACGAGGTGGTAGATTACCTTCAGGTTTTCCACATCCTCAGGTCTGAAGAGCCGGTTGCCCTTCCTGTTCTTCTTCGGGCGGAGGATGTCGAATTCCTTTTCCCAAAAGCGGATCAGCGAAGCGTTTACGCCGAACATCTCAGAGACCTCACCGATGGTGTAGTAGAGTTTTTCCGTGGGCTTTTCTTTGTAGGGCATGTGGGCGGCTCAGTCGAAGGATTGGTTGGCATTCGAGGAGATTTCGATCATCAGGTCGTACTCTTCGGGTGTGAGGTCGTTGAAATAAAAGTTGGCGGGATTCACTTTTCGCCCGTCTTTGATCACTTCATAGTGGAGGTGTGGTGCAGTGCTCTTTCCCGAATTCCCCACTTTCCCGATCACATCGCCCCGCTTTACTTTTTGGCCGCGCCGCACTTCGATGCGGCTCATATGGGCATAGAGGGTCTGGTAGCCGAAACCGTGGTCGATCACCACGTGCTTTCCGTAGCCCCCACGGGCATTCACCGTTTTCAGAACTTTGCCGTCGCCGGTGGCTACGATGTCAGTGCCGAGCGGGGCGGAGAAGTCCATGCCCCAGTGCATTTTGCGCACTTTATAAATAGGGTCAATTCGGTACCCGTATCCGCTTGCCAGCCGCTTGAGGTCCTTGTTGGCCACCGGCTGAATGGCCGGAATGGCCGCAAGGAGCTCCTCCTTGTTTTTGGCCATTTCGATCACGTCGTCAAAAGATTTGCTCTGGATGTAGAGCCGCTTTGCCACTTTGTCTAAGCGCTTCGTAGTCTCGATAATGAGGTCTGAGTTTTTAAACCCCTTCAGGTGGGTGTATCGATTCACTCCGCCTACGCCGCTGCGGCGCACACCGTCACTGATCGGTTCGGCCTCAAAAATCACCCGGTAGATGTTGTCATCCCGCCGCTCTATATCGGCCAGGACCCGCTCCATTTGTGCCATGTCCTTATTCAGCAGGTCGTATTGCTGCCGCAGCTGGGCCACCTCTCGCTTGAGATTCAGCTCCTTCGGTGAGTCGATGAAGGTGTAGGCCAGCGCGATGATGATGCCCGCAAAAAAGAGTCCCGTCAACACGTACACCGTCAAAGTCTTGAGCCGATCTTTGAAGGTGAGCTGTATTTTTTCGTAATTCAGCGTGTTGGGATTGTACTTGTATTTTATTTTTGCCATCGCTTAGCGGGTCTGCGCCCTAAAAGTATCTAAATTCGAAGTTTACACCAAGTGCACCTCAGCCATCTTTTCACCGGGCCGAAGTGCATGCAATTCCTCCCTGATGAAATCGGCCGAAGTACGCGACAAATTTCTGAAATTCTTTGCATCTAAAGGCCATGAGATCGTGCCTTCCGCGCCTTTGGCGGTAAAAAACGATCCCACCCTCATGTTTACGAATGCGGGGATGAATCAGTTCAAGGATATTTTTCTCGGGAATGAACCCGCGGAGTTTGCACGGGTGGCAGATACCCAAAAGTGCCTGCGCGTGAGCGGAAAGCATAATGACCTCGAAGAGGTGGGGGTAGATACTTACCACCACACCATGTTCGAAATGCTCGGTAATTGGTCCTTCGGCGATTACTACAAGAAGGAAGCAATTGAATGGGCCTGGGAGCTGCTCACAGCGGTGTACCGAATCGACAGAGATCGGCTTTATGTGACCGTATTTGAGGGAGATGAGGCAGACGGGCTGTCCTTTGATGAAGAGGCCCGGGACCATTGGAAGGCCCTGATCGACGAGGAACGCATCATTCCCGCGGGAAAAAAAGATAATTTTTGGGAAATGGGTGATACAGGCCCCTGCGGTCCCTGCAGTGAAGTGCACGTAGACCTCCGCCCGGACGCCGAGCGAAGCCGCATTTCCGGAAGGGAACTCGTCAATGCCGACCATCCGCAGGTCATCGAGATATGGAACCTCGTGTTTATGGAGTCGCAGCGACGTGCGGACGGATCGCTCGTGCCGCTTAAGGCCCGCCACATCGACACGGGCATGGGCTTCGAGCGCCTCTGTATGGTGCTGCAGGGCAAGGATTCCTCTTACGATACCGATGTGTTTTCCCCACTCATTGCCCACATTGAAAAGACCGTCGGCAAAACATACGGCCGCACTGACGCCAAGGCGGATGTGGCCTTCCGTGTGCTCTCAGACCACGTGCGGGCGGTGGCCTTTGCCATCGCTGACGGGCAGATGCCCTCCAATACCGGCGCCGGCTACGTGATACGCCGCATCCTGCGCCGCGCAGTGCGCTACGCCTACAGCTTTCTGGACAGCAGGGAGCCCCTGCTCTCCGGGCTGGCCGGGGTGCTGATCGACGAGATGGGCGGATTCTTCAGTGAGCTCAGTGCCGGGCGCAAGCTCATCACCGATGTGATACGCGAAGAGGAAGAGTCCTTCCTGCGCACCTTGGACAAAGGCATTCAGCGCATTGATGAGATTATCGAGAAAACGCAGGGAGACCGGATCGGCGGAGAGACGGTTTTTGAGCTTTATGACACCTTCGGATTCCCGGCCGACCTCACCGCGCTTATCCTGTCCGAGCACGGGAAGACCTACGATGAAGCCGCTTTTGCGGAAGCGCTGGAGGCCCAGAAATCCCGCTCTCGCAGCGCGTCTGCACAAGATACGGGCGACTGGACGGAAGTGCGCGACTTCCCCTCCGCCGAATTTACGGGCTATGACAGCCTCGAAGCCGAAATGCACCTCGCCCGCTACAGAAAGGTGACCCGTAAGGACAAAACTTTGTGGCAGATGGTCTTCGACCGGACGCCTTTCTACCCTGAGGGCGGAGGGCAGGTGGGCGACCGCGGGAGCATCACTGCCGGCGACGTGCGTATTCCCGTGATCGGCACTTTTCGTGAAAACAACCTCATCGTGCACCTCACTCCCAAATCGCCCGAAGCTCTCGCCGGTGGGCCGGTACAGGGCAGGGTGGATGCGGAGCGCCGCAGCCTGACGGCAAAAAATCACACCGCGACCCACCTCTTGCACTACGCCCTGCGCAAGCGGCTCGGGAGCCACGTGGAGCAAAAGGGATCGCTGGTCGAAAGGGACTATCTCCGCTTCGATTTCTCGCATTTTGCGAAAATGACGGATGAGGAAATCCGCGATGTGGAGCGGGAGGTAAACGCCCTCGTGCGCAGCGATATGGCCTTAGAAGAATTTCGTGAAATACCTATTGAAGAAGCCCGCGCCATGGGAGCTTTGGCCCTGTTCGGAGAGAAGTACGGAGACCGCGTACGCGCTGTTCGTTTCGGTGAATCTGTCGAGCTTTGCGGAGGTACGCACGTAGCCGCCACGGGTGAAATCGGATTTTTTAAGATCATTTCTGAAGGCTCCGTTGCTGCAGGAATCCGCCGTGTGGAGGCAGTTACGGCCAAAGCGGCAGAGGACTTTATTTTCGAACGCCTCGACCTCGCCGATGCCATCGGCGAAAAATTGAAAAACCCGCGCGAACCCATGAAGGCCTTGGACAACCTGATCGCAGACCACGCCGCACTCGGCAAGGAGGCGGAAGCCCTGAAGCGCAAGCAGGCCGCCGGTATGAAAGACGAGCTGCTCGCTTCGGCCCGTGAAGTAGGAGGCGTACAGCTCATCGCAGAAACGGTAGATGCAGATGCATCAGTCATCAAAGACATCGCTTTCGCCTTGCGCACCGCGCACGACTCGCTCTTCATCGTGCTGGCCAATGCCAAAGACGGAAAAGCGACACTTTCCGTAGCATTGTCAGACAACCTGGTGAAGGAAAAAGGAATGAACGCGGGAAAAATTGTTCGGGAATTGGCGCCGCTCATCAAGGGCGGAGGCGGAGGACAGCCGTTTTTCGCCACAGCGGGAGGGAAGGATCCTTCGGGAATCCGTGCCGCACTCGACAGAGCGTATACAGACTTAAGCCAAGGCTGAGGAGGCTTTGGCCTCGGCGGTACCGTACACGGGGCCCTGATATTTGGCCTCGTATGAGAGGCCGAGGTTGAGAATGTAAAAGCCGTTGAAGAGGATCACCAAGACGTAGTCGAGAATGCTTCGCTTCCCGAAACTGTTGCACAGCTCGATGTAGACTTTCGGAATCAGATAGAGCTGTCCGTAAACCGGGATTAAAAACAGGAAAATGTGGTTTGCGGGGCGCCCCACGATGCGGAGAAAAACGATAAAATTCCAGATCGGAACGATGCTTGCGATGCCCGGCTGGTCGGCTTTTTCATAGAGCATCCACTGCGCTACAACACCTACAAAAAACAAAATGACCAAGAGGAGGTAAAGGCTGTCACCGATGGCGCCGTGAGCCGTGTTAAACAGGTCGATGAAAAACTGTGCGATTGATTCCATAAGACACCTTTTTTAATGGTTAGTTGAACACTGTAAATGAACATGTTCATGATAAAGACGGTTTTTGACGACAACGGTTGCCGCCGAAAAGGTGTAAATTTTACACCAAGCTTGATTTTTAATATCCTGTATCCGCGGGCAGTCCCTTTTGACGGAGGATTTTGCAATGCTTCCCTTTCGGGTCCGGTGTGGCGGTCTTCGCGGATTGTGAACAACTCCGTGATAAGATAGACTTCGTTCAATTATGAATTTGAATAAAACTTTCGGTAATTTGTCGGGTTATTTGCGCAGTTCGTGGCGCAGAAAAGAGCTACCGTGCGCCATACTTTTTTTACGGTAATATTGTTCACGTGCGTCGGTCCGGGCTTCGGGCAGGATGTGACGGTGATCAATAATTTTCCCGAAAGGCGTGCCGAGCAAAACCCTGAAGACTATGTGCTGAAGAGGGTCACACAGCATACTTATGTGGTGAACGAGTTTGCGCCGGCGCAATCTTCGCTGCGCTCACGGGTCATGCAGCTGATCAGTTTTAACCTGCGCGCCCATACGGACAATCAGTACTACAGCGCAGGCAACCGAATACACGGGCTTGAGCCGGGGGCTGACTTTTCCGAAGCTGCCGCCGCCATGGTGCGCAATGCCCTTTGGATTCACGACCTCGATTTTCAGGATAAGTTCGAGTCTTTCTCAGCAGGAGTTCGCGAAATGGCAGACGCCCTCTATGCAGCAGACGGTTTCAGCTTGAGCCCGCGCGTGGGCGAGGGGATGGACAACAAGGCAAAGAAAACAGAACTCTACACGTTCCAGCGCATGGTGTACGACCTGAAGGTAACCATGGAAGCAGAGGTAAGTCGGTTTTTAGACCGGTGGTTTGAAGACGGTCCGGATGTCCCCGCAGAAACGCTTCCCTCGACGGAAAGCGATACGCCGCCCCTCGAACCCCTGGATGTGAAGATGGACCGTATGCCCGATGCCGACCGAGACTTAGATGCCCTCCTGCCTTCCATTCCTCAAGACTTCACCGCCTCGCGCCCGCTGAGCCGCCGTGAGCGCAGACGCAGGGCCCGCAGCCAGCCGGCCTTCGGTGCCGAAATGGTGGAGCTGCTTCGCGAAAACAACAAGATTCTGGCGGATTACGGCAATCGCTTCGGGGATATGCAGGAGCAGATCGATGCGGAACGTGATCAGCGCACCGCAAGCATGGAGCTGATGCGTGAAGAAGTAAAAGCCCTTCGAGAGCTGATCAAATCCACATTTGCCGGGCCTTCCGGGCTGACTTCGGCGGCCGTTTCACCGGCGGCAGCTCCCGCGATAGAAATCGTTTTTGACCGCAATGCCTTTGAACTTGCGCCGGGCCATAAGGCCCTGCTCAACCGCGCGGAATTAATGCTGCGGAATGCTCCCGCTGCCCGTGCCTTGATTACCGGCTTTGCAGACCGCACAGGAAGCCCTGATTACAATGCATGGATCAGTGAAAAACGGGCTTCTGCGGTGAGTGCGTATCTCATCGAGCGGGGAATTTCTCCGTCAAGGCTCACCGTGACCTACCTGGGCGATACGGTAAGTGATGCCCCCAATCCGGCCGACCGAAAAGTAGAGGTGCGGGTGGAATAGTGTTCAATCTCTGAATGACAGGTGTCTGTCCTTTCAGTCGAAGGTTTGATTCAGTCCGGATGGGGTTGGCAAATTAGGTCCGGACCTTCCTCCGCCGCTTTATTTCCCGGACGATCAGCCCGAGTTCGCGCCCTGTTTGCCCGCTTACGGAGGTGTTTTCTTCAGCACGCCGGATGAGGTAGGGCATCACCTCGCGCACCGGCCCGAAGGGTACGTATTTGGCCACATTGAACCCCGCCGCACTCAGATTAAAGCTGATGTGGTCGCTCATACCGAGAAGCTGTGCGGAATAGGCCCGGCGGTCATTGCGTGCATAGCCATGGCGCACCAGCTCAGCTGCCAAGAGCATACAGCTTTCCTCGTTGTGGGTGCCGGCGCAGAACTCAATGCGGTCGAGATTTTCGATGCAGTACACCACAGCAGCGTTGAAATCGCGGTCCGTCGATTCTTTGTCGGGCTGTATGGGGTCGGGATACCCCTTTTCACGGGCGCGTTCGCGTTCTTTTTCCATGTAAGCGCCGCGCACAATTTTCACCCCGTAATAATAGCCGCCGTCCTTAGCTTTCTGATGCTGTTCAAGCAAATGGGCGAGGCGATCATGGCGGTACATCTGCACGGTATTGTGCACGATGGCCCGCTTTCGGTTGTATTTGCGCATCATCTCTTCGGCGATGCGGTCAATGGCCGGCTGTATCCAGCTCTCTTCCGCGTCTATGAACACGGCAGTTCCCGCTTCAAATGTCTTTCGGCATATGGTGTCTACCCGATTTACCGCATTGCGGTGCATACGCGCCTCTTTTTCCGTAAGTTTTGCGTCCCGGCTCACCTTTTCCAAAATTTTGTTCTTGGCCAATCCCGAGACCTTGAATACGCAATACGGGATGGAGGCATTGGATGCCGAGAGCTCCGCAGTTTCCAGAATCTTCTCCATATTGGCATCGAGCTCTTTCTCGTCTACACGCCCCTCCACGCTGTAATCCAGTATGGTGCCAATGTTGTACTTGTCCAACATCGCGATGGTCGGAGCGCAGGCCGGAATGGTTTCTCCGCCTACAAACTGCTTGAAAATGGTCGCTTTGACCATGCCCTTGATCGGCAGCCGCAGCCAAAGTGCGAATTGGGTGGCGTACTTGCCCAGAGCGGTCATGGTACCGTTGCCGATGACTTTGAACAGGAGGTAGGCCCTGCGAAGGTCTGCATCAGACTTGCTCGAAAACGCAATTTCCGTGTCTTCGAAGGATACTTCGGCGGTCTTTCCGTCTTTTTTCAAATCCGCATCCGGTGCGGTAATGTCGTATTTCTCGAAGTCCATATCCAAAAAACCCTCCTATCTTAGCGGCCTTTTGTTCCCATGTCGAATTTAGCGCTTCATCGTGTTCAGTCTTCCGACCATCAAGTGGTTGTGGGCAGGTATTGTCTGGCTGAACTGGCGGAAATCCTTGCGGAGGCTGCCTATGCCGATGCGAAGTTATTCATTTTATGCGACGGAAACACGCTCGAACACTGTTTCCCCGTATTTGCCGAAAAGGTGCCGCCCGCGCGTCGCGCTGAGCTGATAGAAGTGGCAGAGGGGGAGGAGAGTAAGTCGATCGAAGTTTGTGAACAAATATGGTCGGCACTTGGGGAGCTGGGCGCCGACCGAAGCAGTGTTTTGATCAACCTCGGCGGAGGGGTGGTCACCGATCTCGGCGGCTTTATCGCGGGCACCTTCAAGCGCGGAATTCGCTTTTTCAACGTGCCCACCAGTCTTTTGGCCCAAGTAGACGCATCGGCCGGCGGGAAAACGGGCATTAACCTCGGCCATGTCAAAAATCAGGTGGGACTCTTTAACAACCCCGAAGGCGTGTTCGCAGATCCCGCCTTCATCGAAACCCTGCCGCGAAAGGAACTGATGAGCGGATTTGCAGAGGTGATCAAGCACGCACTAATATACTCTCCCGGCTACTGGCGAGAGGTGAAGGCTTTAGACCTGCACGAGCCCGAGGCCCTTGATCCGCTCATCCTGCGCAGCATTCAGATCAAAAATGAGATCACCCTGAGCGACCCTTTTGAGCAGGGCCGACGAAAAATCCTCAACTTCGGCCACACCGTAGGCCACGCCCTCGAAAGCCTATCGCTCGAAGGCGATGCCAAAAGTCTCCTCCACGGAGAGGCCATAGCGGCGGGCATGGTATGTGAGGCTTACATCTCTCGGAAGTTCGGGCTCATCGATCAGGCAGCGCTCGAGGAAATCACCGATTTTATTCTCGGCCTCTATCCGCGGGTGCCGGTGGAAACCTTGAGCCATCACCGCCTTATCGAACTGATGCGCCACGATAAGAAGAATGCGAACGACCGTTTCAATTTCGCCCTCCTCGCGGACATAGGCGACGCCGTATACAACCGGGAGGTCAGCGCCGATGTGGTCATCGAAAGTTTGAATTACTATTCTCGTCGGGTATGACTGCGCCTGCTGAACTCCTCCTGCGTTCGATGCGCCCCTCGGGCAGAGTTCGGGTCATGCTCCCCGCCTCCAAGAGCATCAGCAACCGGCTGCTCATCATGGGTGCCGTGTGCGGAGGAGCGGTGGAGGCCGAAAACCTCAGCACCTCTGATGACACCCGATACCTGCGGGAAGCGCTGAAATCCGGCAAGCGCGAAATTTGGCTCGGACATGCGGGAACCGCCCTGCGTTTCGGTTTGGCATGGGCGGCGGTTACCCCGGGCGAACGATTCCTGCACGGCTCTGCACGGCTCAGCGAGCGCCCCGTGGCGCCCCTGGTCGAAGCGCTTCGGTCACTCGGCGCCGATATTTCCTGTCCGGAAAAAGAGGGGTACGCACCGCTTCTCGTGCGCGGAAAGAAGCTTCGCGGAGGCACCGTCGATCTCGACGCCGCCGTGAGCAGCCAATTTATCACAGCCCTGATGCTGATCGGTCCGGTGCTTGAAGGAGGCTTGGAACTGCGGCTTTCGGGAGAGATCGTCTCTGAACCCTACCTGCGCATGACCGCCCGCCTTATGCGCATGGCGGGCGCCGATGTTTCCTTTCGGGAAAATCTGATCCGAATCGCAAACACGGGCTACGCGGAAACCTGCATCGAAGTGGAGCCCGATTACAGCGCGGCTTCGTATTTCTACGCAGCAGCGGCCTTCAATCGGAATTTGGAAACGGAGCTTCCCGGCCTGCCGGAAAAAAGCCTCCAGGGAGATGCGGCGGTTGCGGAGATTTACCGACGCTTCGGTGTGGAAACCCGATACACGGCACGCGGTGCCCTGCTTATGCCGGGAGAGGTGCTCGATGACCGTTTGCAATTCGACTTTTTGGCTTGCCCGGATCTTGCACAAACGGTAGCGGTCACGGCAGCAGGCCTTCAGAAGCCTTTTCATCTCACCGGCCTGCAAACTTTGCGTATCAAAGAAACTGACCGTATCTCTGCCCTCGCCGCCGAACTGACCAAGTGCGGGGTAAGCTGTAAGGCATCTGATCGAGAGCTCACGATTAACGGCTTCTCCGAAATATCCGCCACCCCGCGCATTCGCACCTACGACGACCACCGCATGGCCATGGCCTTTGCTCCCCTCGCGGCGGTATTCGGTGAGATCATCATCGAAGACCCCGAGGTGGTGTCCAAAAGCTTTCCCGATTTCTTTCGCGAAATAAAAAAGGCGGTATAGCCGCGTGAGGATCTAAACGTCCCGAGCCGATTCGATCATACGCGATATGAGTTCGCGCTTGTCGATGCCGCTTGCCGCGGCCTGCTGAGGCACAATGCTGTATTCCGTCATTCCGGGTACCGTGTTGATCTCGATCGGTCGAAATCGGCCCGGTGTATACTTGAAATCTATGCGGACCACCCCGCGACACTCGAATGCCGCTGCGATATTTTTCGATATTTCCCGGCAGAGGGCGTAGTCTTCTTCGGGAATCCTTGCGGGTGTGATTTCTTCCGTTTGGTCGTAGGCGTATTTTGCGGCAAAGTCAAAGAATTCCTTTTTCGTAGAAATTTCGGTTACCGCCAGGGCCTCAAATTCCTCGGCTCCGCAAATCACACCGCAGGTCACTTCCCGACCTTCCAAAAACTCTTCGATCAGAATCGAGCTGCCCTTGCTGAAGGCCAATTCGGCAGCCGCCGGGAGTTCATCAGGCGATTTTACTTTGGATACTCCGAGGCTTGATCCGCCTTCGTTCGGCTTTACGAAAAGCGGGTACTTCAATTCCTTTCCAACGGTTTCCCCGTCCACTTCGGAGGGGTGGCGGAACACCATACCGCGCGCGGCATCAAACCCGAGATGCCGGAGCATACGGGAAGTGAACAGCTTGTTGAAAGTCAGAGAGGTGTTCATGACCGATCCCGTGGTGTAAGGCATCCCGATCATGTCAAAATAGCCCTGCAGCTTTCCGTCCTCGCCGGGCGTACCGTGCACCATGATGAGGCAGAGGTCGGGACGGTAATTCACCCCGCGGGTTTCGAAGCTGAAATTATTTTTATCGATTTCCGCTTCACCCTCGTCCGTGTGGGCATACCAACGCAGGGGCTCCAGGGTGACCAAAACCGGCCGATAGCGTTCTCGGTCGATGTTTTTCATCACCATTTCGGCACTTTTTGCGGCTACTTCGGCCTCGCCCGAGTAACCTCCGCAGATAACGGCTACAAGTTTTTTCATGAAAATGACAGCATTGCGGTCCAAAGGTAGCAGCAGGCCGGGCTATGCCTGCACGTCAGCCGGCGGAACTTTGAACACCGGCCCTCTGAAAACCGAGAATACTAATATTCCGTTTATCGCGTTAGCTCTTTACAACTGCCAATCAACGCCGCGAATACTATCTTTGTCGCACACCGTTAAGCTTTCCGTTGAAAAGACTCTTTCGCATACTCGTCAGCTCCCGCCTTTGGATCAATCTCGGACTGATCGTACTTTTTGTCGGCCTGCTCGTCGCAGGGACCCTGATATGGCTCAATGATTTTACCCGCCACGGCCAAACGGTAGAAGTGCCCGATCTTTCGGGTTATTCCCTGGAAAGCCTTTCTGAAGTTCTGAACCAAACGGGTCTGACCTACGAGATCACCGACAGCATATACAGCGACGAACAAGAACGGGGCACAGTGGTGCAGCAGAACCCGTTTCCCGGAGAATCCGTGAAGCGTGACCGCGTGATATTTCTCACTGTAAACAGCACACTGCCTGAAGCGGTCATGATGCCCGACCTTTCGGGAAAATCGCGCCGCATAGCCATTCCCATGCTGCAAATCTCAGGCCTGGAGATTGAAGAACTGCAGTACAAACCCGACGAATCTTGCACCGACTGCGTGGTGGATCAACTCTATGAGGGAAAATCAATTGAGCCCGGCACGCAGATTCGCAGAGGGTCCGCCGTTACCTTGGTCTTGGGTCAGCGCTCTGACGAAGTCACAAAAGTACCGCGATTGCTCGGTCTGAATTACGAAGACGCTGCGGGCCTCTTGAATGCATACTTACTCAACTTAGGGACCGTCCTCTCTTGTGAGGGATGCGAGACTGCGGAAGATACTTCCGCGGCTTTTGTGATCAACCAGCTTCCCGCCGCCCGAGAAGATGCGGGTTTGGGCTCATTTGTAGACCTTTATCTGACAACAGATTCTGCCAAAGCAGCCGCCCTTTCCGCCGCCGCGGATACACTTTCCACCAATTTGCCGCCCGATGATGAATTTTCCGAATATTAAGGCCCTTTTATTCTTACTGCTGATTCCGGGCACCACGGTTTTTTCGCAGGAGCTTGTTTTTCCCGCGGAGATCAATACCGCGCTTCTCACCCATCCCGATAAACGGATGTTGAAATCCCGGGTACACAGCGAAGCCAAAGACGGCGACCTGCTCACCCTCCCGTTTATCGATGATTTCAGCACGGACCGGTTTCCCGGAAATGCGGAAGGGCGGACGCCGCTGTGGACAAGCCGCAATGCCACACGCAACACCAATATGGCCGTTGAGCCGCGAAGTGTCGGTACGGTGACTTTCGACGGAGCCGATGCGCAGGGTTACCCCTACAACTGGAGCCCGGGGGTGGGTATCGCAGACACTCTGATGTCACGGCCCATTGACCTCACCGGCGATGCATCCTCGGGGATCGGGATCAGCTTCTTTTTCCAGCCGAAGGGCAACGCAGTTTTCGGTCCGACAGCCGGGGTGGACAGCCTGCGTTTGGAATTTTACGCTCCCGAACTCGACCAGTGGTTTTGGGTGTGGAGCACCGTGGATGTATCGGAGCCCGAAGCGTTTCAGTTTGTCTATATCCCCATCACCCAGCCGCGCTACCTGCGAGAGGATTTTCAGTTTCGGTTTCGAAATTTTGCCAACCTTCAGGGGGCCTTCAGTGTATGGAATCTGGACTATGTGCGCATCGATCAGAACAATGTGAATGCCACTCCCGTCACTGACGACGTCGCATTCATCCGCGCGGAAACCACCCTTTTGGATGTGTACACGGAGATGCCCCGTTCACATTTCAGCGCTGTTTCCCTTCCGGATGTGCTGATGCGGGAGAGCATAGAGGTGCGCCTCAGAAACCTCAGCGCCACCAACCGTACTATGGTGGGCAATGAAATTCTCATTAAGCGGGACGGGATTCCCGAAGCTATGTTTCCCAACGAGAACAGTCCCGCGATCATGGCGGGATCGGTTTTGGACTACACCCACGCCGTATTCGGGGCACCCAATGAATTCGTCTTCGAGGTGGATGAGGACGAGGGTCCCTTGGATTTTGAAGTCAATATTCTCCACGGCGTTCAAGACATTGAAGCCACCTCCGGCAATGATACCATACGGTTTACGCAGCGGTTTTTTACAGACTACGCCTATGATGACGGCAGCGCCGAGTGGGCTTACGCTGTAGCGGGCAACGGCTCTGAAGTAGCCGTGCAGTTTACGGCTTTGGCGCCCGGCAATATTGTAGCGCTCAAGATCTACACCATGCCCTTCGGTAACAATTATGAAGGCACCCCCATCACTTTAATGATCTATGAAGATACCGGCAACGGGCCCGGCGCCGTCATTGCAGAAGAGCTGAGCGTGATCGAGTACGGCATCGAGGAGTATCAGCAGAGCATCATTTATGCCTTTGAAGAGCCTGTGCCGATGCCGACGGGATCCTTCTTCGTGGGATACCGCCAATCGGCGCAGCAAAACGGAATACGTGTGGGGCTGGACCGCAATACCAATGCCAACGCCGACTACCTTTGGTTCAACGACGCCAGTCAGGTGTGGAACCAATCGCTCATTGAAGGATCGGTTATGATCCGGCCCATGTTCGACTCTCCCGGATGGGAAGACCTGATTGTATCGGCGAAACAGACAGACCCCGGCAGCCAAGTGACCCTCTATCCAAACCCCGCCGCACAGTGGTTTACTGCTGACTTTCCCGAAGATTCGCCCTATGAAGCGGAAGTCTATGATATTTCCGGCAGAATGGTCAAGCGGATCAGGATGACCTCGGGAGAGCAAATTTCCGCAGCTGATTTGCAAAACGGGCTGTACATCTTAAGGTTCACTTCCCGGTCGGGAGATGTTTTCACCAAGAAGATATCGGTAAGGCATTAAGATGGAGCAAAAAGACGATCGAGAGGACCGCGAAGACGAAGAGCTTTACGAGCACTACCGCCTCGCTGCCGATCCGGGGCAGGAGCCTTTGCGCATCGACAAGTTCCTGATGGACCGCATCCCCAATACCTCCCGTACCAAGCTGCAAACGGCCGCCCTCAACGGAAATATCAGGGTGAACGATACCGCGGTAAAGCCGAACTACAAGGTGAAACCGGGGGATGATATCTCCATCGTTTTGCCTTATCCGCAGCGCGAAATCGAACTGATTCCGCAAAACATTCCCTTGGAGATACTCTATGAGGACGACCATATTGTGGTGCTTAACAAAGCTTCGGACATGGTGGTGCACCCCGGCTACGGCAATTATACGGGAACCCTCGTCAATGCGCTGGTTTACCACTTTGAAAATCTTCCCGCCGCAAAAGACGGACTGCCTAACAGGCCCGGGCTCGTGCACCGACTCGACAAAAATACGACCGGGGTGATGGTGATCGCTAAAAATGAGCATGCCCACACCCATCTCTCGCTGCAGTTTTTTGAGCGAACCGTGGACCGACGGTATGCCGCTTTGGTGTGGGGAGATCCGGAAAAAGACGGTACGGTCATCGGCCACATCGGACGCTCGCTCAAGAACCGCAAGGTGATGAATGTATTTCCGGAAGGAGACCACGGCAAGCACGCCGTGACGCACTACAGCATAAAGGAACGCCTCAATTACGTGACCCTGATAGAGTGTAAGCTGGAGACGGGCCGGACGCACCAAATCAGGGCCCACATGCAGCACATCGGCCACCCGCTTTTTAACGACCCGGAGTACGGCGGAAACAAAATTCTGAAGGGCACCACCTTTTCGAAGTACAAGCAGTTTGTGATGAATAATTTTGATCTGCTTCCGCGACAGGCGCTTCACGCCAAAAAGCTCGAAATTACCCATCCCGCCACAGGGGAGCGCATGAATTTTGAGACCGAGCTCCCGAACGATATGCAAGCGGTACTCGAACGCTGGCGCGGGTATATCGCTTCTCGATAGAAGCCCTTTCCGAAACTTAAGCCAAGCTGCGCTCTGCGGTTGCCTTTCGCATTATTTTTCCTGTATCGGTGTAGAGAAATCTTGAGACCGGGATCAGTTTTCGGGGCTGCCAAAACGGGGTGTCCGCCAGTGCATGTTGCACTTCCCCGAGCAAGTCCGCTGCGGGCAGTCCTTCCGCTTCGATGAAGAGGGCCACTTCTTCACCCAGTTTTTCATGGGGAATGCCCGCCACGAAATAGGGCATTTGCAGGAGGTGGGCTACGGATTTTTCGACCTGTTCGGGAATCACTTTGATGCCTCCGGAATTGATCAGATTGTCCGCACGGCCCTTCCAGTAGAATCCTTCTCCGCTCAGCTCCGCCAAGTCATTGGTCTCGAGGCGTCCGCGCGTGATTCCGTTCCGCTTTACCCTCAACTTGCCCGTTCGGTCGGTTTTCACTTCGACCCCCGGGAGCGGTTTGAAAAGCAAATCCCCTTCCGCCGTGATTTTGGCTACGGCAAAGTGCGATAAGGTCTCCGTCATCCCGAAAGAGGCGTATGCATTGACACCGCAGCGCATCAGTTTTTTGCGCAACTCATCGCTCACCTGACCCCCGCCGATGAGCACGGTACCCACCTGTGAAATCGCTTTTGGCGTGTCGTCTGCGCACCTGTCCGCCTGATGCGGGGTGAGGGGCACAAAGTCGAAGGATGCGGCATATCCGTCGGGTTTTCCCGAAAAAGGGGAGGAAGAAGGTGCTGCTACGGTCAGTTCACACCCGGCTGCCGCGGCACGTGCCACCATCATCTTTCCGGCGATGTAGCGCATCGGCAGGGCAAGCAGGAGCCGCGAATTGCGCGTAATTCCGAAAAAAGAATTGGTGGAGGCCGCGCTCAGGTCAAAGGCCGATTTAGGGAATCTCATCTTTTTCGGGACCCCTGTAGATCCGGAGGTGGATACTTCCGCAGTTTCGTTGCGATCAAAGAGCTTTGCGGCAAAAGCGAAGACTTCCCGCAGATATGCGGGGTGGGCTGAATGCATGGATTCAGCCCGCAGCGCATCCGAAGCGTAGTAATGACCGTTGATCCGCACTCCGCCGTATTTTGAGAACGGGTTCATAAGAGCGGCTTCAGATTCCACGGTTCACTTGCCTTTTCCAAATGTCCCTCGCGAATGCGGAGCGGGCTGTCAAAATTGTTTGTGTACAGGCCGCCCGTGCCCAGACCTTGGTAGGCACCGTTTTTTACCGTGTAGGTGAATTGGGCGATGGCGTTGAGCCCTACGTTAGACTCGAGTGCAGAGGTGATCCACCAGTTTGCGCCGTTTGCTTCCGCCAGAGCGATCCAGTCCCGTGCGGCTGCAAAGTCGCCCAAAAAGCTCGGCTTGAGTACGACTGCAAAAGGCTTGATTTCCCGAATCAGGTCCTCACGGGCATCGTGCGTGAAGCAGCCGATGAGCTCTTCATCAAGCGCTACGGGAACGGGGCTGTTTTTGCAGATTTTGGCCATCAATTCGGTTTGACCCGGCTTGATGGGTTGCTCGATGCTGTGGAGGTCGAATTTTGCAAGTCGATCCAGTTTATCTTCGACGTCTTCAGGTCCGAAGGCGCCGTTGGCGTCCACCCTGATTTCGATGCGGTCGGCGGGAAAATGTGATCTGATATGCGCGAGCAGTCCGAGCTCGGTCTCAAAGTCGATGGCGCCTATTTTCAGCTTAATGCACCGAAAGCCCGCGGCGAGTTTTTCGTCAATTTGGCGGCGCATCTCATCAGCCTCGCCCATCCACACCAGTCCGTTGATGGGGAGTGCATCCCGGCCGCGGCTGAACGGCGAAGGGAAGACCTCGCCGACGGTTCCGCAAGCGTAATTCCTTTGAAGGGTATCAAGCCCCAATGCGACGGACGGCCATTCGGTAAGGTCGGGCAGGGGGGTGCTTCGGTTGAGTGCTTTGACCGTTTCGGCGATCTTTTCCTCATATCCGGGGCGGTCATCAGCACTGAGGCCCGGAAGCATTCCGCATTCGCCCACAGCGGTAAAGCCTGTATCGGGGTTGCGGAGGGTGAGAAGCCAAGTCGGTTTTTCGTGCAGGATACCTCTGGAGGTGCCTGCAGGCTTCTTGAATTTCAGCACGTGTTTATGAAAAGCGGCAATCACCTCAGTACACCAATCCGATGCCCATGGTCACGGCAAAAATGAGCGTGGCAAAGGCCAGTTTTTTGAGTTCTGCGTCCAGATCAGATGCGCGGGAAGAATTCCAAACAACGCTCAGATTTTGGACCAATATGGGCAAGGTAATCAGAAAAATGAATTGATAGCCCGATTGGAAATTCAGCAGAGAATAGCCCACGGCGGCGGCTACGGCGGCAGTGATAAGAAAGGTATGGTAGATGCGCGCGCCGTTGATGCCTATGATCACGGCAAATGACCGCTTACCGCTTTCACGGTCATTGTTGATGTCACGAATGTTGTTGAGGTTAAGCACTCCCGTAGCCAGTAAGCCGATGGATACTGCGGGAAGCAGCTCAGCGGGGGCCAGAGAGCCGGTATGCAGAAAGTAGGTTCCCGCTACACCGGCAATTCCGAAGAAGATAAAAACGGCGAGGTCACCCAGACCGGCATACCCGTAAGGGCTTTTCCCCACGGTGTACTTGATGGCGGCCGCGATGGCCAAAAGTCCGAGGATGAAGAAACCGAAAATGCCTGAAAACTCAAGACGATCCGCAGCATTTAACAGGAGCCAAATTCCTGAAATCAGGGCAAGCACGGTAAAAACGAGGATGGCATTCCTCATTTCTGTCGGTTTGATCAATCCGGACTGCACACCGCGTTGCGGACCTACGCGCTTGTCGTTGTCCACTCCGTGTGATGCATCCCCATAATCATTTGCCAAGTTGCTCAGGATCTGAAGGAAAAGGGTGGTTACCAGAGCACCCGCCAGAATCGGCACACTGAACCTTCCTTCGCTGAAGGCCAAGAGGCTTCCCAGAATGACACTCGACAAGGAGAGCGGCAAGGTACGCAGCCTGAATGCCTTTACCCATGCTTCTATTTTCACCATCGCTGCAAATTTCGTAAGAAATGCCAAATAATTAACGCAGAATTTAAGCTTTTGGATACAGGTTATGAACAGTTAACGTAATTATTAACGCTATTAAAATACGATTGTGAGAAAACCTGAGCCCGATACGGGAAACCCCTCGTTTTGGACAATATCTTTGGTCATCATGCCTCGTAAAAGCAAATACACCTGCGGGTCTTTTGAGTTTTTCGAAGACGACCGCGGATTCTACTATCTCCGTACAACGGAGGGAGAAGATATCAAGGCCGAGGATGTGGTAGGCGTGAATGACTGGATCGCTGCCCATACCGAGGGTGAACGGAAGCCGCTGCTGATCGAGCTCGCATACGGTTCCACCATTGCCCATGATGTGCAGTCCTTCCTGGCCAAAGGTGAGAACAGATTTTCAACGGGCGATGCGATTCTGATCAGCACATTTGCGCACAAGCTCTCCGCGACTTTCTATCTGAGGCATTACAAGCCCAAATTGCCTACGCGTATCTTCAGCGATATTTTTGCCGCACTCGATTGGCTCGATGCACAGCGAAACGCCTCCGGTTCGGAAATTGACTAAGGGGCTTTGTTCTCTTCTCTTCGCAATACGCCTTTTCGGCGAAAAGCAGCGGCGATGTACTTAAAGTAGCCCTTCAAAATACCTGCGTTTTCGGCTTTCGGCGTGCGCAGTTCCAAGATGGCACAGCCTTCGGCTGAAAAAAATGCGGTCAGCTTTTCTTCCGCTGATCGGGCATCCCCTGCTGCGAAGTACTTCACGCCGAATGCATCTGCCAGTCCGGCAACGGATGCCGGGTGTTCCGCCTCAAAGAAAGGCTCGAGTTCTTCGGTTTCTGCGGGTCCGTCGATGATTCGGAAGATACCGCCGCCGCCGTTGTTGATCACAATGATTTTGAGATTCTGCGGGAGGGCTCTGTTCCAGAGTGCGTTTGAATCGTATATGAATGCCGTGTCGCCTGTGACGAGCACGGTATCACGGTCGGGATGAGCACAGGCCCAACCGGCAGCGGTCGATGTGCTCCCGTCTATACCGCTTGTGCCGCGGTTGGCATGGTAAAAAATGCCGCGGACCGTGCCGAAAAGCTGCACATACCTCACTGCTGAACTGTTTGCCATATGGAAAGCAGTGCCCGGGGCGATGTGGGACAGTAAAATGCGGAAGGCGGCAAAGTCGCTCCAGGGCATAGCCGAAGTATAGCAGTCATGTGCCTCCTGCGCTGCATCTTTGAAGGCCTTCATGCTTGCGGCGTATCCGCTCGGACCGGATTCTGACAGGCGGCTGCGAACTGCTCCGAGAAATTCTGCGGGATTTGCCGGAATTTCACCCGTGAGAGACTGAAACGTATCAAGCCCCTCATCGTGCGGGCTGATGTGCCAATGGATGCGCGGATGTTTTTCGCGGATCAGCGCCTTAATTTTTTTCGAAACGATCATGCCTCCTGCGGTGATGAGCAGATCGGGCATAAGCATCTCCGTGACTTCCGAACTGCCCGCTGACATGATGATGCGGTCTATGGTGGTAACCGCAGCATCGGCATAAATATTCGCGGTGGTTTCGGTAAAAACGACAACGTTCGGCATGGCTGCCCAGGCGGCAACTTCCCGGTCAAGTTCGGGGTCGTGTGCCGTTTGCCCTATGAGCACCATTACTTTCTCGGTCGCCGAAACCTCTGCCGCGCACCGCCCCGCGAGTTCGGCATCTGTTTTTGCCGTCAGGCGGGCGCGCCTGTAGAACGCGGGAACGCTTTCGGGAGGATACGTCTCGGTACGGTAGAGCGGCTCAGTCATAGGCACATTGAAGTGCACCGGCCCCGGATTTCCTGCGAGAATCCGGTTAAAGACCTCACTGATTTTTCTGCGGTTCATCCCCGCCTCGTTGGCTGTGACCGGCTCGGCGATCACGCTGTACGATCCGCGAATGTAATTGGCGAAAAGACCCTCTTGTCGGATGGTCTGCCCGTCGCCCTGATCTACCCGATCCGATGGTCTGTCGGCGGTGATGGCCACCACAGGAGCCTTGAGGTAATAGGCTTCGACGAGGCCCGGTCCGAAGTTTACTGCCGCTGATCCGCTCGTGCACACCACGGCTACAGGCTTGCGGGTGGCGAGGGCCATACCCAGGGCATAGAAGCCGGCCACGCGCTCATCAGCGATACTGTGGCAGCGAAACAGGCCGCTGCGGTGGAATGACAGAATAAGCGGTGCATTGCGCGATCCCGGACAAAGGACCACATCCTGCACGCCGAAGTACGCCGCAGCTGTGACCAGCGCATGCACACCTTTTTTTTCGCTCATTTCCGTATGGGTGGTGTCAGTCATCCAGTAGTTTTGTTAAAGTCAGGGCTTTTTTTTCTGTTTCTTCCCATTCATCGCGGAGTACGGAAGCAGCGGTAATTCCGCCTCCCGTGTAAATCGCAGCAGTTTCTCGTCCCAGGTGCATGCAGCGCAAATTTACGTATAGTGCTGTCTCAGCGATGGTTTTCGGCCCTTTTCCGAGCCGGCCCAGGTAGCCCGTGTAGAGTCCGCGGTCGTGCGGTTCGGCGCGCATGATCAACTCCTCGGCCGCCTGCACAGGAAGTCCCGAGACGGCGGGAGTAGGGTGCAGGGCATCGATGAGGGACGCAATGTTTCCCTTTGCGGAAAATCGGAAAGTGGTGAGCAGGTGCTCTACCGGGCCGGCGCCGAAGGCCTGCGGTCCGTCTTCGCTTACATCTTCCGCACCCTTCCTCATGAGCACGGTGCGGATGTGCCGCGATACCAATTCTTGTTCTTCTCTTTCTTTTTGCCCCCAAGGCACAGCGGATGCTGCTGCCCGTGTACCTGCCAGACTGTGTGTGATCAATGTATTACCCTCGCTGCGCAACAAGACTTCGGGCGAGGCGCCGATCCATATCCCGCGGGCTCGGGATGCCGTGAGCGAGACCAGTGCGCCGGGATAAGCTTCTGCGACTCTTTCAAAAAAGTATAAAGGGTCAAAATTTTCAGGCAGGGTTGCGTGTTTTACCCGAGAGAGCACGACTTTCCTTGCGATTTTTCGCGTAAAAGCCTTGGACAGTAAAGCAAATCCTGATGCGTAAGCCTCAAAATCGGTGGGAGCTTCCGGAGGTTTTTCGAAGAAGAGGTCGGCGGTTGCGCCGGTTTCGTCTTCCGAGCTGATTTCCCGCAAGGGAAAAAGGTCAAAGGCAGGGCCTGCTCCTCCGGGTTTTATTCTGAAGCAGACCTCAGCGCTGCGGTCTCCCTCGCGGGCAAAAAGGGAAAACGGTTCTCCCGGAAAGCGGCACAAGACAAAGTCCTTCCCCCTGTGAAGAAAGGAGGCCGCCGTTCGCTGAGCGCCCTCGGTAAGGTGTGTGTCCGTGCAGGATGACATCAGCCTTTCCGCAGAATCATATTGGTGAGACGGCACACCGAGAGCAGACGGTCGGCTTCGTCAAAAATTTTGATTTCCCATACATGGGTGCGGCTACCCTTGTGCAAAATGGTTCCCCGCGCTTTTACCTTTCCCTCCTTCACGCTGCGCAAATGGTTTGCGTTGACTTCGATACCCCCCACCCCGGCTTCCGGGTCATTGAGCATAATGAAGCTTCCGCAGCTCCCTACCGACTCGGCAAGCGCAGCGTTGGCACCGCCGTGCAGAAGCCCGGCCGGCTGATGAACGCGCGGATTCACGGGCATTTCGGCTTCCAGGTAGTCCGCTCCGAAATCGGTGAATACGATGCCCAAGGTTTCCATCATGGTATTCCGTGATATTTCATTGGCCTT
>PXBH01000070.1 GCA_003565555.1 Cryomorphaceae bacterium | reverse complement strand
CGCGAGCGGAAGCGCCGCAGCCAGGAGGACGATGTATTTTCTTGCAGTTTTCATTTTGATGGTCATTTGTTTTCAGGCTGAATTACTGCAGCCCGGAAGGGAGTCAGCAATACTCTTCGTAGGCCATTTTCAGGTTTTCGGCGATCATCTCGGCCGGGCGACCTTCGATGTGGTGGCGCTCGATAAAGTGCACGAGCTTACCGTCTTTGAACAGCCCGATACTCGGTGACGAGGGAGGGTATGGCAGGAAATATTGACGGGCGCGCTCGGTGGCGGGGCCGTCAACGCCGGCAAAAACGGTGGTCAGTTTGGCCGGTTTCCTTTCTGAGTTCAGAGAGAGCTTCACGCCGGGTCGCGCAGCTCCCGCGGCGCATCCGCACACGGAGTTTACGACCACGAGTGTGGTTCCTTCTTTTTGCGAGAGCACCTCATCCACCTCTTCGGGCGAACGCAGCTCTGTAAAGCCTTCTTTTACGAGGTCTTCCTTCATGGGAGCGACCAATTCTGCAGGGTACATAGTCTGTCGTTTTTGAAAATTCAGTCAAAGATACAATCAAATTCAGACCTCCCGCACTGAAGGTGTCGATGCTTCATAGAAGTTAACTATGTACCGTTATTCTTTCCGCCTTTCGGCAAAAAATGCGCGCAGCAGGGCGGCGGATTCCTCGGCGCAGACGCCTCCTTTTACGGAAGTACGGGGATGCAAGAGGTTCTTTTCCCAAAGGGAATACCCCTTTTTTTCGTCGTAAGCGCCGAAGACAAGTTTGCCCAATTGCGCCCAATGCAGCGCTCCCGCACACATCATGCAGGGCTCGAGGGTGACAAAAAGGGTGCATCGGTTCAGGTACTTTCCGCCGATAAAATCAGCTGCCGCCGTTACGGCTTGCATCTCTGCGTGGGCGGTCACGTCGTTGAGCCGCTCGGTGTAGTTGTGCGCCCGGGCTATGATGCGCCCCTCGCAAACCACCACGGCGCCCACGGGCACTTCACCGGCATCGGCCGCCTGCACCGCCTCGCGGAGGGCCTGCTTCATGAAGTGTTCGTCGCTTTGGAGGTCTATGGGCATCACGGTAACGGACGGAAGCCCGAATGTAGCCTTTTTTCCGGAAGGAATACAGCCCGCACCGCCCCCCGCCGGCCGGCGAAAACTTTGCGTGCGCCCTTTCCCAATCCTTCTTACTTTTGCCGTCTGAAAATACGGAACATGCACAGAACACATACTTGCGGCGAGCTTCGCCTCGAACATCAGGGACAGGACATCACCCTCTCGGGCTGGGTACAGCGCTCGCGCGACCTGGGCGGGATGACCTTTATCGATCTCCGCGACCGATACGGAATTACTCAACTGGTGTTTAACATGGAAGAAGATGCCGCGCTTTGCGAACAAGCGCGGAAAGCGGGCCGTGAATACGTGATCAAAGTGTCGGGTACCGTGCGGGAACGCTCCAATAAAAACCCGAAAATGCCCACGGGCGACGTGGAGGTGCAGGTGAAAACCTACGAGGTGCTCAACGCCGCGCAGACGCCTCCCTTCACCATTGAAGACGATACCGACGGCGGCGACGAACTCCGCATGCAGTACCGCTACCTCGACCTGAGGCGGCGAAATGTGCAGGAAAAACTCATCCTGCGCCATAAGCTGGCCATCGCAACGCGCAGTTTTCTGGACGGGGCCGGATTTCTCGAAATCGAAACCCCCTACCTCATCAAGTCTACCCCGGAAGGTGCCCGCGACTTTGTGGTGCCCAGCCGGATGAATCCGGGCGAATTTTACGCCCTGCCCCAGTCGCCGCAAACTTTCAAGCAGCTCCTCATGGTGGCGGGTTACGACAAGTATTTTCAAATCGTGCGCTGCTTCCGCGACGAAGACCTCCGCGCCGACCGCCAGCCCGAATTTACCCAGATCGACTGTGAAATGGCTTTTGCGGAACAGGAGGATATTCTGACGGTGTTCAGCGGACTTACCGCGCACCTTTTCAAAGCCGTAATCGGCGCGGACCTGCCCGATTTTCAGCGGATGGATTACGCCACTGCCATGGAAAAGTACGGCTCCGACAAGCCCGACATCCGCTTCGGCATGGAGTTTAAAGACTGTGCTCCTTTCGCAAAAGGACACGGATTCAATGTATTCGACCAAGCAGAAGCCGTGCTCGGCATCGTGGCACCCGGCTGCGCCGAATATTCGCGGAAGCAGCTCGACGCCCTGACAAACTGGGTGAAGCGTCCGCAAATCGGGGCAAAAGGCCTGGTGTACATCAAGTACCTCGGCGAACACAGCGTAAAATCATCGGTGGATAAATTCTACAGCCCGGAGGCCCTCGAAGCCTGGTGCAAAGGCATCGGTGCCAAACCCGGCGACCTGGTGCTCGTGCTCAGCGGCGACCTCAACCCCGTGCGCAAACAGCTCGGAGAGCTTCGGCTCCACATGGGCCGGGAACTCGGCCTTCGCGACCCGAAAGTCTTCGCTCCGCTGTGGGTGGTCGACTTTCCCCTGCTGGAGTGGGATGAAGAGGAGGGGCGCCACTTCGCCATGCACCACCCCTTTACTTCGCCCAAGCCGGAGGACGTTCACCTCCTGGAAAATGAACCCGGAAAGGCCCGCGCGAATGCCTACGACCTGGTGATCAACGGCGTGGAAATCGGCGGCGGTTCCATTCGGATCCACGATCGGGAATTGCAGGCCCGCATGTTCGACATTCTCGGCTTTACCGCAGAAGAGGCGCAGGCCCAGTTCGGCTTTCTCATGAACGCCTTCGAGTACGGCGCCCCGCCCCACGGCGGCATCGCCTTCGGTTTCGACCGGCTCTGCTCCCTCCTCGGCGGTTCGGAAAGCATCCGCGACTACATCGCCTTTCCGAAAAACAATTCCGGCCGCGACGTGATGATCGACGCCCCCGCACCGATCGACGCGGAGCAGCTGAAAGAATTGGCCCTGAAAACAGACCTGCCGGGGTGAGGGTGAGGGCGACAGTCTCCCGGGGCGGATGTGTCGGAGGGGAATCGGAGGAAGGCGGCCTTGCATAACCGAAAAAGAAACATTCGCTTAGCGGCTCATAGGTAATCTCCGTCGGGACGCGGTTATCTGTTCTCGAAAATCGGTCAGAAAGCCGCGATCAGGTGATACAAGGTAGCGAAACTCAGCGCCGGCGGACTCATCCGAACTGACTTGCTTCACACCGCGAGACCGGCTCCGCAGCCGGGCAGGTCATGCTGCTGAAATACGATTCCGATTAAAAACGGTCAATCGCGGCGAACGTCCCTTTTTAAAAAGCCCACCGCCCCGTGAGGCCGAACGCCTCATTGAAATTTTCCTCGGCGGTAAAGGTGAATGCAGGCTTAATATCGAGGGTAAATTGTAGCGGTATGCCCGAAAAGCTGTAACCCAATGCGGCGATCAGGTCGATACCTACGTTGACCTGTTGATTTTCGAACCGCGGGTTTTCGAAAGGACGGTCATTGCTGCGGCGGTGCCACCCGAGATGAAGCCCTCCGCCGTAGTACCAAAACCAATTTCCTTCGGAACCGATATCTCTTTCTCGCTGGTAAAGTGCCGTGAGTGCAGCGCCGCCCCACCGTGCCGTTAACATAGCTTCAACCGCGTGCTTCGCAGTCAGATTTTGCCGAAAGGCCACCCCGCTCCCATCGGCCCAACGGAGGCCGGCCGAACGCTCTTGCGCACACAAAAAAAGGGAGCACCCGATGAGTGCTCCCGATAATATGATGTGACGCAAAGCCGACATGTGCCGTGAATCCTCAAAGGGTGCCCCGTGATTCCTGCTCGCGCTCGATGGCTTCGAAGAGGGCCTTGAAATTGCCCTTCCCGAAACTCTGCGCGCCCTTGCGCTGAATAATTTCGAAAAACATGGTGGGCCTGTCCACCACGGGCTTGGTAAAAATCTGGAGGAGGTATCCTTCGTCGTCGCGGTCGATGAGGATGCCGAGCTCGCTGAGCGGCTTGAGGTCCTCGTCGATTTCGCCTACGCGGTCGAGGACGGTTTCGTAATAGGTGGCCGGTACGCGAAGAAATTCCACGCCGCGGTTGCGCAAGTCGGTCACTGTCTCGATGATATTGTCGGTAGACACAGCGATATGCTGCACGCCCGGGCCTTTGTAGAAATCGATGTACTCTTCGATTTGCGATTTTTTCTTCCCTTCGGCCGGCTCGTTGATGGGAAATTTAATGCGGCCGTTTCCGTTGCTCATCACCTTGCTCATCAAGGCAGTGTAATCGGTGCTGATGTCTTTGTCGTCAAAGCTGATCAGCTGGGCAAAGCCCATGACCCGCGCGTAAAAGTCCACCCAGGTATTCATTTCGTTCCAGCCCACATTGCCCACCATGTGATCGATGAATTTCAGTCCGACCGGCTCGGGGTTGTAGTCGCTTTTCCAAGGCTTGTAGCCGGGCAAAAAGGTGCCGTTGTAATTGCTCCGTTCTACGAATATGTGCACCGTCTCTCCGTAGGTGTGGATTCCGGAGCGCACCACATAGCCGTGCTCATCTTCTTCGCGAACGGGCTTCATGAAGGAGCGTGCACCGCGGGCGGTGGTTTCCTCCCAGGCCTTGGCTGCATCGTCAACCCAGAGCGCCACGACCTTCACGCCGTCGCCGTGCTTGACGATGTGTTCGTTGATCGGGCCTCCCGGCTCGAGCGGGGTGGTGAGCACGAGGCGAATTTTGTCCTGCTGCAGTACATAGCTGGCGCGGTCTTTCACGCCCGTTTCGAGTCCGGCATAGGCCATGGACTGAAATCCGAAAGCCGTTTTGTAGTAGTGGGCGGATTGCTTTGCATTGCCCACATAAAGTTCTACGTAGTCGGTGCCGTTGAGCGGCAGAAAATCATCTGCGCCGGGAACGACTTTTTTGAGGTTGAGCGGTGATGCGGTTGATGATGCCATAGGTGTAGGAGTTTGATGCGAAGGTACGAAATCGGGGGCGTTTTTTGAAGGCGTCGGGGCGCAGGTCGGGTGAGGAGGCCTACGCTGTAATGAATGAAAAAATCAGGCCCCGGAACAGCGGCAATTGAAAAGTGAGGTTCTTTCCGCTCAAGCGGGCCCCGCCTTCCGCAACCCTTTGTGCTGCCGAAATATGCCGCAAGCTTGAAATCCCAATCGGCATTTCGGACACCCCGCCGCCTCCGGTTGCTTCTACATTGCCGGGTTTCGGCCTTTCCGGAAAAAAGGCTTTCGGCCGGCCGGCCTGAACCCGAGCGCTGCGATTGCCCGGCAAATGCGGTCTTCGTTCGGGGTAAAACACTACATTGCAGCCAAGACGAACCGATAAACTCTCATTGCCATGCGCGCGCACCCCGTAAAATCAACCTCCGTTTTCCGGAAAGGCAGAAAGCCGTACCTCGCCACGGCCATTGTGTCACTCATCATCGCCCTTTGCACCACGGATCTTTCCGCGCAGGTTTTTGCTCCTTTCAGGGTGCACACGAAGGCCCTGTACACCACTGCGCCCGAGGCGGGCCACACTTCTTCTCTGTACTTTACGGCTTCGGGGTTTATTAATGCCGACAGTATTTTCCTTCCGGCAAAGACCTTTGACCCTTCGGACGCGGAAGGCATGATTGAACCCGGCTCGAACAATTGCGAGATTGATTTTTGGGGGTCGGGCGGAAATTGCCATCTGCAAAATGTGTCCATGTGGTTGGGTTCCGAAATGCGCAAAATCGGTGATTCCGTATATCGCTATGCCACCTCGACGGGAGAGCATCTTTTTTTCGATTTTGATCTCGGCGAGGGCGAATCGGCGCTTGTTTACGAAAACAGCGATTTTCAACTCCTCCTCGTGGGCGAGGGAGAGGGAACGGGAACCTATCTCGGCATCGATCAGAACACTGCCAACTACCGTCTTGAAATGATCGATACTCAAGGCAATGCAATTGAATCGCCCCTGAACAACGCTCCCATCACCCTCAGTGCTGAGCTCGGGGCGATCGACTTTATGCGCATCGACAGCTTTCCGCAAATTATGCAGCCCGTAACCTTGGCGGGGCATGTAGGCGCTGAAGCGGGCGTTTACACCGTAAAAGCTTCCGAAATCTACGACTTTGAAGAAGGTGAGGTGTTTCAATATTATCGAACAGGAAATTACGACGATCCGTTCGTGACCGAGTCATACTACGAAACGCGTACAGCAGCATCGCGCAGCGAAACAGAAAGTGAGATCATCTACACGTTCAACATCCACCGCTTCAAGATCGACGGGAGTTTGGACAGCAATTTCACCGAGACACAAACAGTTTCAAAAAACGAGCATATCGCCGATGTTCCTTTCGAAATTCAGGAGCAAGGCGATCTCAATGACCCTTACTTTACGAACGGATTTAAATTCCAATCCCTCCGATTCAATAGTGATATTTGCGGGAGCGGCTATAGCTTTACTACCCGCAATTCTTCCTACTACACCTGTCCGCCACCCGGCGGCACTTGCTACGGAAACCCCCAAAATATCGCACCGGGCGAATGGCAACCACTGCCGGCTGAGCATCACTACAGCCCGGGCATGGGCGAAGTGTTTATGTTCAGGGGATGGGAAATCGTAAGCGAAATCAGCGGCTCGGAAACCAACGAACTCATCTACGCCCTCAAAAACGGCGAGGCATGTGGTGAGCAGGTTATCTTAAGCACGTCGAATCACCGCCCCGGGCGTCAGCTGCTCAAGCTCTACCCCAACCCTGCCAGTAGTCACTTCCGCATTGAAATGCCCGGTGGAACGAAGCGCTTACAGACTGTGGAACTCCACGACATTCAGGGCCGCCATGTGCGCACATGGCCGGCCACACAAAGTCCGTATGCCACTGACGGCCTGCCCGCGGGGATGTATGTGGTGAGGGCCGGCGCGCGGGAAGGGGTGTTTACGCAGAAGTTGGTGATTGAGTAAATTTCATCTTTCAAAGGACGGAGGGTTCCTTCTCGAACGCTTCACATTTTTGTTTGCCGGAGTAAACATTTTTATACGTTTTTGTTTAGTGCAACAAACGTTTTTACTCTATTTTGCTTATTGCAATAAACAATTTTGGCCACATTGAGCAACACATTTTCGCCCTACATAATGTAGAATAATACCGGTTTACAGAGAACAATACATAAAAGATAGTTCCGCAGCATGACCTGCCCGTGCGGGTAATATTTACAAGACAGTTCCGCAGCATTACAAGTGCAGCGGAGCGCATTACGGAAAACAGGATTCAAAAGATTGTTCCGCAGCACTACAAATGCAGCGGAGCATCACTGTAATATGAAGCTTAAATCACAAAAGTTTAAGCAACCACAGACGGTTTCATTGAAAATTCATAAAAACACGTGAATTAGAAATCACTCCTCCACCCAACTCTTCCAATACCCCTCTTCCACCAAATCCAATGCTTGGCGCGTAATTTTGAGGGGCTTGAAGGTATCGACCATCACGGCGAGTTCGGAAGTTTCCTTCTGACCGATGCTGCGCTCGGCGGCTCCCGGATGCGGACCGTGGGGGATGCCGGCCGGATGGAGGCTGATATAGCCCTTCTCCACATGGTTGCGGCTCATAAAGTCGCCGTCCACGTAGTAGAGCACCTCATCGCTGTCGATATTGCTGTGGTTGTAAGGCGCGGGAATGGCCTCGGGGTGGTAATCGTAGAGGCGGGGACAGAATGAGCAGATGACGAAATTGGCCGCTTCGAAAGTCTGGTGCACGGGCGGTGGCTGATGGATGCGTCCGGTGAGGGGCTCAAAGTCGTGAATGCTGAAGGCGTAGGGGTAATTGTACCCGTCCCAGCCCACCACATCGAAGGGGTGGGTGGCGTAGGTGTAGTGATGGAGCCTGTTCTCTTTGCGGATTTTGACGGTGAAATCGCCCGTCT
>PXBH01000011.1 GCA_003565555.1 Cryomorphaceae bacterium | reverse complement strand
TGAGTGCTGCACTGAGTTGTTTGGCTGTGCTTCTCATTGACAGAACCACAAAGTCACAAAGTTCACAAAGCCAAAGTGTTGTATGGATTGCGCCGCACTTTGTGTCCTTTGTGACTTTGTGGTGGTATTTTCACCGCGTGGGTGTGAAACAATAAGTGCGGTTCGGATCGGCCGGCCATCAGCAGTCCCGCAATCCGCGCATTGCAGTAAAGACCGCACCGCCGCAGGTTTTCATCCGGGGCGGCATCTGCCTCGGAGATGATTTATTTCTGAGTGCGGTTTTTACAGAAGATTTTCTGAAGCGGTTCTGCGGAGCATCGGAGGCAAAGGGAGGCGTATCCGACCCCATCCCGCGGCACGGTCACCCCTCCGTGCCCGACAGAATCCCTAACTTTGCCCACCGATTATGGCTAAAAAGAAACTCGCACACTTTTCGGAAATGAAGCGCATGCATTGCGTTTATGAACCGGACAACGAGACCATGGTGCGCGGCGACCACCCGATCAAAGGGCGGTGGAATGTCGAGCATTTCGCTCATCCGAACCCCATTACTTTAGAGCTCGGATGCGGCAAGGGTGAGTATGCCTTGGCCATGGGGCGCCGCTACCCCGACCGAAACTTTGTAGGCGTTGACGTAAAAGGAGCCAGGCTCTGGCGCGGAGCCAAAACCGTCGAAGAAGAGGGTCAGGATAATGTCGCTTTTTTGCGCATCAAGATCGAATTTGTCCACCATTTTTTTGCCGCCGATGAGGTGGACGAAATCTGGCTCACCTTCAGCGATCCTCAGCCCAAGGACAAGAAGGAGACCAAGCGGCTCACGGGAAAGCACTTCTTGGCACGTTATGCCCGCTTTCTCAAGCCCGACGGCCTTGTTCACCTCAAAACGGACAGCGCTTTCCTCTACCGTGCCACCCTCAAAACCCTCGCCGAAGGCGGCCACAAGATCTGCTTCAATACCGCCGACCTTTACGGCGAAGGCCTTGCAAGACTCGACGCGGACAGACGCGAGCTTTTGCAGGTCAAAACCTTCTACGAGCAGAAATTTCTCGCCGCGAAGAAGGCTATTCATTACCTTTGTTTTAAACTGAATGTCAACACCTCTGAAAATTTCTGAAAAGCACCGGGACTTCTTCGAAATGGTGTATGCCACGGTCAAACAAATACCGCACGGACGCGTTACTTCCTACGGAGCCATCGCGCGTTTTATCGGTATGGCGCGCTCGTCCAGAATGGTCGGTTGGGCCATGAATGCGTCGCACCGTCTCGCCGACCCCGTTCCGGCGCATCGGGTGGTAAACCGCAACGGCCTGCTTACGGGAAAGCACCACTTCGGCACTCCCGATCGCATGCAGCGACTCTTGGAGGCTGAAGGCATCACCGTGGAAGATGACCGCGTGAAAGACTTTGATAAATTGTACTGGGATCCGGCAGCGGAACTCAGTTTGGATGAATAAAGCAAGAAAAATGGAACTCAACGATAAAAACCTCCTCGATGTCCTCTCTAATGTCATGGAGCCGGACGTGAAAAAAGATATTGTCGAACTCGGTTTGGTTCGCAACCTGAATGTATCCGAAGGAGCTGTGGCATTCACCCTGTGCGCGCTCAATCCCGCGATGCACGCGCGCAAGCGGCTCGAAGATGCCTGCAGGTTCGCCATCGAGCGCAATTTCGGGCGTGAGGTAAAAGCCGAGATTGAAGTCAAGGTTCTCTCCAAGGAGGAGCAGGCCCCCGAGCAGCGGAAGGTATTGCCGGGTGTGAAGCACATCATTGCGGTGGCCTCCGGCAAGGGCGGGGTGGGCAAATCTACCGTCGCGGCAAATCTCGCCGCGGGGCTCGCTGCAGAAGGCTATACCGTGGGGCTGCTCGATGCCGACATCTACGGCCCTTCGATGCCCATCATGTTCGACGTGGAAAAGGAGAAGCCGCGGACCAAAGAAGTCAACGGGAAGAACTACATCTTGCCCGTGGAAAACTTTGGCGTGAAGCTCCTCTCCATCGGCTTTTTTGCCGATACGTCGCAGGCCATTGTATGGCGCGGCCCCATGGCGAGCAAGGCCCTCAACCAAATGTTTACCGACGTGCATTGGGGTCCGCTCGACTTTATGATCATCGACCTTCCTCCCGGTACGGGCGATATCCATCTCAGCCTCGTGCAGAACATTCCCCTCACGGGAGCGGTGGTGGTGAGCACCCCCCAAAACATTGCCCTTGCAGATGCGCGCAAAGCGGTGTCCATGTTTCAGATGGATGTGATCAATGTTCCCGTGCTCGGGATTGTGGAAAATATGGCCTACTTCACACCCGCCGAACTTCCCGATCGCAAGTACCACATCTTCGGCAGAGGGGGCGCCCGAAACCTCGCCGAGGAGATCAATGTACCCTTCCTGGGAGAAGTACCTATTGTGGGATCTATATGCGAGGCAGGGGATGCCGGCCGTCCCGCCGTACTTCAGGAGGAAACCCTTTCATCCAAAGCCTTCCGCGAAATAATTCATACCTTTACATCTCAGTTGTCAAGCGTATCGGGAACCCGAAAAGCCCTCGACTTAAGCTGATTTAAAGCCTGAAAAACCCATGGATAGCCTCACAGATCGCATCGAACGTGCCCTTGCTCAACTTCGACCGTTTCTCGAAGCCGACCGCGGTGACATCACTTTGGTAGAAGTGACCGACGACCTTACCGTGCGCGTAGAGCTTCACGGGGCATGCCGCGATTGCTCCATGAGCTATATGACCCTCAAAGGCGGCGTGGAAGAAAGCATTATGAAGGTGGCCCCAGAAGTCAAAGGTGTGGAAGCTATCAACATGATCAATACCAAGGGGTAAATAAAGGCCGGTTTCGGGCTGAACATTTTTAGGGGTTATCGCCTTATCATCTCACAACAACCTTACTATTTTGGAAAAAACGAAATCTCCCGAGACCGTCAGAATGAACGAAGAGCGCAGGGATGTTACCATCCTTTTTGCGGGCGACTCAGGTGACGGCATACAGCTTACGGGCAGTCAATTTACCAATACGAGTGCCCTTTTCGGAAACGATATCAGCACCTTCCCCAACTATCCCGCAGAGATCCGTGCACCGCAGGGCACCATCGCCGGCGTATCGGGATTTCAGCTCAATTTCGGGAGTGTCGAGATTTTCACGCCAGGCGATATGTGCGACGTGCTCGTTGTGATGAATGCCGCTGCCCTGAAGGCCAATCTCAACCGCCTGAAAATCGGCGGGACCGTGATCGCCAACACCGCCGGATTCGACAAAAAAAACCTGACCCTGGCCGGATATATCGACGGAAATAATCCGCTTGAAAACAACAGCCTCGGAAAGTATCGACTTATCGAGATCGATATCACCAAGCTCACCCGCGAAGCCCTGAAAGAAACCCCGCTCGGCATCAAAGAAAAAGACCGCAGCAAGAACATGTTCGTGCTGGGTTTCCTTTACTGGATGTACAACCGAAAGCTCGGCCCGACCGAAGATTTTATCCGCGATAAATTTGCCAAAGCGCCGGAGCTCATCGCGTCGAACCTGGCCGTGCTCAAAGCGGGCTACAATTACGGCGATACGAGTGAGACCTTCACCACGCGCTATGAGGTCAAGCCCGCACCCCTCCCCAAAGGAGTGTACCGCAATATTATGGGAAATCAGGCCGTGGCCATCGGGCTGATCGCCGCTTCGCGAAAAGCCGGGTTGCCCCTCTTCTACGGAAGTTACCCCATCACCCCCGCCTCCGATATACTTCACGAGCTGGCGCGTCATAAGAATTTCGACGTCCGCTCCTTCCAGGCGGAAGATGAGATCGCCGCCATCACCTCCGCCATCGGATCCTCCTTTGCGGGAAATATCGGGATCACCGCCTCGAGCGGTCCCGGAATCGCCCTCAAAGGCGAAGCCCTGGGCCTGGCCTGTATTCTCGAGCTCCCGCTGGTCATTGTCAATGTTCAGCGCGGCGGACCCTCTACCGGACTCCCCACCAAAACGGAGCAGGCTGACCTCATGCAGGCCCTTTACGGACGCAACGGAGAAGCGCCCATTCCCGTGCTTGCACCCGCCTCTCCGCGCGATTGTTTTGAGATGGCCTACGAAGCGGTGCGCATAGCCGTGGAGCACATGACGCCTGTATTTTTGCTGAGCGACGGATACATTGCCAACGGGGCCGAGCCTTGGCGCTTCCCCGTTTCTGCTGACCTGACCCCTATCAAGCCTCCCCTGCGCAAGTCGGCGGGAGGTGAAGCTTACATGCCCTATGCCCGTGACGGGAAAGGAGTGCGCGAATGGGTGGTGCCCGGTCTGAAAGGTATGGAGCACAGAATCGGCGGTTTGGAAAAGGAAGACATTACCGGGAATATTTCCTACGATCCCGAGAACCACCAAAAAATGACCCTCCTCCGCGCTGAGAAAGTGCGCAGAATCGCAGACTTTATTCCCGAGCAAGCCTTGGACCGCGGGTCTCCGGATGCCGAACTCTGCATCCTGAGTTGGGGCTCGACCTACGGCGCGGTCAAAACGGCCGTGAAAGAAATGATCGAAGAAGGGTACAGCGTAGCCCACATCCATGTGAAATACCTGAATCCTTTCCCGAAAAATCTCGGAGACCTGCTCCGCGGTTTCCGGCGGGTGATGGTGCCCGAACTCAACCACGGTCAGCTTGTCAAAATCATCAGAAGCGAATTTCTGATCGACGCCCGTCCCTTGACCAAAATCAAAGGCCTGCCCTTTACCGCAAGTGAAGTAAAAGAAGCAGCCGTCAATACCTTGGAAGCATGAGTGCAGAAGCTAATACACTGACAGCAAAAGATTTTACGAGCGATCAGGACGTGCGGTGGTGCCCGGGCTGCGGGGATTACTCCATTCTCAAGCAGGTGCAAACCGTGCTGCCCGAGATCGGTATCGAACGTGAAAATGTTGTTTTCATCTCCGGTATCGGTTGTTCCTCGAGGTTTCCTTACTATTTGGACACCTACGGAATGCACGGCATCCACGGGCGGGCGCCGGCCATCTCGTCAGGCTTGAAAATCGCCAATCCCGACCTCAGCGTGTGGGTTATCACGGGCGACGGCGACGGACTTTCCATCGGCGGGAATCACCTGATCCACATGTTGCGCAGGAATTTCGACATGAATGTCCTGCTTTTCAACAATGAAATTTACGGACTCACCAAAGGACAGTACTCACCGACCTCTCCCGAGGGAAAAGTGACCAAATCTACGCCCATGGGCTCGGTAGACCATCCGTTCAATCCGCTCGCACTCGCCGCCGGCGCAGACGGAACATTCATCGCCCGGTCTATGGACCGCGACCCGAAGCATATGCGCGAGATTCTCAAAGAGGCCAACCTCCACAAAGGAACCTCGCTCATCGAGATCTACCAGAATTGCAATGTGTTTAACGACGGGGCCTTCGGTGTGTTTACGGACAAAAAGACCAAAGCGGAGACCACCATCTTTCTCGAGCACGGCAAGCCTTGTGTATTCGGTGAGAACGACTCAAAGGGCCTGATGCTCGACGGGGCAAATCCCGTTATCGTTGACCTCGAATCCGGAGAATACAGCGTCAATGACCTCTGGGTGCACGACAAGCACGACCGCTTTAAATCAGGGGTTTTAATGCGCTGTTTTGATACGCCCATGCCTGACCGAGAGGTGCTGCCGCGCCCCTTCGGTATTTTTTACCAAGAGGATCGGCCATGCTATGAAGACCTGCTCCATGAGCAGATCGCGGTGAGCATTAATCGCAAAGGTGAGGGAGACCTCGATGCCCTCTTGCGCGGCAAGAACACTTGGGAGATCGCCTGACCGCGGGGAGCCTTATTTCGGCTTTTTGGCGCTTTGCATTTGGGATGACTTGCGGGCATTCAGCGCTTTTTCGACACGCTCAGCGCATTTTTCCGGGTCGGCCATAATCTCCTTACCCCAAAACCGAACCACCGTCCAGCCCTGTGCTTCGAGGGTGGCATTTACGGTCTTGTCCCTCTCGATGTTGGTACGTATTTTATTGTTCCAGAATGACTTGTTGGCGGTATTTGCAAAGGTCGACGCGTCGAAATCCTTTCCGTGCCAGAATTCGCTGTCGCAAAATACGGCGAGCTTGGGGCCTATAAAGGCGAAATCGGGCTTTCCGAATATTTTGGTCGTATTGCGGCGGTATCTCAGGCCTCGGGCATATAGCGCCTTTGCAAGGGTATCTTCGATTTGCGAACCCTTGTTTTTCACGGCCTGCATATTTTTACTTCGCTGTGCTTTGCTGTGTTTGTCCATATTCTCCTTTCGGGAAAACAGGTGAAAGGGGGCGCCTCAATTTTTTTGCGCCGCAGTTTCGGTTTTTCGCAGCGACTCGGGAACGGCACAAACGGGGATCGGATCCATTTTATGCCGGTTTTGGCGGTGGAATTTGCGGTAGATCGCCAGTACTTCGCGTTTCCGCGCGTTGAGAACGGATTCGTCGCCGTCGAATTCCATCGCCCACTCCAGCTCGGGATAGGTGGCGCCGATCTGGTCCTCGTCGGATCGGTCGTCGCCCCAGAGACCGTCAGTGGGAGGTGCGTTGAGGATATCATCGTTTACACCGAGGTAGCGCCCGAGGGCATAGACTTCCGTTTTCATCAGGTCAGCTATAGGGCTGAGGTCCACACCTCCGTCTCCGTATTTGGTGTAGAAGCCCACGCCGAAATCCTCCACCTTATTGCCCGTACCCGCTACGAGGTATCCGTGCAGTGCGGCAAAGTAATAGAGGGTCGACATGCGAAAGCGTGCCCGTGTATTGGCCAGAGAAAGTTCGTGTGCACCGCTGTCCTCGGGCACGGGGAGTAGGCGCTTGAAGTCTTCGAAGACCTGGGTGAGTTCAATGCATAAGCTGCTCACCCGGGCATGTTTTGCGCAGAGCATATCGATATGCTTGCGCGCGCGGCTCACGTGGCCTTCCGGTTGGTGAATCGGCATCTCAAGAAGGAGCACGGGCATCTCTGTGCGTGCGGCGAGTGCAGAGGTCACTGCGGAATCGATGCCTCCCGATACACCCACTACGAAACCCTTCGTGCCGGCACCTTTCGCGTAAATTTTAAGCCAATCTGTGATATGATCAGCTACTTTTTCAACTTGCATAGCATTCCCGTTTTTATTTAAACGGGCAAAGCGAAAAGGTGTTTAAAAATAGATGCCGACATTCACGGCCACGTAATTGATCACGGCATGGTGTCGGTCACCGTTGATTCTGACGCCGTCCTGTTCGTTTACCGTCGGGCGACGGTATTGGTTGGTAAAGACGTTGTTCAATCCGTTGTTCCATTCCAACGAAGCAAAGAGGTTGGTATTTCCCCCTATATTGTACTCCATCCCCGCCTCAATATGGAGCGCTGCGCGCCAGAAGCGGGTGAAGTCGCCTGAGTCTGCGTTTTCTCGTTCGCGCACGATGTCGGTCAGGTCAGCCTTCAGGCGGTCTCTGGAATCGTACCTGGAGTTGACTGCCAGGCCGAGGTCAAATCCCACCCGTGCAAAGTAGCGGCTGTACCCCACCTCGTTTGTCATAAGTTTGAAATTGAGCGGGATATTCAGATAGTTGATTCGGTAGTCTACACTTCTGCGTACCACTTCCAAGTTTGCGTCATCCGTGCGACGCTCTGCAAAATCGTGCAAGAGGGAACCTCCCGTATTGGCCATGAACAAACCGGTGGAGAAAAAATAATTCTCATTGCTGCCCATCATAAAGTCGATGTGAAGGCCGTACTTAATGTTGAAGCGGATGCCGTCGCCGTCGAGTGCGCCGGGTTCTCCGTCAGGGGTAAACCACGAAAAGATCGAACCCCCGGCGAGGGCCATCCTTAAAGGGCGAAGCGGTTCAGAGGCGGGAGGAGGGTCTTGTGCAAAAAGAACCCTCGCCGCCATGCACGTGAAAACAACGGTGATCGCTATCTTTTTCATTACTTTTGCGGGCTTTAATTCGGTTCAAAAGTACATTATTTTTAATTCGATGAGCGGGCCCCGTTGCTTTGTATTTTGCTTTGTGGTTTTGGCGGCCTTCGGTTGCGCTGAGCCGCGTTTTGATGCAGACATCACATCCGTGGACTACGAGGCCCGTTTTATTCGGCTCGACAGGGAGGTATTTGCCCTCGACACGGACCATCCCCTCCCGCGCTACAATGCGCTGACGGAGGAGCACCGCTCAATCTTCGGCGATTACGTGGAAGACATCATGCGCGTAGGGAGCGTTGAGAACCCCATGACGGCTTCCCTCCTAATGCGGTTCACTTCAGCGCCCGAATGGCGGGGCCTGCAGGAACATGTCGAATCTGTGTTTCCCGACCTGAAGCCTTTTGAAGCCGAGCTGGGCAGGGCCTTAAAGCGCTACGCGGTCCTTTTCGGAAAAAATGAGCTCCCCGAGCTTGCGGCTTACAATTCGGGGTTCAACGTTGGCATCTACCCCTCAGATGACTGGCTTGGAGTGGGGCTCGAGTGGTACGCGGGTTCAGACCACAAATACGTGAAGCAACTCCCGCCCGATCTCTTTCCGCAATACAAGCGTGACAAGATGCAGCCCGAATACCTCGTTCCGAATGCACTGCGGGGATGGGTGCTGTACACCTTCCGCGACCTCGCCGATGAGGAGAACCTCTTGGCTGAGATGGTTTTTGCCGGAAAGGCGGCCTACATCACTGCTGCCCTGCTTGAACTCACGGATGCGCAGCGTGTGCTCAACTACACCGAAGCCCAAAAAGACTGGTGCCGCAAAAATGAATACGATATCTGGAAGAGCCTCGTGGAGAGAGACTTGATATTCATCGACGATCCGATGGAAATCAATAAAATGATGAATGACGGCCCCTTCACGCCGGGCATGCCGCCGGAATCGCCGGGGGGAGTAGGAAAGTGGGTAGGCTACCGAATGGTGAAGCAATACGTTGACAAGAACCCCGACCTCTCTCTGCCCGCGCTGATGGCTGAAAAGGATTACAGAAAAATACTGAAAGCGTACAAACCCGGTCGGTAAAGCTGCCGGAATCAAAATATCCGCCATGGAAAAAGACATCAAGAAGCGAACGCAAATCAAAATAGATGTGGGGCTGGACGAAAACCGCCTCCCGCTGGAGATGAAATGGGATGCGAGCGACGGAGGAGGTAAAGGGGATTGCAAAGCCTTTATGCTCGCCATGTGGGACCGAGCTGAAGAGAATACCATGCGTATTGATTTGTGGGACAAAGAAATGAGCATCTTTGAGATGCAGCGCTTCTTTCATCAGACTTTCATGACCATGAGCGATACTTACGAGCGCGCCACCGGCAAAAAGCCCGAAGCCGAGGCCATCCGCAAGTTTGCACGTGAATTTGCCGAAAAGGCGGGCATCCTGGGATGAGGTCAGGTGTGGTCCCCGCGCCGGAAATTTCATGACCTCCTCACGGACGGTTGTATTCGACCGGAATTCTGCGAGACGAAGGCCGCGCGGTTTCTGAGCACCCCCGGGGTTCAGTTTTCATCCGACTTTTTCGCGACTTCCTGCTCGAGCTTTTCGAAGCGGTTGTGAATGAAGAGCATGAGTACTCCGATGATTACCGCTACCACCGTAAGGATGGTTCCTGTCAGGCCTTCCTCGCCGAAGGACATTTTGATCAGAACCGTGGAAATGACGAAACCGGAATTTCTGATGGTTTGGTGAAATTTATCGGTGTGGAGAAAGGAGAAAAGCAAGAGGAATACATCGGCCAAGATCAATACGGTGAAGAAGTCCTCGAAGAAAATATTGTTGACGTCGCTTGCCTCTGCCGACGATAAACCGACGGAAAATATCGATTGTGCCCAGCTCCCGAGATTGTAAGCGGCCAAAATGAAAAACAAGGGCACGAGTATCCCCGCCAGTATTTTCTTCACTTTTACAAAGTTACCGATCTTCTTTCCGGATGGGCCTTCAGCGTAACGGATTTCGGCGCGCTTGCTGTTCAGGTAGTAGAAGAGGTAGATGAGGAAAAAAAGTAAAACGGAGGCGATGATGTCGTAGGTGAATTGTATGTCCCCCTCTACGTTGAACCAGTCAGCGGTGAATTCGAGGTGACTGATGTCTCCGAATATTTTCCGGATCACGATCAGGGTAATGATCTCATACTGTTTTCCGATATACCGCGTGATGGATTTCGGCAGGTAGTACACCAAAAGATAGACCTCGTAGATGAGGATGAATGAAAACGGGGTGTACACGGCCACAATAGGATCGCCGGTGAGTTTGGCAAATCCCCCGTCGGGAATCCACCCGAGGTGCACGGCCGCTAAGAGCAGGAGATGCACCGCGAAGCTGAAGATGGCTATCAGTACAATGGTTCGCTCAGCTGTTTCGCGCGTCTTTTCCGAAAGCAAGCGGCGGTAAACGCGTTCGTAAAAAGGCAGATCCGTGGAAGGCATGGGTTGGTTTGTCAATTACAACCGCCGCACTGTCCGTCTTGTTTCGATCAAACCAAGTAAGCGGAAGGAAACGAGGGTTTTCGCAACGGCTTCGCTACCGCAACTCACCGCAACCGCTCAAGATGGGCTGCTGTGAGTCCGTACACATTGTCATGGTTCGGCATATCAGCGGCGTTTTCGACCTTGAGCAGGGGGGAAGGGACGCCTTTGCCTTTTTGCCCTCTGAAAATTCGGTACCCACGCGCCGTCAGCATATCGAAGATGCGGGAGGTGTGATCGGGACCGCTTTCGCCGGCTTCTCTGCTGCTCTCGACAATGATGGCCGGACGGGCCTTTCGGAAAATCCCCTCCATACCTTCCAATGCCTCCGTTTCATCGCCTTCCGCATCGATCTTTACCGCGTCGGGCAGGGGCTTGTTTTTCAAAACCTCATCCGCGCGGACCACTGCTGCGGTATGCAGACCTTGCTCTGAGCCTGCCGGCACGGTATAGGATGCTCCGCGGTTTCCTTCGGGTCCGTCGGCAATCGCGCAAACCCCTTCGGTACTGCCCGCGGCCGCCTGATAAACCTCAATATTCGAAAGCGCATTCAGCACAATATTTTCCCGAAGCATTTCCACGGTCAAGGGATGCGGCTCAAAGGCGGAAACAGTGCCTCCCGGCCCGACGATGCGCGCGGCGAAAACGCTCATCAATCCGATATTGGCCCCTATATCAACGAAGTGATCACCCCTGCGGAGCAGCTTACCGAGTACGTCGAGTGTGCCGCGTTCATAGGCGCCGTGGTAGTAGAGGCTTTGCTCCGTGCCGTTATCTCCCCGAGGATCGATCTTGAGTGAAAAGCCGTAAATCACGGGCCAAATCAAGGGGCCGCGCGGAAGGGGCAAAATCAATCTCGGGAGCCATACCGATAGCATTCTCGCTCCTCTGATGTCGAGGTCCTGCAGGCGGTTGGAAATGCGGTGAATTGACTTCACGGCTTTAGGCGAATCCGTGGTTTAATGTTTTTGCCGTCAGGGGAGTAACGCATTTATGCCGGGTGAGCTGCCTCCCCTGAATTAATTTCGAAGATGTAGTCCAGCAATTCCTCCCGACCCGTGCCTTTCTCGGCGGAGGTGACAAAAATCGGCGGCAATTCCTCCCAAGTCTCCAGCATCACATCGCCGTAGGCCTGAATATTGCGGTCTGCCGCACCGGGTTTCAGCTTATCCGCCTTGGTGAAGACCATGGCGAAGGGAATTCCGTTCGTACCCAGCCATCCCATGAAGTCCAAATCGTTCTCTTGCGGAGTGTGGCGGATGTCAATCAGGACGAAGGTGCAGTACAGGGTTTCTCTTTTCTTCAGGTAGTTGTACATCAGTCCTTTGAATCTGTTTCGGTCTTTCTTTGACACTTTGGCGTAGCCGTATCCCGGCAAATCGACCAAATGCCAGTCCGGCGACGGTTTTTTTACGTCCGTCTTCACGCTGAAGTGGTTGATCAATTGCGTCTTTCCCGGGCGTCCGCTGGTTTTCGCCAGGTTTTTTCTTCTTGTGAGCATGTTGATCAACGACGATTTACCCACATTGCTTCGGCCGGTGAAGGCGTATTCCGGAACAGTGGTCTCCGGACACTCGGTGTACTTCGCGCTGCTTTTTACAAATTCGGTGTGCAGAAGGTGTTCCATCTTTCTTTCGGGCTCGGGCCGCACCTGAATCGGGGGCCTTTTCGGCAAAGATATCCTTTTCGCCGCGGAAGCCCCGCCTCACGGACCCCGCTCTTTACTCAGCTCGGATGCGCTCCTCTCCGCAAACATCCCACTGTGCAAACAGCGGTTCATTTTTCGTTCGCAGGATTGCGAAAAGCCCGAATTTGCAGCCGTTTCCCGAAATCCGGGAGCGGGTTCTTCGCCCTCCGATCATGCTGCCGATTGCGAAACTTTTCAACATAGTGGTAAAAAATGGGAGATTGTGGGAAAAAGTGGGAAGTATTTTCTACTTTAGCCTTGGGTTAAGCATATCCCCAAGCCGCCATGTTGAACTTACTCGGAGAATACCAATGCAAATGTGATGCGAAAGGCCGCATCATGTTTCCCGCGGGCTTGCGCAAGCAGCTCAAGGAGGTGGTGCACGAGGGTTTCGTGATCAACCGCGACATGTTCAGCAAGTGTTTGGTGCTTTATCCCATGCAGCAGTGGAGCGAAGTGTCGGCCCAAGTGGGTAGGCTCAATCGTTTCGTTGCTAAGAATGTGCAGTTTATTCGCCGATTCAATAACGGGGCTACGCGCGCCGAACTCGACAGTGCCGGGCGGCTTTTGCTCCCGCCGGCGCTCACATCTTTTGCGGGTGTGACCAAAGAGGTTCGGCTTTTGGCGCTCGGAGATCGCGTTGAGATTTGGTCACAGGAAGCGTATGTTGAGATGGTCAATGAGGATGTGGACATGGCTGCGCTTTCTGAAGAGGTGATGGGGGGTATTAATCCCGATGGTGATGCAAAGTGATACCTACCACGTGCCCGTCCTTTTGGAGGAGTGCGTGGAGGCTTTAATAAGTGATGTGAACGGCGTGTATGTAGACGCCACCTTCGGCGGGGGAGGACATTCCCGCGAAGTTCTTTCAAAACTGGGTGAATCGGGAAGGCTCATCGCCTTTGATCAGGATGAGGATGCTGCGCAAAATGCGCCGGAAGATCCTCGGTTTACGTTGGTGAAAGCCAACTTCCGCTTTTTGAGAAACCACCTCAGGTTTTTAAAGGCAGAGCCGATCGACGGCTTGCTCGCTGATTTGGGTGTGAGCTCGCATCAGATCGATACGCCGCAACGGGGTTTTTCAACCCGCTATGATGCGCCGCTGGACATGCGCATGGGCAGGGAAGTAAAGCACTCCGCCCGCCATGTGATCAATGCGTACACAGCCGAAGCGCTCGGTCGGGTATTCAAGCGCTACGGCGAGCTTCGCGAGTGGCGTGCGCTGGCGGATGCAATTGAAAAGGCCCGTGCGGAAAAGCCGATTAAGACAACGGGGCAGCTCGTTGCAATCGCGGAAAAAGTGTGTCGTGACCCCAAGCGCAACCGCTTTATGGCAAAACTCTTTCAGGCGGTGCGTATCGAAGTGAACGGTGAAATGGAGGCCCTTGAAGCGCTGTTGGCGCAGAGTGCGGAAGTGATCAGGCCGGGCGGAAAGTTGGTGGTGATGTCATACCACTCTCTGGAGGATCGGCTGGTAAAGCGCTTTATGCGCAGCGGAAATTTCGAGGGGAAGGTAGAGAAAGATTTCTTCGGGAAGATGCTCAGGCCGTTCAAGCCACTGCCCGGAATGCCGATTACACCCGGCGAAGAAGAATTGAAAACGAATACAAGATCGCGCAGTGTAAGGCTGCGTGTTGCGATAAGAAATGAACAGGATTAAGAAAGGAAGGGCTGCGGTAAAGCGCAAAAGAAGTTTCACCAGAGGGGTGAATAAGCTACTCAGCGGGACTTATCTCACGCGAAAGTATGTGCAGGCCAACCTTCCGTTCATCCTGTTTGCCGTTGTCATGATGGTGGCTTATATCGCTTACGGCTACTACGCCGAGCAGAATGTGAAGGCCGTGGTTCAAGCTGAGGCCGAACTGCGCGAACTTAAGTCGCGCTATACGGCTGCGGAAGCGCGACTGGAAAAACTCAAGCAGCAGTCACAGGTTGCGGAGAGCATCCGAGACTTGGGGCTGAAAGAATCGGTGGCTCCTCCCGTAGTGATCAGAAAAAACGCGCAAACCCCTCAAGCAGACTGAGCAGATGGATGAGCGCGCGAAAATAACAAACAAGGCCTACTTCGTTTTCCTTGGGCTCTGCCTCTTTGCCTTAGCGGTGGTAGCCAAGATCGCCGTGATCCAATTTGTGGACAGTGAGAAGTGGGCAAGTAAGGCTGCACGGCTCACCACCGATCTCCGCGAAATCGTTCCGCCCCGCGGAAATATCTATGCCGAAGACGGCCACCTCCTTGCCACTTCCGTGCCCGTGTACGAAATCCGGATGGACATGCGCTCGGAGGCATTGAAAGAAGCCGATTTTTACGGCGCCCTCGATTCCTTGTCGGCTGCCCTGAGCAAGCTTTTCGGAAATAAAAGTGCCGCCCGGTACCGCGACGATCTCAAGGCGGCCTACCTCAGCGGGAACCGCTATTACCTCGTAAAGGCGGGAGCAGAATACGATGATATTGCTCAGGTCACCTCTTTTCCGTTGTGGCGCAAAGGGCGCTATGCGGGCGGTGTAATCATTGAAAAGCAAACCGTGCGGCGCATGCCCTACGGCGATATGGCCGCCCGAACAGTAGGTTACACCCGCGAAGGCGTGGCCCCGGTGGGAATTGAAGGGGCGTACAATTCCGAACTGCGCGGACGCGTAGGGCAGCGCTACGAGAAGCGGCTCGCCGGCGGGGTATGGATGCCGGTGAAGAATACCAATGAAACTGAGCCCGTAGACGGTTCCGATGTGCTCACCACCATAGATGTCAACATTCAGGACGTGGCGAGCAATGCCCTGCGCAAGCAGCTCAGGAAGCACAAAGCCAGGCACGGGTGCGCAGTCTTGATGGAGGTGAAAACGGGCTATATTAAGGCCATTGCCAACCTCACCCTCACGGGCGACAGCACCTATGCGGAGCGCTACAATTATGCCGTGGGTGAGGCCACAGAGCCGGGCTCTGTCTTTAAGTTGCCCGCGCTGATGGCAGCTTTCGAGGACGGGAAGCTCTCACTCACCGACTCAGTTGATACCGAGCGGGGCGCCTACCGATTTTACGACCGCATCATGCGCGACAGCAATGACAAGGGTTACGGAAAAATCGATGTGCTCACCGTATTTCAAAAATCGAGTAATGTGGGCGTATCACGCCTCATCAACGACCTCTACAAAGACGAGCCGGGCCGCTTTACCGACCGCCTCTTTAAAATGGGGCTGGGCCATGAACTCGGATTGGAAATATCAGGGGAGGGCACGCCGAAGATCAAAGATCCGTCACGAGAAGGCTGGAGCGGAGTGACCCTGCCTTGGATGAGTATCGGGTATGAAACCCTGATGACCCCGCTGCAAATTCTCACCTTCTACAATGCTGTGGCCAATGACGGGGTGATGGTGAAGCCGCTCTTCGCAAAAGAAATTCGTCGCAACGGGCGCACCGTGAGACGCATTGATCCGCAAGTGATCAACCGTTCCGTGGCTTCGAGTGAGACGATCAGCAAGGCGCGTACCATGCTCGAATCTGTAGTCAGTCCCGAGGGAACGGCTTCCAATCTCCGCTTCGGGGCATACAGCATAGCGGGAAAAACGGGCACTGCCCAAATCGCCAATGCCCGCTACGGTTATAAATACGAGCAGTCGGTGAGTTATCAGGCTTCTTTTGTGGGCTATTTTCCTGCTGAGGAGCCGGAGTACAGCTGCATTGTGGTGGTCAACGGTCCTTCGAACGACGTGTACTACGGAAATCAGGTCGCCGGCCCGGTCTTCAAAGAAATTGCCGACAAGGTTTACGCGAAGCGTTTCGACTTACAGCGAGAAATGCCCGCGCCGTCAGAGCACTTGGCTGTTCGCGTGCCCGTGAGTAAGTCGGGTTTTGCGGCGGATTTGCACGCGCTTTTTGAAGCGATGGATGTGCCTGTTGACGACGCGAGTGAAGCCTATCCCTGGGTCACCACCAAGACGCGAACCGACGATGTGCTTTTCGAACGCCGTACCATCCCCGAGGGCCGCGTGCCCAACGTGACGGGAATGGGCCTCCGCGACGGACTGTTTCTTCTGGAAGAAGCCGGGTTGAAAGTGCAGATCTCCGGAGCGGGCGTGATTAAAACCCAGAGCCTGCCGCCCGGTGCACAAGTGTCCCCCGGCCGCACCATAAAAATTGAACTCTCCTGACAGCGATGAAACTGCTTCAAGACATATTGTACCGTGCGCGCATCAAGCAGGTCACCGGCAGCACCAATGTAGCTGTAGAATCTGTGGAATTTGACTCGCGTAAGGTTGGTCCCTTTGCCCTTTTTATCGCAGTGCGCGGCACGGTGGCTGACGGGCATGACTTCATCAACGCTGCCGTGGAGCGGGGTGCGGTGGCCGTGGTTTGCGAAGAGATGCCCGACCGGCTTAAGGAAGGGGTGACCTACGTCAAGGTGGGCGATTCACGCGAAGCCACGGGATACATCGCGGATGCTTTTTATGACCATCCCTCACGTGAGCTTAAGCTTGTCGGCATCACGGGTACGAACGGCAAGACCACCTGCGCCACCATGCTATACGGTCTCTTTAAGCTGCTCGGGCAAAAAGTAGGGCTCATCTCTACCGTGGAGAACCGAATCCACAACACACCCGTCCCCGCCACGCATACCACGCCGGATTCCGTGGGCCTCAATAAACTCCTGCGGGAAATGGTCGAGGCCGGGTGTAAGTACTGCTTTATGGAGGTGAGTTCCCACGCCCTTCACCAGCACCGCGTGACGGGAATCGAATTTGCGGGAGCGGTGTTCACCAACCTCTCTCACGACCACCTCGATTACCATAAGACCTTCAATGCCTACATCGCAGCTAAGAAGATGCTCTTCGACAACCTCTCTGCCGAGGCATTTGCATTGGTGAATCTCGATGACAAACACGGGGAAACCATGCTCCAAAATTGCCGGGCGGCAAAGCAACAGACCTACGCCCTAAAAAGCATGGCGGATTACCGGGCGCGTATTCTCGAGAACCACTTTCACGGTTTGCAACTCCACCTGGACGAGAGCGATTTCTACACCCGGCTTGTGGGTAGGTTCAATGCCTACAATATCTTGGCCGTCTATGCTTCCGCAATTTTGCTCGGCGGCAAAAAACTCGATGTACTCACCGCCCTCAGCGAGATCAACCCGGTGGAGGGCCGGTTCCAATACGTGCGCAGCGCAGAAAATGTCACCGCGGTGGTTGACTATGCCCACACCCCTGACGCATTGCGCAATGTGTTGAAAACCATCGGGGAGATACGAACGAGAAATGAAGAGGTCATCACGGTGGTGGGCTGCGGAGGCGACCGCGATAAGACCAAGCGACCTGAGATGGCGCGCTTGGCCTGCAAATACAGCGACCGCGTAATTCTCACCTCTGACAATCCGCGCACCGAGGATCCCGAGGCGATCATTGAAGATATGCGCAAAGGGGTGGAGCCGCAAGACTTCAGAAAAACCAACGCCATTGTGAACCGCGCGGAAGCCATCCGGATGGCGTGCAGCATTGCCAATCCCGGCGACATTATCCTCGTAGCGGGAAAGGGCCATGAAAAATACCAGGAAATCAACGGAGAGCGCAAGCCTTTTGATGATATGGCCATTCTTAAAGAATCCCTTAAACCCCTGAATATCTGATGCTCTATTATCTCTTCGATTTTTTGGACAGCGCATATGATATTCCCGGCACGGGAGTGTTCAAGTATATCTCATTCCGAGCCGCCATGGCCGTACTTACGAGTCTCCTGATTTCGCTTGTCTTCGGCGGAAGGCTCATCGCCCTGCTACACCGCAAGCAGGTGGGAGAGACCGTGCGTGACCTCGGTCTGGAAGGTCAGAAACAAAAGCAGGGCACACCCACGATGGGTGGCCTCATCATCATTGCGGCCATATTGATTCCCACCCTGCTCTTTGCCGAATTGGACAATATTTATGTTCTCATCATGCTCTTTACCACGGTATTTCTCGGGGGTATCGGGTTTTTGGACGACTATATTAAGGTGTTCAAAAAGAACAAAAAGGGCCTGGCCGGAAAATTTAAGGTGGTGGGCCAAGTGGGTGTGGGCATCGTCGTAGGGTCAGCATTGTATTTTCATCCCGATGTGGTGATCAAGCAGAAGGTGCAGCGGCCGGCAGAGATCACTCAGGCAGAGCGTGCAGAGGGAGATGTAAGACCTGACGGTTCCGTTTGGGTGGAGCGAAAGTCGATGAAAACGACCATTCCCTTCGTCAAAAACAATGAGTTTGACTACGCTTGGCTTTTGGCGTTTCTCGACCGCGGCTCTGCGCGCAAGTGGGCATGGATTGTGTTCATTCCCATTGTGGTATTTGTAGTCACAGCCGTGAGTAACGGTGCCAACATTACCGACGGTCTCGATGGCCTGGCCACGGGAAGCTCTGCCATCATCGGCATTGTGCTCGCCATCTTTGCCTTTGTATCGGGCAATTTCATTTTTGCCGACTACCTCCACATTATGTTCATTCCCGAGTCGGGAGAATTGGTAGTTTTCATCAGTGCCTTTGCGGGTGCCTGTATCGGGTTTTTGTGGTACAACTCATTTCCCGCACAAGTCTTTATGGGCGATACCGGGAGTTTGGCGCTGGGCGGTATCATCGCCGTTTTCGCATTGGCCATCCGCAAGGAGCTGCTCATCCCGCTTTTCTGCGGAATTTTCCTTATCGAGAACCTCTCGGTGATGATGCAGGTGAGCTACTTCAAGTTTACCAAGAAAAAATACGGAGAGGGGAAAAGGATCTTTCTGATGTCGCCCCTGCACCACCACTATCAGAAGCTCGGCTACCACGAAGCTAAGATTGTATCGCGCTTTTGGATTGTCGGGATTCTTCTCGCCGTTTTGTCCATCGTAACCCTCAAACTCCGCTGATATGAAGATGCTCATACTCGGCGGCGGTGAAAGCGGAACGGGAGCGGCCCTTTTGGGGAAAAAGCTCGGATACGACGTGTACCTGTCTGACGCGGGAAAGTTGCGCGACAAGTACCGCGGAGTGCTTACATCGAGTGGTGTACGCTTTGAAGAAGGCGGCCACACAACGGCTTTCACCGAGGGTGCGGAGCTGGTGGTAAAGAGTCCGGGGATTCCGGGCACCGTCCCCGCCGTGGCTGCTTTCAAATCCGCGGGTACCGAGGTCATTTCGGAGATCGAGTTGGCATCGCGCCACACTTCGGGAAAAATCGTTGCCGTAACGGGGACCAACGGGAAAACCACCACCACGCTGCTCACCGGCCATATTTTCGCGAAAGCTGGCATGGATACCGCCGTGGCCGGAAATGTGGGTGACAGCTTTGCCGGGATGCTCGCCGAACGCGACCGTGAGGTATGGGTGCTGGAAGTGAGTAGCTTTCAGCTCGACGACACCGTACACTTCAATCCCGACGTGGCCGTATTGCTCAACATCACCCCCGATCATTTGGACCGGTACGGAAACAGTATTGATGCCTATGCCGACGCCAAATTTGCCGTAACGGCCAACCAAGGTCCCGACCGCCATTTCATCTACTGCGCAGACGATCCCGTAACTGCGCAATTACTCCGTCGCCGAAAAGTACGCGCGGAGATGCACCCCGTTTCACTGAACCGAGAAGTGAGTAACGGGGCTTATATCGCACAAGACAACATCATCATAAACCTTCACAACAAATCACTGACAATGTCCATTCACGATTTAGCACTTCAGGGGAAACACAATGCCTATAATTCCATGGCGGCAGGTGTTTCCGCACGCATTTTTGAGATTCGAAAAGAAATCGTGCGCGAGAGTCTTTCGGACTTTCAAAACATCGAGCACCGCTTAGAATTTGTTGCCGAAATCCACGGCATCAAGTTTATCAATGACTCGAAAGCCACCAATGTCAATTCCACTTGGTACGCCTTGGAAAGCCTCGAAGGTCCCGTGGTGTGGATAGTGGGCGGGGTTGACAAGGGCAATGACTATTCCCTCATCGCGCCGCTGGTGCGCGAAAAGGTAAAGGCCATCATCTGTCTGGGGAAGGACAACAAGAAACTCCTCGACTTTTTCGGGCCGATGACCGACGATATTTCCGAAGCCGGATCGGCCCGCGAGGCTGTGGGCCTCGCATACCAATCTGCAGAAAAGGGTGACACCGTGATCCTCTCGCCGGCATGCGCGAGCTTCGATCTTTTTGAGAATTACGAGGAGCGCGGCCATCTTTTTAAAACCGCCGTACGCGCCCTCTGATCTTTACCCAACCTCCCATCCCCTTAAACCCACAGGCCATGAAAAACGACCTGATCAATGAAATTCGAAGAGCCGACCATGACGAACTGCTGCGCCTCCGGCGCGAGGCCATGCCTGCCCAAGCGGATTTTGCCCTCGAAATTGCCGGAAATGTAGAGGGAATCAGATTCATTAATGATTCTTCGGCCACGGGTCCCGTGCGGGTGGCCGAATCTCTGGCGTCGTTTTCTAAGCCGGTGGTATGGATCGCAGAGGCCAATGCCTACCTCAGAGACCTGTCGCAACTGGCCCCCTTGGTGCGGGACAAAGTGAATGTTGTCATTGTGAAAGGAGCGAGGGCCGATGAAGCCCATGACATGCTGTGGCCGGGTATTAAAATGTTTTTGTCCGCTTCAACTTGGGATGAGGCCGTTGATTTGGCCCTGCTCACCGCTGAGGTCAACAGTACGGTCCTTTTTTCGCCGGGCTGTCGAGCGGATGAGCCCTTCGCCGACTTCAGAGAGCGGGGCGCCTACTTCAACAGGCTCATCGACATTAAGCGAAAAACCAAAATCACCATGTCATGAGCGAAGGGAAGACTTATACCATCCACAAAAGCAAGAAGAGCCTTGTTGATCGGTTTATGACGGCGCGCGAAAGCCTCCGCCGCAGCCTCGAGGATACATCACACCGCCTCGAAATCATTCGCGAATTCGACGGGACCGAGTATATCAACGATGCCCGTTCGAGCGATCTGCTCTCCACGCGCGACAGCTTGAAGTGCATACAGAAACCCGTGATTTGGCTCGCGGCCACCACCCCCCATGAGCGCGATTATGCCCTCATTGAAAAGTATGTCAAGTACAAAGTGAAATGCCTCGTGGTGTACGGCGGATCCGGCGATGACATGCAGTACAAGCTCGGGCACCTCGTTGAAAAATTTGCTTCCTGCAAGTCGCTCCGCGATGCCGTGGCAGAGGCACGCGGACTCGGGAGCAAGGATGATGCGGTCATCTTTTCACCCAGCTGTGTTCCCACGGATGACTACAGCAATTTCGCCGACCGCGGATCAGCTTTTATCAGCTACGTGAATGAATTAGAATGAAGAAGTGAAGGATTTTGCATCGAAATATCTCCGCGGTGATCTCGTCATTTGGACGGTATGCCTCCTTTTGGCCCTGGTGTCCATACCGGCCGTGTACTCGGGTATTTCGTCATTGGCTTACAAATACACCGACGGCAATACCTTCCACTACCTCATCAAGCACGGCATCATGCTTGTCACCGGGTTTGCCGTGATGTTCGGAATGCACCGAATCAATTACCGCCGTTTTGCACAGGTATCTCAGGTCGCTGTTTGGGTGGCTGTCGTTTTGCTCATTCTCACCCTGATGCTCGGCGTCAATCTCAATGAGGCAAGCCGATGGCTGAAGATTCCTTTCATCAACCAGAATTTTCAAACCTCTGATTTTGCCAAGATTGCTCTGGTGACCTATGTATCCCGCTTGCTTACCGTCAAGAGGGCGGAGATTCGCGACTTCAAGCGAGGACTCCTGCCCATCCTTGCCCCGATTGCTCTGGTTTGCTTCCTGATCCTTCCGGCAAATTTCAGTACCGCCGCTTTGCTCTTCTTGGTTTGCTTCACACTGCTCTACGTGGGCGGAGTGCCCTTCAGGCACCTTGCACTTGTGGTGGGTACGGCCGTTGCGGGCTTTGCTATGCTGCTTTCGGTAGCTTCCGCAATGCCGGAAGTGCTTCCCAGGATGGCCACTTGGAAAAAGCGAATCACCAGCTTTGAGTCGGGAGAAAGCGAAGCCAACTACCAAATCGAGCATGCCATGATGGCCATCAATTCGGGGGGCGTACTGCCCAGCGGACCCGGCACGGGCGACTCGAGAAATTACCTGCCCCACCCGTATTCTGATATGATCTACGCCTTTATCATTGAGGAGTACGGCAGCCTTGCGGGCGGTTGCGGAATTGTGCTGCTCTACCTGATTTTTCTCTACCGCTGCATGCGGATCGCGCGGGACTGCAAGCGAGAATTCGGCGCCTTTCTGGTACTCGGACTCAGTTTTTTGATCGGCTTTCAGGCATTTGTCAATATCGGTGTGGCCGTGAACCTCATTCCCGTTACAGGGCAGCCCCTACCTCTGGTCAGCATGGGGGGTACTTCCATCTGGTTCACCTGCATGGCCATAGGTATGATACTCAGCGTAAGCAGGTCCGTCTATGAGGGCGAGACGGCACCGGGCCGCGGGAAAAACAGAATTAAAAAGAAGAAATATGCGGTCGCCTAAAGTCATCATCAGCGGAGGCGGTACGGGCGGCCACGTGTTTCCCGCCATCGCCATAGCCGACGCGGTTCGCAAAGCACGGCCCGATGCGGAATTCCTCTTTGTGGGTGCGCTGGGAAAGATGGAAATGGAGCGTGTACCCGCTGCGGGCTACGAGATTGAAGGGCTCAATATTTCGGGATTTCAGCGCAGCCTTTCGGCAAAAAACCTCCTCTTTCCGTTCAAGCTCTTCGGGAGTTTGCTCAGGGCCGCGGCCATCTTGCGAAGATTCGACGCCGATGTGGCTGTCGGCGTGGGCGGGTATGCATCGGGACCGCTGCTGCGCGTGGCCGTGACCCGAAATATTCCGACCCTCATCCAGGAGCAGAATTCATTTCCGGGCGTCACCAACCGCCTTCTCGGCGGAAAGGTGAGCAAGGTTTGTGTGGCCTACAGCGGTATGGAGCGCTGGTTTCCCGAGCAAAAAATTGTGTTCACGGGCAACCCCGTGCGCAAGGCGGTAACCGAACTCGAGGGCAAGCGCGCGGAAGCTTTAAAGCATTTCGATTTGGTGGACGATAAGCCGGTGCTTCTGGTGATCGGCGGGAGCCTCGGAGCGCGTACCATCAACCAAAGCATCGAGGCCGCACTCCCTCAAATTGCCGAAGCCGGATTTCAAGTGATTTGGCAAACCGGAAAAAACTACGCCGAAGCCGCAGAAGCTGCCCTTTCGGGAAATCAATTTCCCGCGGTGAAGCAGCGCGCATTCATCGACCGGATGGACCTGGCCTATGCCGCCGCGGATGCCGTGGTATCGCGTGCCGGAGCCATATCCGTATCGGAGCTCTGCCTGGCCGGTAAGCCCTGCATATTCGTGCCTTCGCCCAATGTGGCGGAAGACCATCAAACCAAGAATGCCCGCGCCCTCACCGAGCGCGGGGCGGCCCTCCTCGTGAAGGATGCGGAGGCGCACGAAAAACTTTTCGGAGAGATCGATCGGCTGATGGGCGACCCCGCCCTCCGCGCCGAGCTTTCCGCCAATATTTTGAAAATGGGAAAAGCCCGCGCAGCAGAAGATATCGCTGCAGAAGTGCTCAAACTTGCGCAGGAACGAAAGCGATGAAGACGGACTTGAAAAATATCAGGTGCATGTACTTTGCCGGCATCGGCGGGATCGGTATGAGTGCGCTGGCCCGATACTTCAAGGCTGCCGGTGTATACGTAGCCGGCTATGACCGCGTGCGCTCCCCGCTCTGTGAAAAGCTTGAGGCCGAGGGCATGGAGATCGCGTACGACGATGCGCCCCGATTTATCCCCGAACGCTTTACCGATGCTTCCACGAAAGAGAGTTTGGTGGTGTACACGCCCGCCCTTCCCGAACGCCACGCCGGACTCAACTACCTGCGCCAAACGGGCCGTGAAGTGATCAAACGCTCCGAACTCCTCGGACGTATCACCCGTGAGAAGCGCACCGCAGCCATCGCGGGTACACACGGTAAGACCTCTGTATCTGCACTCACAGCACATCTGCTCAATGCGGGTGATGTGCCCGCCAATGCATTTTTGGGCGGCATCGCGGGAAATTTTGACTCCAATGTAGTCATCCGTCCCGAGAGCCCGATTGCCGTTGCAGAGGCCGATGAGTACGACCGCTCTTTCCTCCGTCTTTCGCCGGAAGTGGCTGTGGTAACCTCTGTGGGTGCCGATCACCTCGACGTGTACGGTGATGCGGAGCAGCTCATCGATGCCTTCAATGCCTTTGCCGAACGCGTGCCCGCAACGGGAGCTGTGTTTTGCAAGTACGGACTTCCCGTAAAAGCCGCTGCCCGCATCGTAACCTACGGGATAGACTGCCCGGCCGATATCACTGCCTCGGGCATCGAGGTGCGGGACGGTCGCTTCAGTTTTGAAGTCACCGCTTACGGCCGAAGTCTGGGCCGCACGGCTTGGGATTTTGCCGGAAGGCACAACATAGAAAACGCTCTGGCAGCTACAGGCATCGCACTGTGGTTTGGGGTAAAGTCCGAGCGCATTTCCGAATTGATTCGCAGTTTCAGGGGAGTGAAGCGCCGATTTGAAACCCATGTGAAGCGCCCGGATTGTGTGTACATCGACGATTACGCCCACCACCCGGAAGAGATTGAGGCCTGCATCGGGTCGGCGCGGGAGCTCTACCCCGAAAAGCGTATTACGGGCGTATTTCAGCCCCACCTTTACAGCCGGACGCGCGACTTCGGCGATGAATTTGCACGTAGTCTTGAGGCCCTGAATGAGCTGCTGCTGATGGAAATATATCCCGCCCGCGAAGAACCGATACCGGGAATAGACGGGAGCTGGTTGCTGAATAAAGTAGCGTTGGTGAATAAAAAGTTGTGCGACCGTGAGAATGTGGTCGATGAAGTACTCAGTTTAGCACCCGAAGTATTGCTCACCATGGGGGCGGGCGATATAGACCGGCTGGTGAAGCCGATAAAAGACGCACTCGATGAAAAATAAACTGCAACACATACTGCGCACTGCCGCCGCGGTACTCGGTGCCTGCGGTATTCTCGTGCTCTTGGGCTTCGTGGGCAGCATACGCTCAGGTGCCGTTTGCGAAGCTTTCGACGTGGCTTTTGCGCCCGGTTCCGGGGATTTTGTCACGGAGGAAGCCGTACGCGAAGTGACGGCGGGCGAGGGAAAAATGCCCGTAGGACTACCTCTGGGTGAGATCGATACCCGCCGCATTGAGCAGGCGGTGCTGGCATTGCCCTATGTGAAATCCGCGGCAGTGTATAAGACCATAGACCGGCGCCTGATCGCCGAGGTCGCAGAACGGGAGCCGGCGGTGCGCCTGATCGACGCAGAGGGCCGCCACGCCGTGATCGACACAGACGGGTATCTCCTGCCGGTACCCGAGCACAGGCGCGCCAGATTGCCCGTGATATCGGGAGCATTCCGCATTGACCCGGCAGCCGTCGAGCACAGGCTGTACGCGGCAGATGAAGGAAAGGACCCGCGCCTTGCGGATTGCTTGGCCTATGCCGAAATGTTGCGCTCAGACCCGCTGTGGTACGCCCAGCTCCAGCACACGGAGGTGGACGCCGAGGGAGAATTTACCGCCTTTCCGCAAGTGGGAAACCACACCATCGTATTCGGGAAAGCGGAGCGACTCGAAGAGAAATTCGACGCGCTTGCGGTCTTTTACCGAAAAGGTATGGACGCCGCGCGATGGAACAAATACAGTACTGTTAACCTGAAATTCAAAGATCAAATTGTTTGCACCAAAAAGTAACGTCATGGAGGAACCGGAAATCATTGTGGGGCTTGATATCGGGACCACGAAAATTGCCTGCATCGTAGGCAGAATCAACGAATACGGAAAAGTCGAAATCATCGGGATGGGACGCTCCGAATCCCTCGGCGTGCGCAGCGGGGTGGTGAGCAACATCAACCAAACCGTGGACTCGATCAAGCGTGCCGTAGAAATAGCTACGGAGAAATCCGGCACGGAAATAGGCGAAGTGCTCGTGGGGATCGCCGGCCAGCACATCCGCAGCCTCCAGCATCGCGGTATGCTCACCCGAAAGTCGAAAGACCTCGAGGAAGAGATTTCGCAGAAGGATATTGACGACCTTATTCAGGACATGAATCAGCTGGTGATGAGCCCGGGGGAGGAAATCATTCACGTGCTGCCGCAGGAGTATATTGTGGACAGTGAGCACGGTATTAAGGATCCCATCGGACACAGCGGCGTGCGGCTTGAGGCCAATTTTCACATCATTACCGGCAAGGTAAACGCGGCGCGCAACATCTACAAAAGCGTGAGCAAAGCGGACCTTGAGGTAGTGAAGCTCGTGTTGGAGCCCCTCGCCTCTGCCGATGCGGTGCTCAGCCATGAAGAAAAAGAAGCAGGCGTGGTGCTCGTGGATATCGGCGGCGGTACCACTGATATTGCCATCTTTCAAGACGGAATCATTCGCCACACGGCTGTGATTCCTTTCGGCGGAAACATCATCACCGAAGACATCGCTTCCGGGTGCAGCATTTTGCGAAAGCACGCAGAGCAGCTTAAGGTGAAATTCGGCTCGGCACTCAGCTCGGAAAGTATGGAAAACCAGATCGTTTGTATCCCCGGATTCAGCGGTCGGGAGCCGAAGGAAATCTCCGTGCGCAACCTGTCAAACATCATTCAGGCACGCACAGAGGAGATCATCGAGCAGGTGATTTACGAAATCAACAGCTCGGGATATGAGAAGCGACTTATCGCGGGCATCGTGCTCACGGGCGGCGGCTCGCAGCTCAAGCACCTTCCGCAGCTGGTGGAATACATGTCCGGTTACGAGACCCGCATCGGCTACCCCAATGAGCACCTCGGGAAGGACAATGCCGAGGCCCTGAGCAGCCCGATGTACGCCACGGGTATCGGCTTGGTGCTGAAAGGCCACGAGGCGAGCAAGCAGGCGGAACGCAGCCGAGGGAAGAAACGCTCCGGTGTGCGCTCGGGCAGCAAGCCCTTCACGAGCTTCTTCGACCGCATGCTGTCGAAGGGCTCTTCCATTTTTGATGACGACGACATTTAAACGAATCCAATCCGATTAAACTCCAAAAATCCAATCTTATGCAGTTCGATTTGCCAAAAGACCAATCATCGATTATCAAGGTAATCGGCGTTGGCGGCGGCGGAAGTAACGCCGTGAACCACATGTACGAACTGGGCATTGAAGGCGTGGACTTCATCGTCTGCAATACCGATGCCCAGGCCCTCGATATCAGCCCTGTTCCCGTAAAGGTACAGCTGGGCCAAAGCCTGACAGAAGGCCGCGGTGCCGGTTCCATTCCCGAGGTGGGAAAGAATGCGGCCATTGAAAATATCGATGATATTCAGGAAATCCTCGCCAAGCGAACCACCATGGTATTCGTCACGGCGGGTATGGGCGGCGGTACCGGTACGGGGGCCGCACCGGTCATCGCCAAGGCGGCCAAAGACATGGGCATCCTCACGGTGGGCATCGTTACCATCCCCTTTATGTTTGAAGGGTCGAAACGAATGAAGCAAGCTGCTGAAGGCCTGAAGGAAATGCGAAACTCCGTGGATACCCTTCTCGTGATTAAGAACGACAAGTTGCGGCAAATCTACGGCAACCTCTCCCTGAAGAATGCTTTCGCCCAGGCGGACAATATTTTATCAGTAGCCGCGAAAGGCATCGCAGAACTCATCTCCGTGACCGGCGCCATCAATGTGGACATGAACGACGTGAACACAGTGATGAAAGACAGCGGGGTAGCCATTATGGGCCAAGCTACCGCAGAGGGTGACGACCGCGCCATCAAGGCGGCCAAGGAGGCCCTCGAATCCCCCCTGCTCAACGACAACGACATCGAAGGTGCCAAGTACATCCTGCTCAATATTACTTACGGCTCTGAAGAAGTGATGATGGACGAAATTTCCGACATCACAGACTTTATCCAGCAGGCTGCGGGAAGCACGGCCGATGTAATCTGGGGCCACGGTATGGACGAGGGCCTCGGCGAGAAAATCAGCGTCACCATTATTGCTACGGGCTTCAAGACCTCTCCGGAAACAGGATTCGAACTCGACGAACCTGTGCGCCACAAGCTCAATCCCGATAATGACCGCGCAGAAAAAAGCAAACCGATCAGCGGTCCCGTGGCCCATCCTACCGCCCCCGAAGAGCCCGAAATGTACATCAAGGAAGCTCCTGCCGAAAAGGCCGCCGAACCGGAGCCCAAAGAGCAAGAAGTGATGCGCTTCGACCTCTTCGACGAAAACGAAGACGGAGCGGCCGCAGATGCC
>PXBH01000075.1 GCA_003565555.1 Cryomorphaceae bacterium | reverse complement strand
CCGTCCCGGAGTTCGCGTTTTACGGGGATCGCTGACATTTCTTCTGCCGTTTTTCTTTTGTGCGGAAGCGTGATCGGGAGAACTTCCTCGGCCGGGATTTCTTTCTTTGTATTCAAATGATCCATCGTGTCTGCACCTGAAAGTACAAATTACCGCATTCTGCTCGTCGAGGATGAAAAAAGTCTGATCGACGTTATCAAGATGAACCTTGAACTCGAAGGATATGAAGTCACCGTAGCAGAAGACGGGCGTGAAGCCCTCGAGCGTGCCGGCGGCCAACGCTTCGACCTCTGTATTCTCGACGTCATGCTGCCCTACATCGACGGATTTTCCGTGTGCAAAACCCTTCGGGCTGAAAACAATAAAGTTCCCATACTTTTCCTCAGCGCAAAATCTTCCGGTTCCGACCGTGTGGAAGGCCTTAAAATCGGCGGTGATGACTACCTGACCAAGCCTTTCAACCTCGAAGAGTTGCTCTTGCGCATCGCCAAGTTGATCCGTTCACGCGAAGCGGCTGAACAGCGTACAGCGCGCCCTGCCGAAATTTACCGTTTCGGTCCGAACGAGATCAATTTTGAGACTTACGAGGTGCGCGGGCATGACGGAGAGCACCGAACCCTTTCCAAAAGAGAGATCACACTCCTACGCTTTCTCACGGAGAACGAAGGTCGGGTGGTATCCCGCGAAGAAATTTTGGAAGTGGTTTGGGGGTACGATGTTTATCCTTCATCACGCACCATAGATAATTACATCCTCGCTTTTCGCAAATACTTCGAAGCCAACCCCAAGCAGCCCGAGTATTTCTATTCGGTTCGGGGCGTGGGTTACAAATTTTCACGGACGGAAAAATAAAAGGCAACCCCCGCAAAACGCTTCGTCTATCACGGGCAACGCAATAGTTGCTTACGGTTTCAACATTTTTCTTGCAGGTTTTAAGGCGCTCTCAGGAGCGCTTTTTTGTTTGGATTCCCCGGCCGGTGTGCGGTGTAATATTGTATTTTTCGCAGAGATCGGTGCGGTAATCGGCTGATTTCGGCAGATTTTTCACCGCGAAGGCAACCCCGAGAATTATTTGCGTCTTTAGGGCGCAGTTCCAAACTGCTTTAATGGTTTCAAATTTTCCTTGCAGGTTTTAAAGCGCTCCCCGGAGCGCTTTAATTTTTTCACCCTGTTCCTATTCCACAATCGGCTCAAACACCGCATAAGGGTAGTCGGGATCAGCCGTGAGTGGCAGCTCCGGATCATTCATGCGGCGAATGATTTCCGCAAGAACCGATTCAAATTCGCTTTCGCTTTTCTCGTCTAATGACAGTCCTGTCGACAGGTTTTGTGCTCCCGGGGCCGGCAGGGAAATGATTTGGTTGTCGATGTCCCGTCCGCTGTATTTTTTTCGCGCCAGCCATGCATAGAGGGAGAGCTGAAGGGCTTTCGGTTTTTTTGCAAAGAGATCGGCGTCAAAGTCGGCTACAACCAAATCGCTCGATTTTACCATGCCTGTTTTGAAATCGATCACCCGAAGCCTTCCGTTGATCTCAGCGGTGAGGTCGATGTAGCCTTTAAAACGGGCATTGATTTTTGCACCGTTTATTACCGTGGTAAAGCTCCTTTTTTCTTCCCGTTCGCAGGCCGCTACCCGCATTTTCATTCCGCCGCGGACCTTTTCGATTTCCTTGTCAAAATAGTTGGCCACCATAATCCGCGCCGTTTCGAATTGAAGCCTGTTGAGTCCTTTTTCGAATTGTGCGATGCGTTCGGATGCACGAAACCGTTCCTCGGTTAGGTCGTGGACTTTTCCGCGCATTGCTTTAAGGTCTTCAAGGGTAAGCTCGGGACCCGCCGTTGCCTTGCCCTCTTCGGGGGCATGGGGCAGGTAGAGGTGCTCGAGGATTTCGTGGACCACCGTACCGAAGTCGGCGTGGGAAAGCTGCCCTTCCTCCTCCGGCGTTCTGAGGTGCAAAACGTGCTCGTAATACCATTCGAGGCTGCTTTCGAAAAACCGGTTAATGCCCGAAGCTGAAATTCCGCGCTCGCAGTACTGTCGAATGCGCTCGAGCACTTCGGGTGTTTTTTCTATGCGCTTTTCTGCGATCGGAGCGTCCTTTTCGAGCATCCGGGGCAGGGGCTTTTCGAAGTTCAGGTTTCCGACCTTTTCACCGAAATAGTGTTCAATTTGGCTGATGTAACGGCTGCGTTCGGCCCCCCACGGTCCGGAGGTGTCGGCGTGGTAAATTGCCCAAAATTTTTCGCAGCCCCGCAGAAGGCGATAAAAGTAATAGGCAAAGACGGCTTCTTTTTCCCTGCGTCCCGGCATTCCGTGGTAGGCGCGGATTTCAAAGGGAATAAAGCTGTCGGTAAGCGGCGACCCCGGAATGACTTCTTCATTGAGGTCACACATGATGATGTGCCTGAAATTCAAAGCCCTGCTTTCAAGCAGCCCCATGATTTGCAGGCCTTTTGCCGGTTCTCCGATGAGGTCGGCGGAGGCACCGCCGAGGCTATCTGCGATCAGTCCGCGCAAGGCGGCGAGATCCAATCCCGCTTTTTGGGGGTACTTGCTCAGCTTTCGCAAAAACCGGGTGAGGATCCCGATGCCTTCCCCCGCCATGTGCAGGTCCGGGCCGGAGTGTTCGGAATCGGTGAGCAGTAAGGCGGCCTTTTCGGCAAAAAGGAGAAGACCCTCCGCTGCGGTATCCGCGCGACCTTTCCAATCGGTCAAGACCGCGGACAGCCAGGCGGCACCGCACGCCACCGCCGCCGCACGCGCCGCAGAGAGGTCTGTATAAGCACTTTTCGTATCGGCGATGCCCGCCGGCACGGCTTTTCCCGAAAGCAAGTCAGCGAATGGGTGAGCAACGACGGTTTCGAGTTGTTCGCTGATGACGAAAGTCTTGTCTTCGTCCCTGAGCATTCGTTCATGCAGGTCAAAGAGTTTTTCCGTCCAATCGAAAAAACTGCTGTGCCGCAGTGAGATGCCCATGGTGATATTGGCCTCTTTCACATTGGCCGGGAGGCGGTTGAGAACGGGGATGAGCAGGGATTCATCGGCGAGAATCAGCGCGGTATCGTTCGCTTCATCAGCGGGAATTTCTGCCAAAATCCGGGCCGCAGCATCCGCCTGATCGGTTTTATTGCGCGCCTCACAGGCTTTGAAATGCATCGGTCGGTCCCCGATTTGCGCGTCTACATCCGCCGCAGCGCCCAAGCCTGAAGCGAGGTTCTGCCGTATGAAGAGTCCGGCGCGGTTCACCTTATCATCAGTAAATGCGGGATCACTGTCGTAAAGCACCGTACAGTAGCGGTACTTTGACATTTTTGACAGCAGGCTGCGCTCGGCGGAGGAAAGCGCATTGAAGCCCGCCGCGAATATTTCGATTTCCGGCCGCTCGGCGCGGTAGGCATCGATCCGTTCGGTTGCTTTGCGCGTGATCAGTCCGGGATATCCTTCGCCGCGCGCTTCACAGCGTTCGTTGAAATTTCTGTGGATATGCTTGAGAGATTGCCAAAACTCTCGGTACCGCTTTTGCTTGTCAGAAAGCGGCTCGTGAAGAAAACTGAGGTCCTCGATTTCGCTGTATTCTTCCAGCGCTTTGAATATGGCTTCGGGAGCGATGCCCCCGGTTTCGATATCATTAAAATCATCGATAAGCATGTTCGCACGGCTGAAGAAATCGCTGAGCGACATGGCATCGGCTTGCATCACATCGACATAGGCATCATAGCAGGTGAATTTCAGTTGGAGTCGATCAGCGGCCCTCATGCCGCTTACCTCTTCCGTCCACCGGTTGAGGGTGAGGATGCGCGGCAGGATGCCCTCGGTTCCCCCGCCCGCAAATATCTGCTTGAGGTGGTATGCGGAGCGCGAAGACGGCAGGATCACCAAGATGTTGCGCAGCGGAGTCTCGGATGCAAGAAGGCGGCGGGCGGTCGCCGCGAGGAAATGGTGCATTATTTAAAACCGTTTCCGATAAATTTAAGGAATTCTTTGAATGTCGAACGGTTTGTGAATACTTCTTTGATCACCTCCGCCGGGGCATCTTTGCGGGGTTTGCTTTTGTTGATTTCTTTCTGAATGTTTCGCGGCCGCATATCTTCGGCCGAAGCGCCGTTTTCGCCGTTTTTGGCGAGTTCATCGGCAAAGTAGAAGAGCACTTTGGCCTTAGCGCGGTAACCGCGTTTCTCTTCGAGCAGGCCGAGGTTGTTGTGGGCGACTGCATCCTGCGGGTCGAGTTTAATGGCGTGCTCATAATCCGCGATGGCCCCTTCCAAATCTCCCATCGCATCGCGTATATATGCTCTGCTGGAGTAGCGGTAAGGGTTCTCGGGCTCCAGGTCGCGAGACCTGCTGAGGTCGGCAAGTGCTTTCTTCAGGTCTCCCGAATGGAAGAAGGCCACACCGCGCTCGCTGTATATATCAGCGTTTTCGGGATCTACGGTCAGCACGCGCGAATACCAGTACACAGCACCTTCGAAGTCTCGGTCTTCGTATTTCTTCCGCGCCTTTTCGTAATACTTATTTTTGTCTCCCATTATTCAAGTTTTTAATTGTGTCGTCTTCCTTTCCCCTCTACCGTAAGTATATCAACAACAAGTCCTACTTCAAAGTGTTGAGTCCTTCCGTTTTTGAAGAAGTGCAGGTTACGGGGAGATTTTATACAGAGCACCGCTTTGAGGCAAAGATACTGCCCGATCGCAATTTTATCGCCGACATGATCGCTGCCGAGGGCCCTTCATGGGAGGAAATATCCGAGGAGGAATTCTCTGATTTTTTGTCCGAATGTAGATCGAAGCGCAAAAAGCCCGTATAAGTTCACTAATTTAGAGGCTTAAAATGCCGTACGGCAGTGAACCGTCTTCGGGTTAAAACGTCATAGTAAGGCGGAGCAGCTGCCCGAATGAAGCAAAAGCACAGATTCCCTCGTTTTGAAGTTTCGGCCGGTCATCATGATTTTTCTTTCGACGGTATTTTTCTCGTCGCAAAGCCTGCGTGCGGAGCACATCATCGGGGGAGAGATGTACTATGAATGCGTGGGTGACGGGGTGTACGAATTTACGATGAAGCTCTACCGTGATTGTTTTACCACGGGAGCCAATTTTGACAATCCGGGTAGTTTCGGCGTTTTTGATACGAACAATAATCTGGTCACAATTATTCAAATCCCGGTGGAGAGTGTTCAGGGCATTAATACGAGTGTGGCCTCTCCCTGCATGGTCATTCCGCCCAATATATGTGTGGAGGAGGGGATCTACACATTTACGCTGGAGGTACCCGATATCACGCAAAATTATACCGTAGTATACCAGCGCTGCTGCAGAAATGCTACGATTCAAAATTTGGTCAACCCGGGCGCACAGGGCCTCAGCATAGCCGTCAATGTGCCGCCTTTTGCCGAGGTAGGTTGCAATTCATCCCCCTCTTTCAACAACTTTCCGCCGCCCGTGCTGTGCAATATGGAGCAGCTCGAGTTTGACCACAGTGCCGTCGATCTCGACGGCGACTCGCTTGCTTACAAGCTCTGCTCGCCCTTTCTCGGCGGAACACAAGCCAATCCCCTTCCGCTGCCGCCCACTAATCCGCCTTACGATGAGGTGATCTGGGGCGCAGCCTTCAGTGCAGTGGATCCGCTTCAGGGCGCTCCGGGATTGGCAATTGACCCGGTCACGGGACTGCTCACAGGCGTACCGCAATTCCAGGGGCAATACGTGATCGGCGTATGTGTGGAGGAGTGGCGCGACGGCCAATTGCTCAGCGTAAATACCAGAGACTTCCAGTTCAATGTGGCTTTCTGCGAACCTCCCTCAAGCGCCCTCATCGCAGTGCCCGAAATCGGAGACTTATGTCAGGGGCTCACCGTGGGTTTCTCAACGGAGAGCGATCCTTCGAACAATTTTGTGTGGGATTTCGGCGATCCCGAAGGAGAAAGTCCGACGAGTGAGGAGATGAATCCTTTCTACACTTTTTCGGATACCGGTGTATACGTGGTGACCCTCATCACCAATCCCGGTTTCTTTTGCTCGGATACTACGGAGCTTACCGTGCCGATATACTATGCAGCCCAAATCACGGCCATACTTGCGGGTACGGAGTGTCAGGACGGCAATATGAACCACAATTTCACATCCACGGGCATTTTTGATTCGGATGCTCCGGTGACATGGAACTTCGGGCCCGGCAGCATCCCCGAGACGGCTACCGGTCCGGAAGTGCAGGGCGTGGTCTTCACCGAATCGGGCACCCAGACGGTAGAAGTGGACGTATTCAATAATGCCTGTTCGGCAAATGATATCATCGAAGTGGAGGTGGCACCGCCGCCGGAGGCCTCCATAGCACCGCAGACTGATTTTTGCGCGGGATATACCTACCAGTTTTCGCAGGAAAGCCAGAATGCGGAGACCTGGCTTTGGGATTTCGGTACAGGCAATCCCGATGACAACAGTAGCGAGCAGAATCCCGAATTTGTCTTTCCCGGTGACGGGCAATACACGGTCGCGCTCACTGTCGATGCGCCCGGAGCCTGCCCTTTTACCACAGAAGAGGTCCTTGAGATTGCAAGTTTACTCGCTCCCGAAATTCCCGCTCAGGATATTCAGTGCTTTGAGGGCAACAGCTTCAATTTTGTCGCAGAAGGAGCCTACTCAGCCGCTGCGGAATTCTTCTGGACCTTCGAAAACGGGGTTCCCGAAACCTCGCAGTCAGCGTCAGTGGACGATGTGCTTTTTTTGGAACCGGGCGCCCATGAAGTGGAGCTCACGGTCAGTGAAAACGGCTGTACGCGTACCGCAACGACAGCTGCAGTGGTGCAGGTGAGTCCCGAAGCCGAATTTGAAGCCCTCGTCAGAGAAGGCTGTGTGCCCCTGGAAGTGACCTTCAGAAATCTCTCGGTTACCCAAAGTACCAATGCTGCCTATGCATGGGATTTCGGCGACGGAGGCTTTCGCGGACCGGGTGTTACCCACACCTACACGCAGCCCGGCTTGTACACGGTAGCGCTCACCATCGAAAACCTCGCGGGCTGCCTGGGCACCGATACTGAAGTGAAAGAGGCCTACATCAATGTGCTCCCCGTTCCGAAGCCGGGGTTTGCCACCGATCCGCTGATCGTTTCCGCATTTGATCCGCAGATCGAAATCACAGACCTCAGTGAAGGCAGTTCATCCTGCACTTATTTTTTCGACAACAGAACATTTCGAACATGCAATTTCACCCACATGCTCGAAAATGTGCGTCCGCAGACCATCACCCAGCGGGTGGCGAACAGGTTCGGCTGCACTGCTGAAGCAGAATTTACTTTCAGGGTGGCAGACCACACCATCTTCGTCCCGAATGCTTTCACCCCGAACGGCGACGGAACAAATGAATTGTTTGAACCGGTGATCTCGGGCGCAGCGAAGTACGACATGTACATCTTCGACCGCTGGGGGCAGGAGGTTTTTTCCGGTCAAGACGTCCGCCGCGGATGGAACGGAAGCAAAGACGGCGGAAACCACTTTTTGGGCGCCGGTCTTTTTCAGTACGTCATCATCGTCACCGATTACAGCGGTTGGCAATTCGAATACACAGGTACGGTATCCCTCCTGCGGTGAGTGGTGTAAGTGACCGAAACAAGCGATCCGTGAAAGCTGCAAAAAAAATACTGTACGTAATTCTGTTTACTGCAATTCTCGGCCTGATTTCGATTTGGATCGTGCATACGCCGCTGCCGGAAGGGAAGAAAGGACCTGCTGCCGAAGCGCTTGCCGATCGTATGCTCAGTGCGGTGAATGCAGAGGCGTGGGAAGCCGTTCCCTACGTGGCCTGGTCTTTTCGAGGTACCAACCACTACGTATGGGACAAGAAGAACCACATCGCCGAGGTGAGGTGGAACGATGCCGTAGCCGTGATTGATTTGAATACCCTTGAAGGAACCGCACGGCTGGGGGACAGGGTTCTTTCCGGAAGGGATAAAGCGACCGCTCTGGATTATGCTTACACCAATTGGTGCAATGACTCTTTCTGGCTCAATGCTCCCGCAAAAATAAGAGACGACGGTACAGAGCGATCTCTCGTTACGCTCGAAGAGGGACGCGCCGGGCTTTTGGTGCAGTATACCTCCGGAGGCGTGACTCCGGGAGATGCCTACCTCTGGGTGCTCGGAGATGACGACCTGCCCGAGTATTACCGCATGTGGGTAGAGATTATTCCGGTAGGCGGGCTTAAGGCCACTTGGGAAAAATGGGAAGAGCACGACGGTGCCATGCTGGCCACAGTGCACCGTATCGGGCCTGCCGAGGTTCCCGTTGAGAACATTCGCACCGGCCGAAGCCCGGAAGATTTCGGTCTCCCGTCCGATTATTTTACCTCACAGGCAGGCCGAAACGCGGAGCAGAGGGATTAATCTTTCGCCTCGCGCAGCATATCGATGTGGTCGATGCCGTCCCACGGATACACATCACCCGTGGGTACGAAGCCCAAGTCTCGGTAAAATTCTTTGAGGTAGAGCTGCGCCGCCACTTTTACGGTAGTCTTACCCCATTTGCTTTCGCAAAAAGAGATGGCCTCTTCCATCAGTTTTCGTCCCGCGCCTCGGCCGCGGGCAGAGGGTTCAACAACCACCCGACCGATGCTCAATTGCTTTCCGTTCACTCCTTCGGGGACAATCCTCGCCACAGCCCGGAGTACGCCTCCGCTGTCCGTGCCCAAGGTGTGGAAGCACTTCGGGTCATTTCCGTCTATTTCGGGATAGGCGCACGCCTGCTCGACGACAAAGGTATCTGTGCGCAATTTTAAAAGATCGTGGAGTTCGTTGAGCGATAGTTCGTGAAAAGCGACAGTTTTAAAAAGCATAGGGAGAATTTGTGTGCTGCAATGCGAAGTCCTAATTTTAGTCCAAAGATAGAATTCTGTGTGCGGTCGTTATGTCGTTGTTTCCAAGCTGAGCGAAATCGAAAAGCGTTTTGACGCAGTCGTACCTTTTGATTTTCCGCCGGTGTACAATTTGGGTCCGGGTTCAAGGGTGCCTGTGATTACTTCTGATCAACCCGGCGAAGCACAGCTTTTCGTTTTCGGCCTCACGCCTTTTTGGGCCGAGAAGCGGATGTATTTTTTCAATGCCCGCGCCGAAGGAGACCACAACAAAGAAAATGATCCCGCTTACCGCGGAGTACAGGGGATTGTTGATAAGCCGGCTTTCCGAAAGCCCGTACGCAGCCGGCGCTGCCTCATTATAGCCGATGCATTTATCGAAGGAACCACCCGCGAAAAGCTGGATAAGCCCTTCCTCGTGCATCTCGGCAAGGGGAAGCGACCCTTTGCCTTTGCCGGGATTTGGGATGAGTGGACCGACCGCGATACGGGGGAAATTGTGCATTCCTGTGCCATCATCACCACGGTTGCCAACTCCCTTTTGCAGGAAATACCCCACCACCGTTCGCCCGTAATTCTGCGCCGGGAAGATGAAGCGCGGTGGCTCAATCCCGACCTCCCTCTTCATGAAGTCACCGCCATGCTCAAGCCTTGTGAGGAGGGCGATATGAATGCCTATCCCATCGACAAAGCCGTAAAGCATCCCCGGGCCTCGGGGCCTGAACTCATTGCGCCGGCGGGACCGCCCTTGCGCTCTGATGATGCCTTCAAAATTGATGGGGACAATTGACCGGAGGGTACAGGTTTTTCACGCGGACGGGAAGGAAGAGGGGCAGCCCCTCAAGCTCAGAACATGCGCATCTGACCCTCATTTTTGCCCGCTGCGGTTTTGCCTGATTCGTTTACCCAGGCCATATGGTCCGTGTACAGCAGGTAGCCTTCCGAAGGCTTATCAAAGGCAGCGGTGAGCGCATCGCGGTACCTTCGGATTTGCGCCGTATGCGATTCTTTTTTCTCCCCCGTTTTAAAGTCGATGACCACCACTTTCTTTTCAAGTTCGAAAACCAAGTCGGGCCGCAGTACCTCACCCTGCCAAGCCAAGTCGCGCTCGGCATAGCGTTTTCCGGCGCGGTTCAGCGCCGCATATTTTTCATCATCATAGAGTTTTTGCACACTGATTTTGAGTGAATCGGCCTCTTTTTCAGAGAGCTCTCCGGAGCTGACTGCTCGGTCGAGCCATTTTTCCGCTTCCTCAAAGCCCGTGGTTTCGGCGGCAATGCGGTGAAAAAGAATACCCGAGCGTCTCGAAAGGTTTTTCCCCGCACTTTTCGGATCGTAGGCAAAGGGGAAGCGCTCGTGCCAGGGTATTTTGCTCTGTTCGATCGGCGTTTCTACCGCGGGTTTATCACGTACTTCGGTACTTCCCTTTTTCTTATCCTCTTCCTCTACCGGGGGTATCTCACCCCATCTCAGGGTGCCGGGTTCGGGCAATTTGGGATCTTCTTCTTTTGATAATCCTGTGATTTGTGCGCCCGGCAACCGAGTCTCCGCCTCTTCCGCTGTATTTTTCACCGCTTGGTGAAAGGCAGCACCGATGTAGCCCTTGTCTGAAGTGTGGTAATTGACAAACAGCGCTTCTACGGTACGCGTGAGCGCTACATAGACCAAGTTGAGGTGGTCAAACCGGGTGGCGGCCTCATCAGAATCATAAGCTTCGGAAAGGCCCATTCTTTTGAAATCCTCTTTTACCTTCAGCGGGGCGTAAGGAAGGGCAATTTCTTTAATGCCCGAGAGGTCAATCCACTGCGGGTCGATGCCGGGTTTGTATTTCCAGTTGAGGGTAGGCACGATAACAATGGGGAACTGCAGCCCTTTGCTTTTATGAATTGTCATCATGCGCACGCTTCCGGCGCCTTCGGATGTTCCGGCGCTCGGCTTGTCATTTCCTTCATCCCACTGCCGCAAAAAGTCGCGGACGGTAAGCCTCATGCCTCCCTTTTGGAAAATGTAGTTCTGCAAGGTTGAAACGGGAGCGGTGCTTGCAAATTCGGGAATAAAAGTGCGAGCCAGATTTTCGCAGGCTTGATAGGCCCCTTGTGAAAAGAGTTCTTCACGCAGTCGCGGCAATTTATTTTCGGTCAGAAACGCATCGATATCCAAGCCCCTGTTTCGGGTGAAGCGCTCCGGGGTGTAGGCGATTTGTTTCAGGGTGCACAGCGCGCGCATGGCACCCGCCTTAGCGGGGTTGTGGTCGGGGCGTATCCGGAAGCGCATCAGGGAGATGATGAGGTTCACGCGGACGTCTGCGTCGATAGAACGGCTGTCGGCCGTGGAAACGGTGATGTTGTGACGGGCCAGAAAGGCAGTGATGCGGCTTCCCTCCTTTTTGGTGCGCACCAAGAGGCAGATGTCCTTGCGGCTGTAGCCGCGGTCCGTCGCAGCCTCGATTTGACTGAGGAGCGGCCGGTAGAGGTCTTCTTCTTCGGGTTTTTTGCCCAAATAGTTTATTTCGACATATCCGAGGCCATCTTGTTTGACAGGGATATTTTGTGCGGAATCTCGGTAGGCCTCCCGGTATCTGCTTCCCTCCTCGGTGAGTTCATTTTTTAGGGACCCGATCAAGGCATTATTAAAATCAATGATGCGGCCGCAGCTTCGGTAGTTCGTATCGAGGGGGATCACCGTTCCCGCTCGGCGCAATTGCAGCTGCGCATCGGGGTCTGTAAGGCCGTGCGGATCATCAATTTCCGGAAGGGAAATGAGCTGTTCCGCCTTTCCGCCCCGCCAGCGGTATATGCTCTGCTTTGCGTCGCCCACGATCAGAGACATGGCGCCGCGGGCCACAGATTCGCGAACCAGAGGCAGGAGGTTAATCCACTGCAGCGCAGAGGTGTCCTGGAATTCATCGATGAGGATGTTTCGGTAACGGTTGCCGATATTTTCGTAGATGAAGGCTACGGGCTCTTTTCGCAATTCCTCGGATATGGTTCGGTTGAAGAAGGCGATGGGCAGGATATTGCGCTCTTGTATGATCTCACCCATGCATTCTCTCAGGGCGTTGAGTACCGCCACCAAGCGGATGCTTCGGAGTACTTCCCGCGCGGTGAGGTAAGCGGGCCCGTGGGTTTCAATGTGGTCGATAATGCTTTGGGCCGCCGCCTGCAAGGAGTCGTTTCGGACTTCAATTGCTGCCCGCAGATCGGCATCACAGTCTTTGTGTGCCATCGGCTTTTCGGCGAGGCCCTTCTGTGTAGCGGAAATATTGATTTTTTTCGTGTCGGAAAAATCACCGGCTGCAAAGTATGCGAACTTCGGAAACCAACCTTGGCTTTTCCGGTTAAAATCGGTTTCCTCGGCACCCGTCTCTGTGATCAACTTCATCGCCTCGGTGCCTCGGCGTTTCAAATATTCTTCGAAATCCGCACGCAAGGATTTGAGACGATTTGCCGCTTCGGAGAAAGCAGCTTCATCGAAATCTGAAAAAGCTTTCAGCGGTACGTCCGCGTCTTCGCTCATGATCAGCGGCAGGAGCTTTTCCAGTTCCCCGATAATATTGACTCGATTTTCGTCGTCGAGCCGATCCGTAATAAATGCTGTGAGGTGGGCCGTAGTGCCCGGGTCGGTTCCTGTGCGTTCGGTAAGCCGAAGCACCGCTTCGCGAAAGAGGCCTTTGGTGTCGAGGTCCACCTCGAAGTCTGAGCGCAAATTAAGTTCTTTGCTGAAGGCCCGAATGAGGCGGTGGTTGAATTTATCTATGGTACTGACGGCGAGGTCTCCGTAATCAAAAAGAATTTGGATAAAAGCCCTGCGTGCGCGGGTTTTTATTTCGGGCAAATCGATTTTCAGCGCTGCCATGGTGCGCTCGGTAAGCATGGGTACGTCGTCAGGAGTGCATGCCGCCGCATTGCGAAGCTCTTTCGTAAGCCGCTCCTTCATTTCATTGGTCGCCTTGTTGGTGAATGTAATGGCCAAAACTTGCTTAAAGCGGGAGGGATCCGGCTCGGCCAAGATGACCTTGAGAAACTCACCGATGAGCGCAGTCGTTTTACCCGAACCTGCCGAAGACTTGTAAATCAGGAAATTTTTCATCGCAAATGGCGTCTGAAGTCAAACATACGATTAAATGCGCGGTTAAGTGTTAGGGTAAAAGCACCTGAAATTGTTATATTTTTGCATAAGGTGAGACTAAGCGAAGATTGCGATAGGGGATAAGAACCATACGATGAAACGCATACTATTATTTTTGATCGTCGTTTCGGCGGTGATCTTTACAGGCTGTGAATCTGACGATCCGGGGCCGGTAGCTCCCGTGAGTGATGCTGACCTGATTTTGAGTTTCCATCCTTTTTATCAGGGTGAGGACATGCAGCTCAACACCCGCTACAACAATGTGCACGACTGCACCTTCGAGGTGGTAGATTTAAAATTTTACCTCGCCAATATTGCCCTGCATTACGACAACGGCGATACCATGCAACTCTCCGAAATTGAATTGATCGATTTTAAGAGTCACAAGCATACCCTCGAATATCCGCTCTCGGGGGGAGAGTTTATCGGCATTTCCTTCGATATCGGTGTTCCCGTGCATTTGAACGGAACCCAAAACCCCGATTTCCTGACCTCGGTGTACAGCACGGATCATCCGCTGAGTGCCCTGAACAATACCTACTGGACATGGCAATCGGGATATCGTTTTTTTATGGTCGACGGGCGTTTCGACACCATACCGGACAGCCCGACCGTTCCCGTGCTTTTTTCTTTTCACACCGGCCGCGATGAGCTTTTTCGGCATGCGGGCTTATTTCATAAGCACATCACGGGTGTGGCGGGTGCCCATAACCACCTCAGTTTTGCACTGGATTTTGAGAATCTTTTCCAAACCGAACACGGTGAGGTGAACCTGCGTTACGAGCGCAACTTCCACGGCTCTCCCTCTCAAATGGAGCTCGGCGCCAGGATTGCCGACAACGCTGTCGAAATGTTTCGCCTGATTGACTAAATTAGAGCAATGAGCGATTTCTTCCGCATAAAGTTGCCTACCCTCCGGAGTCGAAATTCCGGACTGAGGTGGCTTGCGGTGTTTTCCCTCGGTTTGTTTGCTTTTGTCTCCTGCAGGCCTGATGATGACGGAAATTCGGGCGGCACCGCGCCCTCGCCTGAGGCCCGCCTTTGCGAAAGCTCAGACCACGCAGGCACGCCTTATGACTTTGACGTACCTTTCTTCTTCCCTCAGCCGCAACTCCCCGGTGATAACCCGATGACCGAGGAAGGTGTGGAGCTGGGACGCCATCTGTTTTGGGATAAGAAGCTTTCGCGAAACAATGCTGTGAGCTGCGGAAGTTGTCATTTTCCCGGAGCGGCTTTCAGCGACAATGCTCAATTCAGCACAGGTCTCTACGGTGAACAAACCGACCGCAACAGCATGGCCCTCGTAAACCTCGCTTGGGTAAATACGGGCTTCTTCTGGGACGGAAGGGCAGTGACCCTTGAGGAACAAATCCTCGAGCCTGTAGAGCACCCCGTGGAGATGGACTTAACCTGGCGGGAAGCTGTAGAGCGGCTTGAAGAGGACCCCGAATACCAAGACATGTATGCCGCAGCCTTCGGGAGTCCGTGCGTTGATTCGGTACGTACTGTGAAGGCCATCGCTCAGTTTATCAGAACCATGGTCTCGCACCGCTCGAAATTCGACAAGTGGAGGTACTACGGCGAGGCTATGCTCAGCTCAGCGGAATTTCGCGGTATGGAGCTTTTTCTCGCCGAGGGAGGAGAGCCCGATGTGATTCCCGGAGGTCAGGGCGGCGGGGACTGTTTTCACTGCCACGGCGGAGACTTGGTCCTGTTTTCGGACAATATTTTTCGCAACAACGGTCTCGATTCGGTTTTTACCGACATCGGTCGGGCACTGGTTACGGGAAGCGAGTTTGACCGCGGGCTGTTCCGAACGCCCACGCTGCGCAATATAGCGCTCACCGCACCTTACATGCACGACGGGCGGTTCGCTACCCTCGAGGAAGTAATCGACCATTACGATATGGCGGGGCATCCTTCACCCACCATCGACCCGATGATGAAACTTCAGGGGATCGGCCTTCAGCTCAGCCCTCAGGATAAGGCAGATCTGGTGGCGTTTCTGCACACCCTCACCGATGAGGAGTTTGTGGAAAACGAAGCTTTTCACGACCCGCACTGAGGTATTTCCGCCTCCTTCCGAATACAGCCTCCGAGACTTGCTGCCGTCAGCCCTCTCATAACTGCCGTCTTGCGGTGATTTTCTGTTAACCTTCCCTCATTTTCGTCGTATACCCGCCTATGATGATGAGGCGCTACGACATTATCTTACTCCTTTTTGCGGTGTTTGCCGGCTTCGGCAGAGCGGCTTATGCTCAGTGTGAATTATTTGATTTTAACGGCGATCCGTCCGGCGATCCCGTTTGGTACAACTGCAGCGGAAACAATTACACGCTCAATCTTCAATCCCCGCATAATATCGGTGCCTGGAGCATTGATTGGGGCGACGGTTCAGCAGTTGAGACGGGTTCCGAGTTGGTTCCGCCCAATGCAATCACACATGTATATGCCGCATCAGTTGCCGTGTATACCGTGACCTTTACGGAGACGGGAACGGGATGTACCGTTACGGGTACCCTGTACATGGAAGAGCCCACGAGTGCATCTATTCAAATTCCCGTAGGCGGAGTCACCCAAGCCTGTGCCCCGCAGACCATGGAGTTTATCAACTCCAGCACCAATACCTCCACCACCACCACCTTTACGTGGAATTTCGGTGACGGCTCGCCGCCGCAGGTTTTTGACCACACCAATCTCGGGCAAACCATTGCGCACACCTACCAACAAGGAACGGTAGATTGCGAAACAGTAGTCACGCTCACCGCCGAAAACCAATGTAATGCCATTCAGGGAGGCCCCAGTCAAGCTACCTTTAACCCCATCCGCATTTGGGACATCGATGATGCCGGTATCGGTGCTTCCGAGACGGTGCTCTGCTGGCCCGACAATGAGGTGACCTTCACAAATACCACGGAGCGGAACTGTCTTTTTCAGGGAAATATTTTCCAGCGCTACGAATACTGGAATTTCGGAGATTACTGGGGTCTGGGTTACGACTCCATCATCGACTGGCGGGCCTGGCCGCCTACTTTTCCGCAAACCATTGAATACCCTGCCATCGGTACGTATCAGGTGACTTTGCTCGACAGCAATATTTGCGGAATTGATGCGGCCACGATCACCATCGAAATCGTGGCTCCGCCTACAGCTGATGCCACCGCTGCGCCGACGGATATTTGCGAAGGCGAATCCGTAATTTTTACCAATAACTCCTCTGCCAATGCCACCGACTTTGTGTGGGATTTCGGCGACGGTACTCCTTTGGTGTACTCCGGAGCGAATACGATAGAACACGTTTACCAAACAGCCGGTGATTACACAGCTACCCTGCTCGTGGCCGTGGGCGGACCTGCCTCGGGGTGCAATGATCAGGTAAGTATACCGATTACCGTGCGGCCGGGACCTACCGCAGAAATTGCACTCGACAACGATGAAGACTGTGATGAACTTACGGTCACTTTTACCGATAATTCGACCGGCGATATCGTAGATTGGGAATGGTCATTCGGAAACGGAGAGAGCAGTACAGTTGAGAACCCGCCGCAGCAGGTCTATTCAGATGTGGGGGCTTACAATGTGGTACTCACCGTAGAGGCCTCGAACGGCTGTAAAAATTCCGATACCCACATCGTCCGGGTCAATGAAAGCCCGACGGCCTTCTTTTTGGCCCAGCAAATCTGCGTGGGAACACCGGGCGGCTTTACCGATTTGTCTTCGAGCATGGCCGGAGACCCCATTGTGTCTTGGTCTTGGGATTTCGGCGACGGAGGAACCTCAGCCGAGCAAAATCCGGAACACACCTTCGCAACACCGGGTACTTATAATGTAGCCCTCGAAGTGGAAACAGCCACCTGTAGCAATGATACCGTGCTTGAAGTGCAAGTGCTGCCTACGCCTGATTCAGACTTTTCTGCCGATGTGCTTGCGGGCTGCTCTCCGTTCGAAGCTGCCTTTACCAATGAGAGTACCGGTGCGGTGAGTTATACTTGGCTCTTTGGCGACGGCGGAGGTTCTGCCGAGGAAAATCCCGTGCACACCTTCACAAACTTCGGGAATGCGGATTCGGTGTATACCGTGCGGCTGATCGCTTCTACCGCCTTCGGATGCACGGATACGAGCAGCCTTGAGGTTACGGTATTTCCCGGTGCTCAATCCCTGTTTCAGGCCTTCTACACCCCGGGCTGTGCACCGATGCCGGCATCATTTCTGAACAATTCGCAAAACGCGACGGCATACAGCTGGGATTTCGGCGACGGCTCACCCGTGAGCAATGAAGAGAATCCCACGCACGAATTTGAGAACACCACACCTTTCCTTCAAAACTACACTGTGGAGTTGGCTGCGCTGACGCCCAACGGGTGCAACGATACTTCAACGGCCGTTGTTTCCGTATTTCCGGAGCCCAATTTCCAATTCGATTTGCCCGAAACGGCGGGGTGCCCGCCATACGAGGTGCAATTTCCCGCTGTGACGGGAGCGGTCACGAACTTTTGGACTTTCGGAGACGGAACCATTTCAAGCAGCCCGTCACCTACACATACTTATTTCAATAACACACAGGCTGAAGCCGTATATGAAGCCGAACTCGTAGCCACATCCGCTTTCGGATGTACGGATACCGCGACCGCCGAAATAACCGTGTATCCCAATCCCATCGCGCAGTTTTCAATGAACCTCACGGCGGGCTGCAGCCCGGTGACCGTGACCTTGGAAAACCAATCCGTATTGGCGGATTCTGTGGTTTGGAACTACGGTGACGGTGCGGTATCGGACACGACCGCCCAATTTCACGAACACACTTTTGTGAATCCTACAAACCAAAATGTGACTTACACCGTGGAGCTGACCGCATATACGGAGAACGGGTGCGCCCGCACGTTTACCCGAAACATTGAGGTATACCCGGAAGTAACCGCGGATTTTGAGCATCCGGAATCCGGTTGTGCTCCGCTGAGTTTTATGATGCAAAATACTTCTCAGAACGGATCTGTCTATCAATGGGATTTCGGCAATAACACCTCGAGCCTTGCGGCAAATCCGCTTGTGAGCTACGGCAATGCAGGGGCGGTTGCAGATACTTTCGATATACGCCTCATTGCTACCTCGCAATTCGGGTGTGAGGATACGGCTTTCAGCAGCATCACCGTGTACCCCAAGCCGAACGCGGCACTGTTTTCCGGCGTGACCACGGGTTGCTCTCCACTTACCGTTGAGTTGCAAAATAACAGCACCATAGCCGATGAATTTCTTTGGAACTACGGCGACGGCAATGCCGCCGATACCACTGCAGAGTTTCATGAACACACCTTCGTATCGACCATGACCGTACCGCAAACCTTCCAGATAAGTCTGGTAGCCGTATCTGATTTCGGCTGTAGTGATACCGCGGAGGTGGATATTACGGTATATCCGGAGGTCACAGCTTCATTTCAGCCGGAAGCTGAAGGCTGTACACCGCTTGATGTGAGCTTTGTAAATCAATCTTTCGGAGCGGTGACCTACCTCTGGCAGTTCGGCGACGGCAATGAATCCTTTCAGCCGAATGCCTCACATATTTTTGTGAACAGCCAGGACACCGTGCGCGACTTCAATGTAAGCTTGGTGGCCCAATCCGCTTTCGGCTGCACGGATACAGCGTATCAGAATGTCAAGGTATTTCCGCTTCCCTCCGTTTCTTTTGCCGTTGAGGGCATCGAAGGGTGCTACCCTGCAGATTTCACTTTCGGCAATTACTCGGTCGGCGCTGACATGTATCAATGGAACTACGGTGACGGCAACAGCTCGGAAAACTCTGAAGCTTCGCACACCCACACCTATGTGAACGACACGCCCGAAATGGTGACCCACACCGTTACACTCACCGCCGTGAGTGAGTACGGTTGTGAAAACGCGCACTCCACAGATGTGGAAATCATCCCTCAGATCACCGCTGACGTGGTGCCTCCTTCGGGCGGATGTTCGCCTTACACTGCTCAGTTTGCCAACAATTCTCAGGGAGCATTCTCGTATTTCTGGAATTTCGGCGACGGCCAGACTTCTGAGGATATCAATGCCGCACATGTGTATACCAATCCGGGTGTGGAGGACGAAACCTATGAGGTCACATTTATTGCGCGGTCGCTTTGGGGCTGTGCGGACACCCTGAGCTTTGAGGTGCCCGTATTCGGACAGCCCGAGGCCAACTTTTTGGCCGCCCCCGCCACACAACAGTTTCCCAATGCTACAGTGGAGCTCACCAATTTCAGCGCGGCGAATGATGCCGCGGGCTATACCTGGACTTGGGGTGACGGCAATATGACCTTCTCACCCGACCCTACCGAGCCCGAATCATATACTTACGGCACATGGGGCGATTACGACATCGTATTGCGGGTGGGCAACGACTTGTGCTTCGATACCGCCGCACAGCGCGTCACCATATTGCCGCCATTGCCTGTAGCAGCCTTCGAAGGAGAAGGCGAGGGATGTATGCCGCTGGTGGTTCATTTTATCAACCTGTCTGAGTTCGGGGTGAGCTATGAATGGAACTTCGGTGACGGTACGGTGAGCAATGAGGAGAATCCCACCCACGTGTACTACACTGCAGGCACTTATAATGTGACCCTCACCGTGACAGGGCCGGGTGGCGAAACAGATGTGGCGGCCTCACCCGGCGCGGTAACGGTCAACCCGCGTGCCGAAGCATTTTTTACGGTGAATCCGCCTGTCATTAAAGTGCCGGATCAGGTATTTTTCCTCAACTTGTCGAACAATGCCTCTATCTATGAATGGGATTTCGGTGACGGAGGAACTTCCACATCGGTGTCGCCCCACCACTTTTATGAGACCCTCGGATGGCATCCCGTCACTTTGGTGGCCAACAATATTTACAACTGCCCGGATACTTTCAGGGTAGACCAAGCCGTACGCGGAGATGTAGACAGCCGCATCGCTTTCCCGAACGCATTTACGCCGAGTACCACGGGTCCCAACGGCGGATACTGGACGGTGGACGATATGTTCAGCAACGATATTTTCTTCCCGCAATACAAAGGTGTGGAGGAATTTGAAATGCAAATTTTTAACCGTTGGGGCGAATTGCTCTTTGAATCTCGCGACGTAAGGCAGGGCTGGGACGGCTATTATCGCGGTCGGCTCTGTCAGCAAGATGTGTACGTGTGGCGGGTCAAAGTCAAATTTGCCGATGGCGGTGAGCTAACCGACATAGGGGATGTAACCCTCATCAGATGATCTCGATTATGAAACGAACCGTATTCTTTCTCTCTTTGGCGGTGCTGGGTGCCGCAACCGCGGGGTGTGCCCAAAAAATGGGCAGGTACCACAAGAACCTGATGTATGAGGCAGACCTTTACTTCATGCAGGGAGACTACTACTACGCCTCCGAGCTTTACGCAGAGCTGCTCACAGCTGCCGATGACAATCCCGAAGTGAACGGCCGACTGGGAATCGCCTATTACCACATCCCGCCGTTGAAGGAAATGGCACAACCCGCATTGGAGAAGGCAGTGGAACTGGGGCATACCGACGCGCTTTTTTACCTCGCCAAATTGAGGCACGAGGATTACCGTTTTCACGATGCGCTTGATCTGCTCGCCCTCTACGAGAGAAGGCCTGACCGCAGCGCCTCGGTGCACCAAATTGATTTGGCGAAGGAAGCGGCCCTCCGGGCGGTAGATTTCCTGAAAAGTCCGCTGCCCGTCACGGTAAAAAATCTGGGCGGCCGCGTGAACTCTGCCGATCACGACTATGCCCCTGTTTGGGATTTTTCGGAGGATCGAATCTATTTCACGAGCCGCAGGCGGTTTGACGACAAGAGTGAGAAGGATTTCTCGGAACAGTTTGACGAAAACATCTACTACACGAATTTAAACGAAGTGCCCTTGCGGGCGCGGCCGGCCGATGATAAGCTGAACTCACGGACCAATGACGCCGCTGTAGCTTGCTCTCCCGACGGTAAGACCCTCATCATATACCGAACCGGTAAAAACGGATTCTCCGGCGATCTCTACACAGTAAACCGCGAGAACGGAACATGGGCTGATCCCGTAAAGCTGGGCCAAGAAATCAACAGCAAGCATCAGGAAGCCAGCGCGGCTTTCGGAAATGCCGAACAAACGGTGCTCTACTTTTCGAGCGATCGTCCGGAAGGCTACGGCGGAAAAGACCTCTACAAAGTGCAGAAACTCCCCGACGGCAACTGGAGCGAACCTCAAAATTTGGGCCCCGAAATCAATACTCCTTTGGATGATGATGCTCCCTTCGTGGCCGCGGACGGTACACTTTACTTTGCCTCAAAAGGCCACCAAAATATGGGAGGGTACGATATTTTCTACGCCCTGCCTACGGCTGACGGATTTTCGGCTCCCACCAATATGGGATATCCTATCAACACCCCCGCAGACGACATCTTTTTCTCCATAGACTCAGCTGCTGAAATCGGCTACTTTTCTTCTGACAGGAAAGGCGGGTTCGGCTTGCAGGATCTCTACGCTGTGAAGTTTGACGAAAGCGAGAAGGTGATATACCGCGGAAGGCTTAAGGACAGAGATGATCCCTTTGATGCGCGAGCCGTGATCCGACTTGCGGAGGTCGACGAAGACAAAGCCCCCGTGCTGTACCAGACCGAGCAAGGCACCACAGATTTTGTATTTGCACTCGACCGCGGACGGGAGTACATGCTCACCGTGGAGGCAGTCGGGTATGATGCCGTACGCAAATCTATCGTATTTGAATCGGGGCAGGGCGGCACGCGTGAAATCAATGAAGAGATATATCTGAACAGATAATAGTGAACTTCCGCGGTCTACATATCGTCATTGCGGCATGTGCTGTTGCGCTGTTTTTCGGCCCTGACCTCAGGAGCCAAGACCAGCAGTACACCCAATTTTACGCCTCGCCGCTCACCTTGAGTCCCGCCTTTGCGGGTACTTCGATGCAGAGTCGCGCGGCCGTAAACTACAGGAATCAATGGGCACAACTCCCCAAAGCTTTTGTGGCCTACACGGCCGCATATGACCGCTACGTGCCGGAAATCAACAGCGGTTTCGGACTGCTTGTCTCCCACGATCGGGCGGGTACCGGAGCACTGAGCTACACTTCCGTGGCACTGCAGTACGCTTATGAAATCAAGCTTTCGCGAAAATTGAGTATCCGCCCCGCGCTCAATTTCGGATACGGGAGCACTTACCTTGATGTAGATCGCCTTACCTTCGGTGACCAGCTGGCACGGGGTGAAGGCGCCGGGCAAACCTTGGATCCCGACAGGAATCGATTTACACAGGAACCTGTAGGATCTCCGGATTTCGGATCGGGTGTGCTTTTGTACTCCGAGAATTTGTGGTTCGGCGCTTCGTGGCACCATATCAACGAGCCGGTGACGTCGGTCATCGGAAATGAAACCACCTTGCCCAGAAGACTTTCTGTGCATGGAGGTTACCGATTTAAATTGTCGGATGTAGGTGCTTTCTCCAAAAGGCAATATATCGTTCCCGCTTTCCACTATCAGTCCCAGGGGATGTTTGATCAGATGGATATCGGGTTTTATTACGAGTACAATCCGGTGACTTTCGGCCTTTGGTACCGCGGACTTCCGGGCGTAAAGAACAACAGGCATCCCGCTGTGAACCACGATGCTGTGGCTGTACTCGTGGGGTACGAGGTGAACAATTACAGGTTCGGATACAGCTACGATCTCACCATTTCGAGAATGACGAACCGTTCGGGAGGATCACATGAAATATCTTTGGTTGTAGAATGGGCAAGCAAGAGCAAAAAGAAGAAAAACAAGCGAAGGGTAATACCGTGTGCCAAGTTTTGAAGCCCGGACCCGTGTCCTTTTGATGTGTATAATTTTTGAGGATTCAGTCCGTTCATTTCAAATGCAAAAAGGGATTAATTTCTATATTCGCCAACGAATTTTGGCCCGATGACCATAACCTCGGAGACCCTTTCCGCTTTTACAGATACCGCCGAGTGCGAATATGAGAAGTTGAGCCTCAGTTCGGACCACAGAATCCTCATGTATTATTGCGGTGACTTGAACTTTGGGTTCGCCAATGCCATTGCTTCCCGACTTGAGAAGCTTCTGGATGATAGTATTTCGAACCGCAAGGCGCGAAAGCGTTTTTTCACAGTATTTATAGAGGCCATTCAGAATATCCGCATTCACGGATGTACCGATGCGCAAGGTAAAGTGTACGCCACCGTTTTGGTGTACACCCGAGGCGATCACGTTTGTGCTTATTTTATGAATATCGTGTCATCAGCACAAGCCAAGTTGCTGACCCGCCGTTATTCTGAGGTGAATGCGCTTTCTCCCGAAGTACTTCGAAAGAAGTATCTGGATGTTTTGCAATCGGGGGAATTCTCTGACAAAGGAGGTGCGGGGCTCGGAATCATCACGATCGTGATGCGGTCTAAGAATCCCGTTGCTTTTGAAGTGGTCCCTGTCTCAGACAGCTATAAAATATTCAGCAGCACGGTCAAGGTTTCTTTGGTGTAGCACAATGAGTAGGAGTGGGTGCGCCTTCGGGTTCATCTGCGGCAGATCTTTACTATTTTTGCCGTAAGGCGCACGAATTACTGCTCCGTACTGCCGTTCATGATTTTCATTTTTGACTGGGGGTATCGAACCTCAAAAGACATAGGGCCTCTTGCAGCTCAAGATTTGCCGTCGGACAAACGCTCCGATGCAGAATTTCTTATGCTCACACTCGAGACGGAGTGGTTTCGCCTGTTTTTCATCCCCACCATACCCACGGCAAGGCACTTTTTTTTGCGTAATCCCGACACGGACGAATTGATGCCGATCACCAAGGATTTCGCGGAGCGCTACAAGCCGCTCGCATTGCTGAATGCCCGCGCCGCAAGCGGTGATATCGGCGAGGAATCTTATGAGGCCGAGCGCCGCGCGTATTTCGAATCCTACGCCCGATAACGTGTGCACCGTAACCTACAGAGAAGTCAAGGGGAAGAAGATCATCACAGCCAACAGAGATGAAACACCGCTGCGCGCTGCCCGAGAGCTCAGCCCTTACCTGACCGCCTCGGGAGAGGCTTGGCACATTGCACGCGAGCCTGTAAAGGGTGGAACAAATATGGCTGTGGGCGAGAACGGTGCAGTCTGTGTATTGCTCAACGGTGCATTTCAGGCCCACGCGCCGGGCGGGCACTACGGGAAGAGCAGAGGTCTGGTAGTGCTTGAAAGCTTGGAATACTCCACGCTGAAAGCATTTGCGGAGGCTGGTGATTTATCGAATACGGAGCCGTTTACCCTGTTGCGCTTCGGGGATGTTACCGAAGAGATGCGCCGCGACAGTGAGCGCACGCACTACACCTCATACAGCGACGGTTCGGAGCGGCTTTGGGCGTCTGCACAACTGTATTCTGAAAAAGTAAGAGAGGACCGAAAGCGTTGGTTCCGCCACTTGCTCGCTTCGGATCCTGATGCCGATGCCCTGCTGGATTTTCACCTCCGGGGAGGTGAAGGCGATCCCGAGAACGATATGGTCATGAACCGCGGAGGATTGGTTAAAACCGTTTCTGTGACCTCAGTCCGCATCGGGCCCGGAGAGATTGCCGTGATTCACAGAGACCTGATCCGAGATTCCCTTCAAAAGTTGGATATCAGGCGCACGGCCCCATGTTGATCCTCAAGCAGGAACAAAATCGTTGAGAGACATTTTCATCGGGTTCATTCCGCGCTTTTCGAGTACCTCTTCCACCAAATCAAAAGTGGAGAGGATTTCCGGCTTTCCGTTTACCACAGCTACATCGTGCTCAAAGTGTGCTGACGGTTTCCTGTCTGCGGTCACGATGGTCCAATCATCATCCAGCATGAGGATTTCGCGGGTTCCGAGGTTGATCATCGGTTCGATCGCCAGCACCATTCCTTCTCTGATTTTCTTTCCGCGACCACGCTTCCCGTAATTGGGTACCTGGGGATCTTCGTGCATATCTTTTCCGAGTCCGTGGCCTACGAGCTCTCTCACCACGCCGTAACCGTGCTTCTCCGCATGCGCCTGCACCGCATATCCTATATCGCCGATCCGGTTTCCGACGTGCATTTGCGCGATGCCCAGATAGAGACTTTCCTTGGTCACGCGCAGGAGCTTTTCTGTCTCCGGCGCGGGCGTGCCGACCGCGAAGGTGTACGCGTGGTCACCGAAAAAACCGTTTTTGACCGCACCGCAATCCACCGAGACGATATCGCCTTCCTGCAAGGGCCGATCCCCGGGTATGCCGTGTACTACGGCTTCGTTGACGGAGATGCAGAGCGAATTCGGAAATCCGCCGAAACCGAGAAATCCGGGCACGGCGCCCTGATCGCGGATGTAGTCGTGGGCGAGCTTGTCGAGCTTAAGCGGCGTAACACCCTCATCGATATGCTCGGCAACCAGGGCCAAGGTACGTGAGACGATTCGCGCACTTATGCGCATCAATTCGATTTCTTCCGCATTCTTAATGTGGATCATTTCTTTCTTCTGAATAATTTTTTGAAAAAGCCCCTGTTGTTTGAAAAATTGCTGTGGGCATCGGGATTTGTCAATACATGCTCAAGCGCACCGCCGTTGGGATGCAGCATTTGATACACTTCGCCCCAACCGGGAAATCCGCCTATATTTCTGTCGTCAATGAAAATGTCGGCGTTGACCTTTCTGCTGATGTCGGCGGAGAACTTTTCCTCGGGATAACTTTTATTGACCGCGTAAAACTCAATGCCGTTCTTTCGGCAGTAGGCTACGGCTTCCCGCAGCAACGGTCCCTCTCTGTACGTCCACAAGATGAGTTTGTGTCCCTTCTTTTGCAGGGCGCGAAGCGTGTCGAACGCAAAAACCATCTCCCTGCCGATGCGCGGATAGTCGTGCTCTACGATGGTACCGTCGAAATCTACGGCGATTACAAGAGAATCTTCGTGGTGCATGCGAACCGTTTGGGCAAAAGTAGTGAAATACCTCGGGACGGACGGGGCCTCGGAATGCAGAGAAAATGAATCGTTCGTGAACAATTTGCCGTAAATCAGCTTTAATGTTAACTATCTTAAACAGCCTTTTACATGACAAAAAACACGGCAAGGGTATTTGTGGAGTCTCTGGCCGAGCCGCTGTACAGGTTGTATTCGAGCAGCCTTCGGGTTTGGAAGTACAACAGCTACAATTTTTTAGTAATGCCGGGGGTTTTTCACCCCGGGTGGTTCGTTACTTCGAGAATGCTTCTCGACAAAATAGAGCGGATGGATCTTGAAGGCAAAACGACCCTCGAGCTGGGTTGCGGAGCGGGTGTTCAGGCCTGTGTGGCTGCCGGAAAGGGGGCAGTTTCTTACGCCTTGGACGTGACACCCGTAGCATGCAGGAACGCCGCACTGAATGCAGAGCGGAACGGATTGAAAGTAGGCGTAATTGCCAGCGATATTTTCGATGATCTTCCTGCGGGCCTGACATTTGACTATATTTTCGTCAATCCGCCTTTTTTGCCGCAGTATCCGGAAGACGAAAAAGACTTTGCCTTCTGCTGCGGGGAGGAGTATGAGTACTACATCGCCCTTTTCGGAGATTTGAGGAAGGCCATGAACCCCGACGGCAAGGTGATTATGGCCTTGGCCAAGTCGTGTGACACAGAGCGCATCCTCGCCATCGCTGATTCTGAAAATCTCCGCTACAAGCGTATAGATCAAAGAAGGCGATGGTCAGAGACCAATTACCTATACGAAATCGGTTTTAATTCTCCAGAATCGTAAATTCTACCCGTCTGTTCATGGCGCGTCCCTTTTCGGAATCATTTGAAGCCACGGGCTTTGCACTTCCGTATCCCTTGTAGGAGATGCGGTCTTCCGCTATTTTTTCTTTCAGCAGGTAATCCGCGACCGCCTTTGCCCGTTCCTCGCTGAGATTGAGGTTGTAACTGTCTGACCCCACGTTGTCCGTATGCCCGGCGATTTCGATTTTTAAGTGCGGGTAGTCGTGCATGTTGTCGTGAAGTTTTTTCAGCTCTGCTTTCGATTCGGGCAGCAGACGTGCTTTATCGAATTCGAAAAAGATGTTTTCGAGCCTTATGGTATTACCCACCCTGAAGTCGATGCTGTCCAGTTTCACTTCTTTCGTTGATGCGATCTCTTCGCGTTTCAATACGCGTTTGGGTTTGGGTGCCACACTTTCTCTCGGGCGCGGGGTCAATTCTTCACCGGGCTTGGCGCGACGCACGTATACATCGTCAATGTAATAATATGCTCCGCGCTGCCCTTCCGGAAATTTTTCGGTTTCCGTTACGTCGTCGTGGTAGAAATTGCCGATCAGCAGGTAATTCTTTTCACTGTCCGGTTCGAATACACCGCTGACTTTTTGCCACATATTCCACCGGGACTTCACCACTTTTTCACTGTTCACCTGCGGTGTGAAAAACAAGGGCATGCGGTCTCTGGTCACTACTGCGGTGTCGCTGAAATACATGCCGAGATTATTGGATGCCATAGCCGAGGCCACGGAGCGGTTGGCGTAAAATTCTGCATAGTATCGCTGTCCCGGTTGCAGGGCGGAGTCCAGTTTTACCATGAGGTATTCGTGCCAGAAGGTTTCCGTTCCGCCCAAACCGTACGTCTTGATCCCGGCCATATTGTCCCCGTTGCGCGGCCCCTGTTTACCGTTGCTGTGCTTTCGGGGATTGGCCCAGCACGATCGGTCTACCCGGAGGCTGAGTATGTCGGGGGTGGCTTCGTTGGGGGAATCCCAGTGCAGAACATCTGCCATGTAGTCCCGTCCGTTTTGGTTCCATACGCAGTACTCGCGCTTGGTTTGCTCAAAACCCGGATTGGGCACGTAATTGTGGTACCCCTCGTTGCTGCCCGAGAACAGTTCGGACAGTTGTGCGTGTGCATTCGACATGCAGAGTAAGCCTGCAATCAGTGGCACGGTTAGCTTGATTTTCATCATAAGTTTTCCACAATTTGGTGGGACAGCGTAGTCCAAAGTTAGGGTACATCCTCGGTGCACGTGCGTCGCAGCGCTCAATCTTTCATCACACAGGTGTGGATAATGCGGAGGAGCAACAGTCTTTTGTCGGCATGTCGCCGCATATATTTGTTTCATCTCTCCAAATCACCGTTTCGTGAAGGATGTTTTCCGGTTTTTTCTTCTGTTTTGCGCCCTTACGGGAATGCAGACAGTATCTGCACAGGATGCCGGGGAGACCGATTGCACCGGCGCGCGTGAGGTGGTTTTTCCGCTTGCGCAAAATGATTTTTCAGGCTCGGAAATTCTCGCGGAAGGGGAGAGCAGGAACGCCTTATACTATCTTTATCAAGATAAATATACGTTCTGGTACCGATTCGCAGTCAAGGAAGCCGGCGAAATCAATTTTTCCGTGAAACCTTCCGACAGTAAAGACAGGTACGGCATTACCATGTACAGCTATGCGGGTGCCGACTTTTGCGATAAACTCGTCAATCGCGGCTTGGATCCTTTCACACCCGAAAAGCAGCCCCTGTTCGG
>PXBH01000209.1 GCA_003565555.1 Cryomorphaceae bacterium | reverse complement strand
TGAGATAGCGAGCGTAGCCTGAAATTTCGAGAAAAAGATGCACAGCCTTGAGTTATTCGGTCATTGTTGATTTTTTAAGGGCCTCACGATGCGAAGCAAGTCCGTATGGATGAGATCGCTTACGCTTAGTTGGCTCCACCTTATGTCAAGATAAGGTGGAAACAAACCCGCGGCGACAGCCGCAACAATAATTACGCCCGCTTAAGGCAATCTATGAAACTGTATATCAATGATGCATCATGAGAAGACAAAAAGCAGCGGTAATCATGGAGCTGATTGAAAAGACGGGTGTTGCGGAAGTCAGGAGAGCAGTCTGACCGCGTCCTTCTGAATTAAAATACCCTTTGAATCAAAAAAACCGGGCCTTTGGGCGCGGTTTTTTTATCTTTTCTCAAAACAGGGCGGACTGCCCCTGTGCATTCCCGGGCTTTCTGCCCAAATGGTGGTAAGCGGCCTCTGTAACCTGACGGCCGCGCGGGGTGCGCATAAGGAAGCCTTCCTGAATCAAAAAAGGCTCGTAGACTTCCTCGATGGTGCCGGCATCTTCGCCTACCGCCGTAGCGATTGTGGTGAGCCCCACCGGCCCTCCGCGAAATTTATCGATCACTGTGGCCAAAATTTTATTGTCCATCTCGTCCAATCCGTGGGTATCTACATCGAGGGCTTCCAGAGAATACTTGGCTATTGCGAGATCAATCCTTCCCGATCCCTTTACCTGAGCGAAGTCACGGACCCTGCGCAGCAAGGCATTGGCGATACGCGGGGTGCCCCTCGACCGCCGGGCTATTTCGGAAGCCGCATCATTTGCAATAGGAATTCCGAGAATATCGGCGCTTCGTTTTATGATATTGGCGAGTACATCGGCTGTGTAGTAAGACAATCTGGAGTTGATGCCGAAACGCGCGCGCAGCGGTGCGGTAAGCAGTCCCGATCGGGTAGTGGCCCCAACCAAGGTGAATGGGCTGAGTGCGATCTCAACCGTTCGGGCGTTCGGTCCGGTATCGATCACCAAGTCAATCTTAAAATCCTCCATTGCGGAGTACAGGTATTCCTCGACTACCGCCGAAAGTCTGTGAATTTCATCGATGAAGAGGACATCGTTTTCTTCGAGGTTAGTGAGGAGCCCCGCCAAGTCGCCGGGTTTGTCAAGGACCGGGCCTGACGTCACTCTGAGGCCAACGCCGAGCTCTTGGGCAACAATATTGGCAAGGGTAGTCTTCCCGAGTCCGGGAGGGCCGTGCAAAAGAACGTGGTCGAGAGATTCGCCGCGCTGCTTGGCTGCGGTGACAAAGATCTTCAGGTTTTCCAGAACCTTATCTTGCCCTGAAAAGTCCTCGAAAGCTTTCGGGCGCAGGACGCGGTCCAATTCGGCATCCGAAAAGGAGGACTCATCCCGTAAGTCAAAATCGTTATCCATGCAGGTCAAAGATAACCATAGCGGCACGAATCCGATTAAAAAAGCCTGCACGCAGGCAGGCTTTTTTAAATTTCTCAGAATCTGAAGTTCACATCAACCGTGCTCCTCTTCATCATCAGCAATAGGTACGGTTTGCGGAACGAAGTCTTCTTCTTTACCCGGCTTACTGTAGTCATAAGGCCACCGGTGTACCACAGGAAGCGCACCCGGCCAGTTTCCGTGTACGTGCTTCACCGGTGTGGTCCACTCGAGGGTATTGGATTTCCAAGGATTTTGCGGAGCCCGCTGCCCCTTGAAAATACTCCAGAAAAAGTTGAACAGGAAGATGGCTTGCGCCAATGCCGCTCCGATGGCAAACACCGTGATGATGACGTTGAGATCTGCCAATCCGTCAAACATGGGATAATCGGTGTACTGATAGTAGCGCCTCGGTGCACCGGCCATACCCACGAAGTGCATGGGGAAGAATACACCGTAACCGCCCACAATGGTGAGCCAGAAATGTGCATAACCCAGTTTGGTATTAAGCATCCTCCCAAACATTTTGGGGAACCAATGGTAAATTCCCGCAAACATTCCGAAAATAGCGGAAAGCCCCATAACAATGTGGAAGTGCGCCACGACGAAGTACGTGTCGTGAACATTAATATCCAAAGCGGAGTCAGCCAAAATAATACCGGTCAAACCTCCCGTCACAAAGGTGGACACCAGCCCGATCGAGAAAAGCATACCGGGGGTGAATTTGAGATTTCCTTTCCACAGGGTCGTTATGTAATTAAATGCTTTGACCGCAGACGGAATGGCAATCAACAGCGTGGTGAAAACAAACACGGAGCCCAGGAAGGGATTCATTCCCGTTACGAACATGTGGTGTCCCCACACGATGAATGAAAGGAATCCGATGGCCAAAATTGAACCGATCATAGCACGGTACCCGAAGATGGGCTTACGCGAATTGGTCGCAATGACCTCGGAAGAAATACCCAAGGCGGGAAGTAAAACGATGTACACCTCGGGGTGACCGAGGAACCAGAAAAGGTGTTGATAAAGGATAGGACTTCCTCCCACGGGATCCAATGCTTCACCGGCGATGTAAATATCACTGAGGTAAAAACTTGTACCCATCGAGCGGTCCATGATCAAAAGGAGGGCTGCAGCAAACAGAACGGGGAAAGAAAGTACACCCAATACCGCCGTGATAAAGAAGGCCCAGATGGTCAACGGCAGCCTTGTCATTTTCATTCCTTTGGTTCGCAGGTTGAGAATGGTAACGATGTAGTTCAAACCTCCCAGCAATGAAGATACGATAAACAGAGTCATACTCACCAACCACAAAGTCATCCCTAATCCTGAACCGGGCATGGCTTGCGGCAGGGCACTGAGCGGAGGATAAACGGTCCAACCGCTGCTCGCAGCTCCTGTTTCAACGAAAAGAGAGGCCACCATAATGACACTGGAAACCAGAAAAAACCAGTATGACAGCATATTCAGGAACCCGGAAGCCATATCCCTTGCTCCGATTTGAAGCGGAATCAAAAGATTACTAAAGGTACCGCTCAGACCTCCCGTGAGTACGAAAAACACCATGATAGTACCGTGGATGGTCACCAAGCTCAAGTACATGTTACGGTCCAGAATTCCGTCAGGAGCCCAACGGTCACCGAGAAAATAATTGAGAATTCCAAAACTCTCGCCCGGCCACGCCAGTTGCAACCTGAAAAATACGGACAGGGCCATAGCTATGATTCCCATAAAAACTGCAGTGATCAAAAACTGCTTACTGATCATTTTATGGTCCTGCGAGAAAATATACTTCGAAACGAAGCTTTCCTCATGCTCCTCGTGCCCGTGGTCGGGTGCGTGTTCTGCTACTTGCGCTTCACTTACTGCTGCCATTGTAGTGTCGTTTACTTGTTATTTTGTGCAATTTTACCGTCTTCTTCTCCACTCTCTGCATCCTCTTCGCGGTCTGCGACAGATTCCTCAATTTCGATGCCCAAGCTTGCCGCAAAGGTTTTTTGCTCATCAAGCCATTTCTGATAATCTTCAGGGGTATCAACAATGATGTCCATTTGCATATTGTAATGTGCCGATCCGCACACCTTATTGCAAAGGAGTACGAAATTAAAATCTTCATCTCCGAGCACGGTGCGCATGCTGTCGGTTGTAATGTTCGGAACGAAAGTGAACTGCGTCGTCATGCCCGGAACAGCGTTCATTTGCGCCCTGAAGTGGGGCATGTAGGCGCTGTGTATCACGTCGCGAGAGCGAATTTTGAAATTCACTTCCTGTCCTACCGGGATGTGAAATTCGCCCCGGATAACACGGTCATCCAATGCCGCGGAAAAATCGATGCCGCTATCGAGGTAGTTGATCACGCGGGCGCGCTGTCGGGTGCGCATGGCAATTCTCTTCTTGAGCTCCTCTACACGGCTGTCAGGAAGAATCTCCTCTTCGATGCGCCGCTCAATATTTTTGATTTCTTCGTCCAGCTCCTCTATTTTTTCACGAACAGTCTCCTCGGTGATCAAACCGAGCGGATTGGCGGCAGAAATCAGGGTGAAGTTGGATTCTCCCATCTGTCCGTCAGTCCCCGCATAACGCGCAGTCCAGTCAAATTGTTTGGAGTAAAGTTCTACTTGCAGGGCATCCTCTGAAGGATCGTCCATGATGTCATTCCAAGTCACAAGACCGTAAATGATGATGAAGACCAATACAATGGAAGGAATGATGGTCCAGACCATTTCCAAAGTATTGTTGTGCGCCAGGTAGAGTGCCTTGCGGTTCTTGTCATAGCGGTACTTCCAAGCGAAGTAAAAAAGCAGAAAGTTAACGAGGAAGAAGGCAGGAATCAGGATCAACCAGTTGATATTAAAAAGTCGATCCGTAAGCACGCCGTGTTCCGAGGCCGCTACAGGCAAAAGAACATCCTTGAATGCGACCATTTGCCAAATGAAAGTCGCGAAAAGTGCAATCATAAAGAAGAGCAGCAAATTGGCATTGACCTTATTGCTGGTCGGGGTAGTATCTTCTTCGCGCTTGTTCCCGAGTTTTCCCGTGATTTGGTACATCTTGGCAATCTGCGCAATGCTGATCACCACCAGAACGATCACGAGTACCAGAAGTAATTTGTCCATTTTAGCGTCTCCTTATTAGCGTGTGTAATTTTCCTTTAAATGCTGTGATGCAAGCTTTCCTCCAAGTACGGCGATTCTTTAGGGACGAGCGGAGCTTTTGTGAGCGCCGCCAAAACCCTGTTGATGAAGAGGCCCGTGAAGCCCATGAACATCCCGATCTCAACAAAACCGAACTCCCAATGCTCAAAGTGCACACCCGGTGTTACCAGCATGTAGGTGTCCAAAAAATGTCCTATGAATACAATCGTTCCCACAAAAATCAAGAAGCGCGGATTGCGCTTTGCATCTCTCGACATTAAAAACACCATAGGAACGATAAAGTTGATGAGCATCATCCCGAAAAAGGGTACGCGGTATTCCTCGATACGGAGCACAAAGTAGGTGACCTCCTCGGGAATATTGGAGTACCAGATGAGCATAAACTGTGAGAACCAAAGGTAAGTCCACAGAAAGCTGAGCGCGAAAATCCACTTACCGAGGTCATGGATGTGGCTCGAGTTAATTTCTTTTAAATAACCTTTTGAAATGAGATACAGCGAAAGCACTGCGATAATGTTCATCGCACTTACCCACATGCCCGAAAAAACATACCATCCGAACAAGGTACTGAACCAGTGCGTATCGATGGACATGATCCAATCCCAAGACATGGTAGAGGAGAATACGGCAAAAATCACCAGAAAGAGGGCCCCTCGCTGATAACCCTTAAAGTGCAGGCCCACGTCACCCGTCTCATCTTCTTTCAATGACCGCTTTCTGAACCACCGCGCAAAAATGATGAATGCGGCAATGTAAATGATCGTGCGGATCCAAAAGAAAGGCGTATTGAGGTAGGCCGTTTTGTTTGCAATGAGCTCGTCGTAATGTGCCTCGTTTAAAACCACGGTCTCCCCGGCTTCCTCTGCTTTTTGGGCTGCTGCCTTGTCCTTAAAATAGGTGGGATGTTCACTGTCGATGGTGGACTCTGCAACATATTTTGATACGGTCGCCTCATCCATCCAGTGGTAGATGTGGTTCCAGTGCATGGTAGCCCCGATGAAAACAATGATCAGCACAGCGGCAGCTGCGGGAATGAATGAAAAGACACCTTCCATTACCCTGCGCAAAGTCACGGCCCAAGCCGTCTCTGTGGCAAATGAAAGGGCATAAAAGAACAGGGCGCCCAAGGAGATACCCATGAAATAAAATCCGTTGATCAGCAAGTTAGACCAGATGCGGTCACTTGATACCGTAAAAATACCTGTCACCAAAGCGATGACGCCGATGGCAATCAACACGAAGCTGATAATCTTGGCTCTGTTGGAGAATACGAAGTTCATTGATACCTGAAATTTTATTGTTGACGGAGGCTCCGTTGAATCTTAGTCTTGTTTGTTTTCTTCCTGCTCTTCTTCCTCTCCGTGGTGTTGCAGCGTTTTTACGTACGCCACTACCTTCCATCGCTCTTCTTTGGTAAGCTGTGAGGCATGTGACCCCATTGCACCTTTTCCGTATGTGAGGGTATGAAACATCTTGCCCTCGGGAAGATCTTTCAAGCCTTTGTTAAAGGGCTGCGGTGCGGGGTGTCCGCCTTTCTCGACCACAGGCCCGTTTCCCTGCCCCTCTTTACCGTGGCACTGTATGCAAAAGTCGGTGTAGATCTTCTTGCCTTGATTCACGATTTCTTCGGTGCTTTCCAGAGGTGAACGCACCTTTTGGCCCGCTTCCTCGTATCCTTCAAAAGTATTGGGGATGAGGTACGGCATATCGTTCACGGCATTATCGGAATATGCAATGGTACCTTCTACAGGCTTCCTTGCAGATATTTGGTGCATTTTTTCATACCGAATGGTGTCGCGAATTTCACCGTAATCAACATAAGCCTCAATGGCCGGACTGCGGTACATATCGGGCATATACTCATATCCCGGACTTTGTTCATCGCGAATACAAGAGGACAGCACAGCCGCAAAGAGAAGTGCGGCGAAGGCTGCGCGTAAATATTGTTTTGTGTTTTTCATCGGTCTGTCAAACTCTTTTGATTGATCTCCACGGCTCCTTCGGATTTTAGCATGCCTCCGAGTTCCTCAACATCCATCTGCGGATTCTGAGCATTGGTAATTTCCATTACAAATTTGTCATCCGTGGTTCGAGGATCCGGGTTCACAGCCGGCATTCCCGGAAGGGTCCCGTTGCGCAGCATGTAGGTGATCGCCATACCGTGGGCCGCACAAAGTACCGTGAACTCAAAAGTGACAGGAATAAATGCCGGAAGGTTTTCGATCAGCGAGAAACTCGGCTTACCTCCGATGTTCATCGGCCAGTCGTAGATCATGAAATACCACATACCCAGGAGTGCCAAGCTCAAGCCCGTCATTCCGAACATAAAGGATACAATGGCCATTCGCGTTCGCTTTACACCGATGATCGGGTCAAGACCGTGAATGGGAAACGGCGAATAAACATCCTTGATCTTTACTCCTTTGGCCACCAAATTTTTTGCTGCCTCAAGCAGGCGGTGGTCGTCGTCGAACATTGCGTGAACGACTTTAGTTTGAGCTGCCTCTGCCATCAGTGATCTTCTTTTTTGTATTTCTCTCCCGAAACCTTCAGGATTGTTTTCAATTCATTCAATGCGAGTACGGGGAAAAAGCGGGCAAACAACAGGAATAGCGTGAAGAATATTCCGATCGTTCCCACAAAGATTCCCACATCCACCCAAGTGGGGTAAAACATCGACCAGCTCGAGGGCACGTAATCACGGTGGATGGAAGTCACAATAATCACGAAGCGCTCGAACCACATACCTATGTTTACCACGATAGACAGGATAAATGTCAAGGTAAGGTTGGTGCGAATTTTCTTGAACCAAAAGAGCTGGGGTGAAATCACATTGCAGGTCATCATCGCCCAGTATGCCCAAAGGTAAGGCCCGCTGAAACGGTTGATGAAGGCATAAGACTCATATTCCACACCGGAGTACCATGAGATAAACAGCTCTGTGATGTATGCCACACCCACAATGGAACCCGTCACAATAATCACAATGTTCATATACTCGATGTGCTTGATTGTGATGTAATTTTCAAATTTCATCACCTTTCGCATAATGAGAAGGAGCGTAAGCACCATGGCAAACCCCGAGAATACCGCTCCCGAAACAAAATAAGGCGGGAATATAGTGGTATGCCAACCGGGAATCACACTGGTAGCAAAGTCGAAGGATACAATCGAGTGAACAGAAAATACAAGCGGGGTAGCCAATCCGGCGAGCACCAGGGATACTTCTTCGAATCGGGTCCACTGCTTGGCTTTTCCTGACCAGCCGAAACTGAGTATACCGTAGATTTTTTTCGCAGCAGGCGCCGTCATGCGGTCGCGAATGGTGGCAAAGTCGGGAATGAGACCGATGTACCAAAACACAAGAGAAACACTGAAGTACGTGCTGATTGCAAATACATCCCAGAGCAGCGGGGAGTTAAAGTTTACCCAAAGCGAACCGAAAGTGTTGGGAAGCGGAAGCACCCAGTAGGCCACCCAGATTCTTCCCATGTGTATACCCGGAAAGAGGGCTGCCATCATAACTGCAAAGATGGTCATCGCTTCCGCAGAGCGGTTAATGGCCATTCTCCATTTTTGACGGAAAAGGAGGAGCACCGCAGAAATCAATGTTCCCGCATGGCCGATACCTACCCACCATACAAAGTTGGTAATGTCCCAAGCCCATCCTACGGTCTTGTTCAGACCCCAAACTCCGATACCCGTGGCAATGAGATATACTACACAACCTACACCCCATAAGGCGATCAGCCCTGCGATAGTAACCAGCAGGTACCAAGTCTTAGAGGCTTTACCCTCGATGGGGCCTACCACATCCGCGGTGATATCGTGATAAGTTTTATCTCCCAGAATAAGGGGCGTTCTTATGGCTGCTTCTTTATGCATACTTCAGGGTATTATTAAATATCCTCAGACGTTTCTGACTTTAACTTTGTAGCTGATGTTCGGCTTCACACCGATCTCCTCAAGGGCGTAGTAGGCGCGATCGTCCTTATGTCCTTCCAGTACTTTACTGTCGGTATCATTCAAGTCACCGAAAGTGATCGCATTTGTGGGGCAAGCTTCGGCGCAGGCCGTTTTCACAGCACCGTCTTCCACAGGCTTACCTTTCATTTTGGCATCGAGTTTACCACCTTGGATGCGCTGCACACAAAGGCTGCACTTCTCCATCACCCCGCGGGAACGCACGGTAACATCGGGGTTTAGTACCATACGGGCCATCTCATCTTGGGCGGGATTCACCTCGGTAAATTTGTCGTAGGCCTTGTAATTAAACCAGTTGAATCGACGAACTTTGTAAGGACAGTTGTTTGCGCAGTAGCGGGTACCTATACAGCGGTTGTAGGTCATCTGATTGAGTCCTTCGTTGCTGTGGGTGGTTGCGGCCACCGGACATACCGTTTCACAGGGTGCGTGGTTGCAATGCTGACACATCATCGGCATATGCACTGTGGTCGGATTGTCGTATTGCGGCACTTCCATTTCTCGATAAGTAGCGATCACGCCTTTGCCCTCATCGCTTCCCTTCTCCATATTCATATCAGAAGAGTAGTAGCGATCGATGCGCAGCCAGTGCATATCGCGGCCGCGGCGGATTTCATCTTTACCGACAACAGGAACATTGTTCTCAGAATGGCATGCGGTTACACAGGCACTGCAACCGGTGCACGTGCTCAAATCTATTGACATGCCCCAGCGGTGACCGACGCCTGCCACGGGGTGGTTATTCCAAAGATCGACATCCTGTACAGGCTTGTTGATCACAGTTCCGCCCTCGTGAATGGGGAGAACGTGGGGAGGATTGTATTTCTCCGGTCCTGAGGTTTTGTAAGTCTTCAGATCCGTTTCACGGACCACTGAAGTTCTTCCCATGAGGGTGTGGTGCGTCTGGGTTCCGGCAACGGCAAAAGTTCGTCCCGCATCCTCAACGGTTACACCCGCTGCATGAAAAACAGGACCCTCCTTTTCCATGGAAACCATGGGGAAGACATTCACTCCGACGGGTATTTTGTTGCCGTTCTCATCGGTTTGATGACCGCCGTATTCCTTGGTGCGGAATGCCGCTCTTCCAACCTCTTCTCCGGCAGCTCCTCTTCCGTAGCCCACCGCAACGCCGGCTGTGCCGCGCTTCTGACCCGGTTGTGCAATCACGGGAAGTTCAATTGTCTTACCGTTTACGGATAATTTTGCCACGGAAGCGGGCATCTCTTGCCCGTAATGCATGTTAAAGCCGTATTGCTCTACATCTGCGGGATTCATGGTGATGTAGTTGTCCCATGTGATTTTCGTAATGGGATCGGGGAGTTCCTGAAGCCAGGGGTTCACCGCACCGGCGCCGTCACCGATACCCACCTTGGTGTAAAACACAGCCTCAAATCCGTCACCGGCAGGTTTGCGCGACGCGATGCTTTGCGCTGCGGAAGCCACGGCTGAAGCGTCAAAGTCGCCGAATACGCTTTCACCCGGAACGTCAACATTTACGAAGCCGCGTCTGAGCGCATTGAACCAAAAATCTTCAAAAAGGATGCTGTCACCTCCCATCTCACCGGAATACCTGCGCCACACCTCCTTCATAAATTCGTTGTAGGTTTGATCCGCACCGCACCACTTCAGGACACTGTCTTGGGCCTGACGGGTGTCGTAGAGCGGGCTTATGGTAGGCTGGGCCAAAGCATAGTGCCCTGTTTTGGGATAATAGTCATTCCATGACTCCAAGTAGTGGTTATCGGGGCATACGAACCCGCACAAAGATGCTGTCTCATCGTTCCAAGACGCGAAAGAAACGGCAGTCCCCGTTTTCTCGAGGCCTGATTTAAACTTATCTGCCTCCGGATAATTATAGGCCGGATTCGCACCATAGATCAAAACGGCACCGACTTTTCCGGCATTCATATCGGCTACGAGCTTTTTCATTTCCGAATCATTGCCGTTTTTCACGAAAAGCTCCGTGTTTGTGCTGATAGTGGTCCCGTAATTCCCCAACATTCGGTTGATGCCGTTCACCACAACTTGCAGGGCGGTGTCGTTGCAACCTGCTACGACCAAAGACTTTCCCTTATTCGCTGCCAAATCTTTTGCCGCTTTCTCGATCAGAGCTGTGGGCAAATCATCCGTTTTGACAGAAACTTTAGATCCGCCCGTCATTTCGGCCACTTTGTTGTGCAGGGCCAAAAGGAGCCTTCCCTCGTTTGAGGGTTTAATCGTAGCGCGCTCGTCAGCGTTGGTGCCGGTAAGGGTCATCAGCGTTTCAAACTGATAATGCTTGCTCATCCAATCTCCGTCAGGCTTGCGACGCGACACATATTGCGCGGTATTTTGGGTGCTGATGAGCCAGTCATTCAAGAAATCGGCACCGATACTCACAATGACTTTCGCTTGGGAAAAATCGTAATCGGGTATCACAGCCTTTCCGAAGGTGCGTTCATTGGCGCGACGAATGGCAGATTGAGAAAGTGCGTCATAACTCACCATGCGCACCTTTTCCTCACCGTACTTCTCAGCGAGCTTTTCGAAGGCCGCACGGGGGGAGGGGCTGATGACAGAACCGGTAATAATTGCGATGTCGCCGTCAGTCTTGCTCAGGCGATTTTCAATCTCAGAATCAACCTCATCCCAAGATGCGGGCTTTCCGTCGGCCAAGGGGCCTCGCAGTCGCGTACTGTCGTACAGCGGAAGTACGGAAGAATTAATCCGAGCGTTGAGCACCTGTCCGGAATCTTCATTGGGCTTAATGAAGATCGGCCGGCCTTCGCGCGTTTTTACGAGCACACACGCGTAGTCTGTGCCGTCGTAAAAAGTAGATGCGTAATAATTCGGGACACCCGGGGTAATAGACTCGGGCTTATTGGCATAAGGAATGGACTTGATCACGGGGGTTTCACAAGCAGCTACCGTAGCTGCCGTCACTCCGAAACCCAGCAACTTGAGAAAATCCCTACGGCCGGGAGCGGCTTCGGAAGTTTCAGTTGCGGAAACGAACGCATCAACCGACTGCGGTTGACTGACGAATTCATTCTCTTTTGCCTGCTTGAACTCCTCAGTATCGTGGAGTTCTTCGAGTCCTACCCAATATTGTTTATTGTTGGCCATATCAGCGGTACCGTTGGTATTAGTAGTGACATTTCGAGCATTCCCATCCGCCCAATTCGCGTGCGGTGATGGTTCCGTCTTCGAGGTATTTTTTCAGTTCTTCTTTGTTGTGGTCTACGAGTCTGGAGTGTACCTCGTCGTAGTAACCGTTGCCGTCCATCTTCACCTCCGTTTGGTTGTGGCAATCGATACACCATCCCATGGTCAGCGGAGCATACTGCCCTGCAACGGTGTAGTCTTCTTGGATTTGACCGTGGCATTCCTGACACTCGATCTCACCAACCACATAGTGCTGCGCATGGTTAAAGTATGCGTGATCCGGAAGTACGTGCACCCGAACCCATTGAATGGGGTTCTCTTCGCCTGTGTATTGCTGGGTGTCGGGATCCCAACCCACTGCGGCGTAAATTTTTTGTATTTCCGCAGTCCCTTCATCAGATCGACCCTGATTGATCGCCTTGTGGCAATTCATACAGATGTTGGTAGAGGGAATGCCCGCATGCTTGCTCTTTGTGGCACTGTGGTGGCAGTACACACAAGCCACACCGTTTTCTCCGGCGTGCAGGGAGTGGTCAAATTTAATCGGTTGATCAGGGGTATATCCCGTGTAAACACCTACACCCATAAGGGCATCATAACCTGCAACTGCCAGGTAGACCACAACAAAAATACCGAAGACAGACACATAGACTTTATTGTCCCAAAGCCATATTTTGGCTTTTTCGCCGAAAGGCATCTCGGGGGTAATCTCGCGTCCTTCAGACTCGGCGATGGCGTCTTGGAGCTTTTTGAGCGAAGAGCGTACACCCCACAGAGAGAACACCAATATGAGCAAGATAAAGACCACGATGAGCAGCCATGTGGATGAAATGCCGCCGTCTCCTACAGCAGGTGCGTCGTCTTGAGCTGTTGTAGTTTCCTCCGCTACGGGAGGCTCCCAATTGTCTACATAATCGAGGATGGCATCAATTTCTTCCTTCGATACCGCTTGTGCGTTCATCAATCCTGCGCGCGGCATCCATTCCGCAAGCAGGGAATTCACATAAGAATCACCCATGTCCGCAACTGCGGCGGGGTTTTGAATCCATTTGTAAAGAAGATCTTCACGGCCCTCCCAGCGTTCGCGCGTTCCCTTAAGGGCAGGCCCGGTCATGTCCTGGTCAATCCTGTGACAAGATGAGCAGTTCTGCTTGAACAACTTCTCTCCGTCTTGCGCACTTACCGCTCCCGAATCCGCACCGCCCGCCAGAAGCAAGGCGAAGGCTAAGATTTTAAATGTCAACAAAAAGTGATTGAATCGAAGACCCATATTTCTCTGTATTTTCGGCACCCTTCCGGCCAAATTTGAGCGCAAATTTAATACAAACCCTATTTACCACGGGAGGTTTGTCATGAAATTGTCATAGGGGTAAATAATTTAAAACGATTCTAAATAGTTCCCGGATATTTTTGTCTTTCCCGCGCTCCGAGCGGAAAAATGCTCTTGTCTGACTGTTCTGTCGAAGCCCCGCATCAATTTTGCACTACTTTTGCGCAAAGCGTCTGAAACACCCATCTATGTACGGCAAACTTCTTCTCTCATTTTTCATCTTTCACGCTTCCCTCACCCTGAGTGCCCAAGAAGACGATTGGCGGCTCTACAAGCCGACGGATTTGAGTAAAGACAGTAGTGCTGTTTCGCGATCCGCAGAGGGTACTTCGCCCGCATATTACGCTGAATCGGACACCCCGCAAGCCCCGGGTAAAGTCGGTATCAAGGCGGACAGGAAAATTCTCTTGCTCGATTCCCTGAAAAGAGAAAAGCCTTCAGCCCTCTCGGGTTTCAGATTGCAGCTTTTTTTCGGGGGCAGAGCAGAGGCCCAAAAGATTCGTGGTGAATTCCTGAAAATTCATCCGGAAATGGGCGCTTATATCAGCTATCTCGCACCGAATTTCAGGCTGCGCGTGGGTGATTTTCGCACGAAAGCAGAGTGCGAGGCCCTGAAAAAAAAGGTGGAACCGGACTTTCCCGGCTGCTATATCGTGAAAGACGAAATTAACCTACCCCCGCTCCGTCCGAAAGAAGAAAAAGAGGATTGAGCTCGAATACTTTCCGGACGGCATATCGGCTCAGGCCCGAGGGGCCGCATAGCAGTGTTAAAGGCCTCAGCTGTTCAGCGTCTGCTTTACCTCTACTTCCTCAAAGGCCTCGATAATATCCCCGACTTTCACGTCGTTGAATTTCTCGATGTTCAAACCGCATTCGTAGCCTTTTTTCACTTCCTTCACATCATCCTTGAAGCGCTTGAGGCTGCCGAGTGCTCCCGTGTACACAACGATTCCGTCGCGGATCAGGCGCACATTGGAAGCGCGTGTGATCTTTCCGTCGGTCACAAAGCAACCTGCGATAGTTCCCACTTTGGAGATTCTGAAGGTTTCGCGTACTTCGGCATTTCCCACCACGCGTTCCTCGATTTTTGCGGAAAGCATACCTTCCATGGCATCGCGCACCTCCTCAATGGCGGCGTAGATGACAGAGTAAATTTTGATCTGAATTTCCTCTTTCTCAGCAAGGCGACGCGCACCGGCGGAAGGGCGCACCTGAAAGCCTACGATGATGGCGTCTGAGGCGGTTGCCAGCAGAACATCGCTTTCGGTAATTTGACCGACTGCCTTGTGGATGACATTCACCTGAATCTGATCGGTCGAGAGCTTCTGCATCGAATCGGCCAGGGCCTCTACCGAGCCGTCCACATCACCTTTAAGGATAATATTGAGCTCCTTAAAGTCGCCGATCGCAATACGTCTACCGATCTCGTCAAGGGTAACGTGCTTCTGGGTGCGGACGCCCTGCTCGCGCTGGAGTTGTTCGCGCTTGGCAGCAATGGCCCGCGCTTCACGCTCATCAGCAAGTACGTTGAATTTATCCCCGGCATTGGGTGCTCCGTTGAGTCCGAGCATGGAGACGGGCTGTGAGGGTCCGGCTTTTTTCACTTCCTGACCGCTCTCATTGTACATAGCCTTGACGCGGCCTGTGTAATGCCCGGCCAAAACAACATCACCTACATTGAGCGTTCCCGCCTCCACCAATAAGGTGGTGACGTAACCGCGACCCTTGTCGAGCATAGATTCGATCACAGCGCCGAGTGCGAGTTTGTCCGGATTGGCTTTCAGATCGAGCAAGTCTGCTTCGAGCACTACCTTTTCCAAGAGCTCGTCCACATTGGTTCCGTGCTTTGCTGAGATTTCCTGGCTTTGAAACTTCCCGCCCCAATCCTCAACGAGGATGTTCATATTGGCGAGTTGCTCCTTGATTTTGTCCGGGTTGGCCTCGGGCTTATCGATTTTGTTAATCGCAAAAATCATGGGTATGCCCGCAGCCTGGGCATGATTGATGGCCTCTTTGGTTTGGGGCATCACATCATCGTCAGCTGCGATCACGATAATGGCCAAGTCGGTAACTTGCGCTCCCCTGGCCCTCATTGCCGTAAAGGCTTCGTGACCGGGGGTGTCGAGGAAAGTAATGTCTCGGGAGCCCGCTTTCACGCTGTAAGCGCCGATGTGCTGTGTAATTCCTCCGGCCTCTCCGGCAATCACGTTCTCTTTTCGGAGGAAGTCGAGCAGCGAAGTCTTACCGTGGTCTACGTGGCCCATTACGGTCACGATGGGCGCCCTCGGCTTCAGCTCCTCGGGCGCATCCTCGCGCACGGTGATCGATTCTTGCACCTCTGCAGAAGTGAACTCCACGTCATACCCGAACTCTTCGGCGACGATGGTGATGGTTTCCGCATCGAGCCGCTGGTTGATCGACGCCATGATACCCAAAGTCATACAGGCGGATATCACCTCAGTGACACCGACATCCATGAGAGAGGCAAGATCTGAAACCGTCACAAACTCGGTCAGCTTGAGCACCATGGAATCGGCTGCTGCCTGCTGCTCCTGTTCTTCGGCACGCGAGCGGTGGTCATCCCTGCGCTGTTTTCTGATTTTGGCCCCTTTTCCTTTTCCGGAACCGCCGCTGATTTTGGCGAGGGTTTGCTTCAACTCGCGGTCAATATCCTCCTGAGATACTTCCCGAGGTGCACCGCCCGCTTTGGAGCGCCCGCGACCGCGGTCTCCGGCCTTGCCTCCGCGTTGGGTTTCCGGTTTGGTTGCAATGCGCTTTCGCTTCCGTTTTCCTTTTTGGGTTTCGGTATCGGGATCCGTGCTCATCACGGGTTTCTTCTTCTTCTCGGGAAGGTCTATCTTTCCTACCACAGTGAGGCCCGAAAGCTTCTGCACATTGGTTTTAATAGTTTCCCTTTCTGCCGGCTTGTCTTGATCCGCCTTCTTCGCGTCCTCGGCTGCGGGCTTTCGGTCGGCTTCGGCATCCTTGGCTTCGGCAGCTTTCTTCTCTGCGGCCGCCTTCGCGGCTTCCCCTTCTTCTTTTGCCTTTTTCTCTGCCTCGGCCTCGACCTTTTCGGCAGCCTCCGCTTCTTTCTTGGCAGCGACTTCTTTACTTCGCTTGTCGAGATCTATTTTTCCGACCACGTTGAGGCCGGGCTTCTTCTCAACATCGGGCTTGATGACTTCTTCATCAGCACCGCCCTGAACATTCTTGATCAAGACGCCGTCATCATCCTCGCTTCGTTTGGGCTCAGGTGCACGTTCTTTGTTGAGGCTGACAGTTTCACGCTTGGTGGATCCCACACCGACTTTGCCGGCTTTCTCTTTCAGTTTTTTCGATTCCGAAAATTCGTCTTGGAGAATCTCATAGGCCTTGCTGTCGATTTTGGTATTGGGCTTGCTTTCAATCTCAATACCTTTCGACTTCAAAAACTCGACAATGGTCGAGAGTCCGACGTTGAATTCTTTGGCGGCTTTGCTTAATCTTACCGATGATGATCTGCCTGGCATAAACTGTTTGTCTGTGGTGCGAAAGTAAGAAATAACGTAAACTCAGGCGTTATTCCAGCTCTTCGCGCAATATTTTAAAAATCTCGTCAATCGTTTCTTCCTCCAGATCCGTTCGCGAGACCAAGTCTGCTTTTGTAAGCTCCAATACGCTTCGCGCAGTGTCGAGACCTACGGCTTTAAGCTCGTCGATGATCCAATCATCGATTTCGTCCGCGAATTCCTCCAGATCAACATCTTCATTGTCTTCATCTGTTTCGCGGTATACGTCCAGATCAAAGCCGGTGAGCTTGCCCGCGAGCTTAATGTTGTGCCCCCCCTTTCCGATGGCCAAAGAGACCTGATCGGGCTTGAGGAATACCTCGGCTTTTTTGTTGTCTTCGTCCAAAACGATGTTCGTAATCTTCGCGGGACTCAGCGAGCGCTGAATCAGGAGCTGCAGGTTGTTGGTGAAATTAATTACGTCAATGTTTTCATTCTTCAACTCGCGAACGATGCTGTGGATGCGCGATCCCTTCATTCCCACACAGGCACCCACGGGGTCGATGCGGTCATCATAAGATTCTACGGCTACCTTGGCACGCTCACCCGGTACGCGAACGATCTTCTTAATGGTGATCAAACCGTCAAAGACTTCGGGTACTTCCATTTCAAAGAGGCGCTCCAAAAATTCGGGCGCTGTGCGCGAAAGAATGACCACGGGGCTGTTGTTGCGCATTTCCACCTTGGATACCACGGCACGTACGCTGTCGCCTTTTTTGAAATAGTCCGAGGGTATCTGCTCTGATTTGGGAAGGATGAGCTCATTGCCTTCGTCATCGAGCAAGAGTACCTCGCGCTTCCACACTTGGTACACTTCTCCGGTAATGATTTCCCCTACCCGCTCACTGTACTTTTTGTAAAGGCTGTCTTTCTCGAGTTCAATGATTTTTGAGACAAGGTTTTGGCGCATGGACAGGATGCTTCTTCTGCCGAAGTGTTCGAGGCGAATCTCCTCGGTCGCTTCCTCTCCTACCTCAAAGTCGGGCTCAATTTTGATCGCTTCGGAATAAGCGATTTGGCTGTTTTCATCTTCCACTTCACCATCGGGAACGATCTCCCGGTTGCGCCAAATCTCGAGGTCACCTTCGTCGGGGTTGATGATGATGTCAAAATTGTCGTCCGTGCCGTGCTTCTTAATGAGCATGCTTCGAAACACATCTTCGAGGATGCGCATCATCGTTTCGCGGTCTATGTTTTTAAACTCTTTAAATTCCGCGAAGGATTCGAACAAATTGATATTGCTCATGGCTGGTTATTTGAAGTTTATTTTAATTTTTGCTTGCTTTATTTCCGCGTAGGGCACCACCTTGTCTTCCTTTGTTTTCACTTTTTTCTTTTTGCCCGGCACTTTTTCTTTGCGTTCGATGTGCAGGGTAATCTTCTCCTCATCGGCAGCGGTCAGTGCACCGGTGATTTCGGTATCATCATTCAACAAAACCTTGAGATCACGGCCCACATTTTTGACGTATTGTCTGTAATCAATCAAGGGCTTGTCCAAGCCCGGAGAGGTCACCTGAAGAGAAAAATCTTCGGCTTCGCGGTCCAGGTTGTGCTCGATTTGCCGGCTGATGTCCACACAATCGGAAATGCCCACGGGGCCCATGCTTTCCAACTCAACGGTAATGTTGTTTCCCGGCTTAATTTCCAGCCGCAGTACGTAGTAATCCGTCCCGGCGATCTTCTCGTCTATCAGGGCGCGTATGGTGGATTCGGCGATCAATTCAGGCAATAAAAAGAGGGGCTGAAGCCCCTCTGTTTTTCTTTGATTTACGCCGCAAAGGTAGGCATTCTTTTTAAGCCTGCAATACATTTTGCACTGCGGGATTAGCGCGATGCATCGGCCCGTTCATTTTCCCGGCCTGTTGTCCTTAACGGTGCGCACCTTTCGGCCGTTCTCCCACTCGACCGAGCGAATCAGGTTGCCGCCTTGGGTAAATTCCTCGGCGAGGCCGTGGCGCTTGTTGTTTCGATATCGTTCTCTGAGCTGCGGATGACCGCCGCGCCGGTGGTAGATTATGCTCACCCCTTCGAGCTTTCCTTCCTTATATGCGGCCTCCCGCTGTTTTCCTCCTTCCGGAAAAAAATAGAGCCACTTGCCGTGGGGTTTACCCTCACGGTAGGTGCCCTCCGCTTCGGGAATGCCCTGATCGCTGTAGCGCACATAGGGCCCGTGAAGAGTGCCGTCCTTGAAGTATGCATCTTCCGTGAGGCGCCCGTCTTCATTCCAATGCTTCCACTGCCCGTTCTTTTTGTCTCCGGCCCAGGTGCCTTCGTATTTGGGCGATCCGTCCGGATACCAACCTTTCCACTTTCCGTCAATTTTTCCCGAAGTGAAATGCCCCTCGTCGCTCGGCTTCCCGTCCGCATACCAAGATTTCCAAAGACCTTCTTCTTTTCCGCGTTCATACCTCCCCTCTTGAAGCTTGTTGCCGTTTTCGAACCATGTGGTCCACTGACCGTCTTTGAGCCCATCGGCAAAGGTGCCCGCTCTCCACTTACTTCCGTCCGGATAGTAATACTTCCATGCTCCGTCGCGGAGATCATTTTTCCACTCCCCTTCTGTCTGCACGGTGCCGTCGGGAAAGTAATACGTCCACTTGCCGTCGCGGAGGTCTGCTTTGAAGAGTCCTTCCATTTCCCGGTGCTCACCTTCCCGGTGAAAAGTCCAGACCCCCTCCTTCTTTCCGCGTGCAAAGGCCCCCTCTTCGGAAGGTGCGCCGGAGGAGAAAAAAGCGGCAAAGGGACCGTGGAGGGTGTCATTCTCAAAGGTGCTGCGCTTGTGCAGCGTACCTGACTCGAGATGGTAGACCCACACTCCGTCTTTTTTTCCGTCCAGGTAGGCCCCGGAAGTGCGGAGGGTGCCGTCGGGCCACCGGGTCTCAGACTTTCCGGTCATTCGGCCGTCGGTATAGGTTTCCCTCGATTTAAGGTTGCCGCCGGGGTAGACGGCTTCCATCACTCCGTTACCGTTCTTTATTTTCTGCTCGCCTTCGGGTGTCCACCAGGACACCAGCAACGGCACCTCGGTGGTGTCGGTGTAGCGCTCTTCCGACTCGGGAATGCTGTCCGGGTACCACGTGCGCCACAGGCCCGTGCGGCGCCCCTCGTCAAACCAAGCTTCCTCACAGAGATTGCCGTTGCGGTAGTAGGTATAGCGCACACTGTCCGCCTTATCCCATTTGAAATAGCCCTCGCGTTCGATGCTTCCGTCATCGAAATAGCGCGTCACTTTTCCGTCGAGCCTGCCCAAGGAGTAATTGGTGCGCTCCCGCGGATGGCCGTTCGGCCGGTAGTACACCCACTCACCTTGCTCTAATCCGTAAACGTACTTCCCTTCCGAGCGCTTTTGCTTACCTGCCGGGTCGTAGTAATCGACATAAGATTGTTCGGGAGCTTGAGCGCCCAAATTCAAAAAGAATGCTAAAAAACCCGTGGTCAGAAGCGATAGGATTGCAGCTTGTCTCACTTGATCTTTGAATGTGTTTAGGTATCGAATTACAGCATTACAGCGCCGCAATCAGCGTAAAACGGCGACTTTTCTGCACAACGTGCTGTTCGGAAGGCGAGGTTGACAGCCCCTGCATTCAACGCAGAGATTCCGAGAATATTGAAATTTGAAATCTGCCGGAAGCAAACAAGAACGTTTCCTTTCTGTTAAGGAAACATTAACTAATAACCCAAAACAAGATTTTCCATGAGAAAACAATTGAAATTCCTGTCCTACCTCGGCGCGGCCGCAGGTCTGTTCATTTTCAGCGCTTGCAGCGATGACGACGATAACGGATCCACGGCAGGACCTGTCGGACCTACACAAAACATTGTCGAGATTGCCGCTGACAATCCCGAATATTCCATATTGGCAGAAGCCTTGACGGCTACCGGACTTGATGCCACCCTCGCGGGCGAAGGACCTTTCACGGTATTTGCCCCGGACAACGATGCCTTTGAAGCGCTCTTCGATGCAGTGGAAGTGGAAAATGCAACCGAACTTATCAATACCCTCGGTGAAGACGGCGTACGCGACGTACTCCTCTACCACGTACTCGGTGCACAAATCAATGCTGCTGAGGTTCCTGAGGATGCCTATGTCACCACAGCATCTACAGCAAGTCCCGACAATAATCAACTCTCACTCCGCGTGCAGTCGGCAGGCGGTGTAGTACTCAATGCAAGCACAAATGTGGTGGCTGCGGATATCCAAGCCACCAACGGTGTGATACACGGTATCGATGCCGTGCTGATGCCGCCCACGATCGTGGATCACGCGGCGAATAATGCCCTCTTCGGCGAATTGGTGAATGCCCTGGGCGCTACGGCGCTGGACAATACCTTGGCAGGCGCGGGACCCTTCACGGTTATGGCTCCCGTGAATGCGGCCTTCCAAGCCATCAGCTCAACGGTAGAAGGCTTGACCACTCAAGAACTCTCAGATATTTTGCTCTACCATGTGGTAGCGGGAAATGTTCGCTCGGAAGACTTGGATGAAGGCCCCGTAGGAACTTTGAATCCCGGTCAGGCTGAGTTCACTGTCAGCTTCGGCCCGGACGATACGGTGATTATTTCGGACAACACCGGAGGTGAAGCCACCGTACTGCTCACCGATGTGCAGGGAACCAACGGAGTGATCCACGTGATCGACACTGTGCTCTTGCCCTGATGTGCAAATAAAAAACGGACAAAGGCCTGCCGTACGGCGGGCCTTTGTATTTTTATACCATGGCAAATAAGATATTGATTACCGGCGGTTCGGGAATGATCGGGACGGCGCTCACCGCCTTGCTGCTCAGGGAAGGCTTCGAGGTGGCCCATATTTCGCGCACAGAAGATCTCACCGGCGCCGTGAAGGTATACGGCTGGGATTCGATTACACCGGGCAGTTCCGCTTTCGCGAAAGAGAAGGCCCGGGAGGCGCTCGGTGATACGCGTGCCGTAATCCACTTGGCCGGAGCGGGCATTGCTGACAGTCGATGGACGGAGGCGCGCAAGCGGGTCATCATCGACAGTCGGGTAAAAACGGCAGAGGCGGTTCGCTCCGCCTGCGAAGCTACGGGCATTTGGCCGGAGGCTTTTATTTCGGCAAGCGGGATCAACTACTACGGATCAGTGACCGAAGAAAAGATTTTCGAAGAATCGGATCCGCCCGCGGCCTCCTTCATCGGCCGCTGCTGTGTGCTTTGGGAGGAAGCCGCAACGGGCTTCGCACCGCACGCGCGAACCGTTATGCTGCGCACCGGCGTAGTGCTTTCTCCGGAAGGAGGGGCCCTTCCGAAAATAGCGGCCCCCGTTAAGTTCGGTGTGGGCGCTCCCCTCGGGTCGGGGCGGCAGTGGATGCCCTACATTCATACGGATGACCTCTGTCGCATGTACCTGCATGCGGTGCGCAATGACGATGTGAGCGGCCCTTATAATGCCGTAAACGGTGACCACCTGACCAACAAAGACCTCACGCGCGCCATCGCCGATGTGCTGAGAAAGCCGCTATGGCTCCCGAATGTTCCGGGATTTATCTTGAAAGCCGCGCTGGGTGAGCTTTCGGAAGTACTGCTCGAAGGAAGTCGGGCCTCTGCGGAAAAGATGCGCGGTACGGGATTTGACTTTCGCTTTCCGGAGATTCAGTCGGCTTTGAAAGACATTTACGGCTGAATCAGAATTCCCTCACGCGGAGGCTGTCCAAAAATGCCGAGAGGTTCTTTTTACGGTCAGCGGGGATTTTAAGCGCGTCGAGAAGGGTTTCGGCCTTTTCAAAATAGGCCCGTGCCCGGTTCAGGGTGTGCAGGTCAGCACCTACGGCCACGTAGATCTCGCGCACCTGTCGCACCTTTTCTTCGGGAGTGACATCAGAGCTTCCGCTGAAAAAATCGGCCAATCTGTACTTCACATCCCCTTCTGCCAGATGCATTGCGGCGGTGCTGAGGAGGGTTTTTTTATCTGCGAGAATATCGCCACCCACCTGCTTGCCGAACTGCTCGGGATCGCCGAACGCGTCGAGGTAATCGTCTTGGATTTGAAACCCTACCCCGGCCGCCAGTCCGAATCGGTAGAGACGTTCGGCATCTTCCGCAGAAGCATCCGCGATCATTGCACCCATTTTCAAGCTACAGCCCAAAAGGACGGCCGTCTTCAAGGTTATCATCTCGATGTAGCGCTCCTCGCTCACTGCGCTTTCCCGCTCGAAATCCATATCGTACTGCTGACCGAGGCAGACTTCGGCAGCCGTGGCATTGAACAATTCAAGGAGCTGAGGCAAGAGGTGGTCGCCGCAGCGGGCCAGCTGCCGGTATGCTTCGATGAGCATGGCATCGCCGGAGAGGATGGCCGCGTTCAGGTTCCACTTTTTGTGGACCGTGGCCCTTCCGCGTCTGAGCGGGGCCTCGTCCATGATATCGTCGTGTACGAGAGAGAAGTTGTGAAATATTTCCACCGCAAGGGCTGCCGGAAGGGTCTCCTCGGCGGGGGTTCCGAAGGCCTCGCCCGCCGCGAGTACGAGTACCGGCCGAATGCGTTTTCCGCCCAGGTCCAAAATATAGCGCACGGGCGTGTGGAGGGCATTGTCAGGCAAAGCATCGGCATAGCGCGACAATTCATTTTCGAACAGCGTCTTGTAGCGGGGAAGGTCGGTATTCATTTCAGCAGATTCAGCAGGTATTGGCCGTAGCCGCTCTTAACCAGCGGTCGAGCGATTTTGTTCAGTTGCTCGGCATCGATATAGCCCATTTGAAAAGCCGTTTCTTCAATACAACCGATCTTGAGTCCCTGCCGGTCTTCGATGACTTCCACAAACTGCGCCGCCTGCATCAGGGAGGCAAAAGTTCCCGTGTCGAGCCAGGCAGTACCGCGGTCCAAAATGGATACCTTGAGCTTTCCCCGAGAGAGATAAACCTTGTTCACATCCGTGATTTCCAGCTCTCCGCGCGGGCTTGGCTTGAGCTCTCGGGCAATGTCGATCACTTCATTGTCATAAAAATAGAGGCCCGGCACCGCATAGTTCGACTTGGGATCTGCGGGTTTTTCCTCGATGGAGAGGGCTTTTTTGTTTTTGTCAAATTCCACCACCCCGTAGCGCTCCGGATCAGATACGTGGTAAGCGTATACGATCCCGCCGTAGGGGTCGGTATTGGAGCGGAGCAGCTCTCCGAGCCCCATTCCGTAGAAGATATTGTCGCCGAGAATCAGGGCGACTTTTTCCTTTCCGATAAAATCAGCGCCGATGGTAAAGGCCTGCGCCAGCCCCTCCGGCTTCTCCTGCACGGCATAGGTAAACTTGCAACCCAAACGCTTTCCGTCTCCGAGCAAGTGCTTGAAATTCGGCATGTCCTGCGGGGTGGAGATGATGAGAATATCGTTGATCCCCGCGCTCATCAAGGTAGAGAGCGGATAGTAGATCATGGGCTTGTCATACACAGGCATAAGCTGCTTGCTCACCGCGATGGTGAGCGGATAGAGCCGCGTACCGGATCCGCCCGCGAGAATAATTCCTTTCATGTTTACAAAATTTGGTTCACACTCATGCGCCGTCAGATTTTTTCACCTCGAGGGCATCCAATTCGATGTCTTCTTCCTCATCGACAATCTCCAGAAGAGGTTCCCGAAAAGATTGGGTCACCAAGCTGCGCTGAAATGACATCAACAGCCCCGGAAGGAGCACCAAGTTTGAGATCATAGCCACCAGGAGGGTTACGGAAACCAGCAATCCCAGGGCTACGGTACCGCCGAAATCAGATGCCGTGAATACCAGGAAGCCGAAGAAGAGAATGATCGAAGTGTATATCATGCTCACCCCGGTTTCGTGCACAGCGTTGATGATGCACTGCTCTATATCCCAGGGACGCGCCTTCAGCTCCTGCCGGTATTTGGACAGGAAGTGGATGGTATCATCAACGGATATACCGAAAGCTATGCTGAAAACCAGAATGGTCGAAGGCTTGATGGCCACGCCGAAATAGCCCATCAAGGCCGCGGTGAATAGCAGGGGAATAAGGTTGGGCAAGAGGGATATCAGCACCATACGCGCGGAGTTGAAGAGCAGCGCCATGAGGATGGCAATAACACATATTGCAATAGAAAGGCTGATAAACAGGTTTTTCACCAGATAGCTTGTCCCGTTGAGGAATACAATGCTGGTTCCCGTAAGGGTGACTTTGTACGTGTCTTGCGGAAAAATCTCAAAAATGCGCGGCTTGAGATCAGCCATGAGGGTGTCGAGTTGGTTGGTCCCGATATCGGCGATCTGCGCACTCACCCTGGTGGTTTGCATCGTGCTGTCGAGGAAGAGGCGCGACACGCCGCCCACATCATTTTCATTTCCGCGGAGGTAGGGAGCGATGAATGACTTTTCGTAACCCGAAATCAAGGCGTACCGCTCCGGCACTCCGTTGTAGTATGCCTGCTTGGCAAATTTGACCGCATCCGTGATGGCCAAGGGACGGGAAATCTCATCGTAGGATTCAAGCAAGTCCTGAAGCTTTTCTATTTTCCGCAGGGTTTTGTCATTGGTCACCCGCGAGCCGTCCAAGGTATTGATCAAAATCTCCAGCGGCATGACCCCGGAAAAATGTTCCTCAAAGAAAGCGAGGTCAGAAATAATCTTGTCCTTTTTGGGAAGGTCATCGACGATATTTCCCGTTGCTTCCACCATGGTGATCCCGTACAGTGCAAATCCTACCAGCAGCACAGCTCCCGCGTACACCTTTTTGCGGTGATAGAGCACCAGCGACTCCAAAAATTCCACCACCTTTTCGAGCCAGCGGCGGTCGAGATGTTCCGTATGGCGTTCTTTGGGTGGCTTGGTGAAGCTGAACACGCAGGGGATAATAATGAGGGAGAGAAAAAATACACTCAGTATATTGATGGAGGCGATAATACCGAACTCGTGCAGCATGGCGCTCTGCACGAAGATGAAGGTGGCAAAACCCATGGCCGTGGTAGCATTGGTCATAAAAGTGGCATTGCCCACTTTGTGAATGACCCGGCTCAGGGCTTTGATCTGATTGCCGTGCTTCCGGTATTCGCTGTGGTATTTGTTGAGCAAAAACACGCAATTCGGCACGCCGATGACGATGATCAGCGGAGGGATCAAACCCATCAGGGCGCTGAGCTTAAAACCGAATATCCCGATGGTGCCCAGCGACCAAACCACCCCGATCACTACCACAATGAGGCTGATCGCCATCACGCGAAAGCTCTTGAAGAATACGAACAGTAAAATGGCCGTGACCAGTGCAGCCAGGCCCACGAACATGGCAAGCTCCTGCTTGATTTTGGAGGCCTGTACCGTGCGAATATAAGGCAGCCCTGAGATGTGGATCTGTACCCCTGTTCGGGCTTCAAAATCTTCCGCCAGATCCAGTATTCGACCCACGGTAATTTCCCTCGACTCCTCTTCGAAGCGCTCTCTGTTTACAAAAAGCATCATCAAACCCGCATCTGTGCTGTCGTTGTAAATAAGTCCGCGGTAGAAAGGGAGGGACTGAATGATGCGAACGAGACTGTCGGTTTCCGCGGCAGATTCCGGCCGGCGGTTTACCACCTTGTGAAGGTCGAAACGCTTCTCCTCGCTGTTTTTTTTCAAGGTGAAAAGATGGGCCTCGGAGAAAACGGAGTCCACTCCGTCGATGTCTCGCAGATTATTGCCCAGGGTGTACCACTCGGCAAAGAGGGGATACTTGAGCATCTCAGGGCTTTGAGCGCCGAGGACCATGACATTCCCGTCTTCAGAAAACCGTCGCGTAAACCGGTCGTACTCCACCTGAGTACTGTCATCCTTCGGCAGTATTCCGCCGAATTTGTAGCTCATCTCCACCTTTCGGGCCTGAAAACCCATAAAGATCGTCATCAGAGCAACTGCCACAAGCAGCGGTATTCGGTTGCGGAGGATGAATACGGCGATTTTTTCCCACATAGCGGGCCCACGGAGTTTTGAACGGCCGACAAATATAGGCACCTGAGTTCGATTATTTTTCGGATTCAGACGTATTAACGATAGCAAAACACAAGGCCGAAGGCGGACGTGTTGTGTCCGAACCGCCCGCCCGTATATCCGCAGTCACCCAATATGGCTAACTTCGCAGCTTATGAACGCAGGAGACCGAATCGCTGCCGCCTATTTTCTCAGGCAAACCACAGTCCGAAGGGCGCGAAATGAGCTTTCGCTCTACACGAGCTACCACAGGTCCCGCCTTTCCGGCAAAAACCTGCACCGCGGCATGCCGGCCTCCGTATCGATCGAGCCTACCACGGCCTGCAACCTGGGCTGTCCCGAATGCCCGAGCGGACTGAAAAAATTCACCCGACCCACGGGCATGCTCAAGGCACCTTTGCTCACGGCACTCCTCGACGAAATCGCCCCGACCCTGAGGCACGTTCAGTTCTACTTTCAGGGTGAGCCTTTTATCCACCCACAAATCACCGACCTCTTCGCCGCTGCGGATGCCCGAGGCATCTACACCTCCACTTCTACCAACGCACATTTTATCAGCGAAAAAAAGGCAGACGACATCGTGCGAAGCGGCCTGCGCCAAATGACCGTCAGCATTGACGGTACCACACAGGAAGTCTACGAACAGTACCGCATTCACGGCCGGCTGAGCAAGGTGCTCGAGGGAGCCAAAAATTTGGCCGAAGCCAAAAAAAGGGCAAAATCGCCGTGGCCCCTCGTATTTTTCCAGTTTTTGGTGGTCAAGCCCAATCAGCATCAGATCGCCGAGGTGATCAAGCTCGGGGCGGAATACGGCGCAGACGATGTGCGCTTCAAAACCGCGCAAGTCTACGACTACAAGCACGGCAACCCCCTGATCCCGACCATCGACAAATATGCCCGTTACCGGAAAATGCCCGACGGCACCTACCGCATCAAAAATGCCCTGCTCAACCACTGTTGGAAAATGTGGCACAGCTGCGTACTCACCTGGGACGGTCGCGTGGTGCCCTGCTGCTTCGACAAAGATGCTAGCCATCAGCTCGGGGCTTTCGGGGAGGCTTCCTTCCGGGAAATTTGGAAAAGCAGGGCCTACGACGAATTCCGGGCGGCGGTGCTGCGCTCCCGCGGGGAAATCGACATCTGCGCCAACTGTACGGAAGGCACGAAGGTGTGGGGGTAAGCCCGAAATCAGCATTGCACCCCCACCTGTTTTCTTTTTCGGAAAAATTCGAATTCCCGTATGCCCGAAAAACGTCCGGCGAAAAACTCAATCAGCAGACGACAGATCACCTGCGGTCTAAGGTCACACGGCGGCTTAGCGTCACAGATAACTTGGGAGACAAACAGAAATGTGTAACTTAGGGGAAGTCTATGAAGGCCAACAGCTGATCGACACCCGCAAACTGCCCAACGGCATGTACTTCTTCCAAATCAGCCAGGAAGGGAAGAAAGTGGGCGAAGGGAAGTTTGTGGTAACCCATTAATTTTAATTGATGAAAGGGCTCACCCTCATAATTCTAATGGTCACCTGCGCACTTCAGGTAAGTGCGCAGGTGATTAATTACGAAATTGATCCTACTTTTGATTCACAACAACTTTTTTTTCGTGGTTCTGTCAGCGATATACTACACACTTCTAATGACCAATTTTTAATAATGGGAATGTTTGGTGGAACTTCTCTTTCGAGCGGTTTGCTATCAAATGACGGAAATCTGGTTTACCCAAATGTTGTAGGAGGTCAAAAAGTAGCTGAATATCTTAATGGGTATTTGAGTTATGGTAGTGGCATCAAGCATATTGAATTAGGGACAGGCTTGACGGCATTTAGTTTTGAGTTCTTTAAACCCGCTTATTCCGGCCCTTTATCAACTCAAGCTTACGACGCCATGGTCATGCCCGACGACCACATCTTGGTGGCCGGCCGTTTCTTCACCGACTCCACCCTGATGGGCACCGCCGAGAGCCACTTGGGCCTTCGGCAGCTCTGCATGATCGACAGCACCGGAGCGCCGGTGCCGGAGTTTCCCATGATCCGATGCG
>PXBH01000135.1 GCA_003565555.1 Cryomorphaceae bacterium | reverse complement strand
GCGGACGCTACGTGGAGTTTGACCTGGTGTATGACCGCGGCACGCGTTTCGGCCTGTTCGGAAACGGGCGTACGGAGAGCATCCTTATGAGCCTGCCCGCACTCGCTTCCTGGGAGTACGACCATACTCCCGCCCCCGGAAGCCCCGAGGCCGATACACTCAGCATGCTCAGGAAGGGTGCGGATTGGACGGCAGCACAGTAAGGGCCGTCACGCACCGATAAAAATGCGCGCACTTACGGCGTGGTGGTCGCTCGTTTCTTCGGGATGGGGGGTGTACTCCGCCGAGTCGAAGTCATTGTCGTGGAAAATGTAATCGATTCGGAAGGAAGGGAATTTTCCTATATAGGTATTGCCGATGCCGAATCCGCTTTTGCGAAAGCTGTCGGTAAGCGATCGACTCAGTAAGCCGTAGCTGTAAGAAACAGGGGTATCGTTCATATCTCCGCAGAAGATGATAGGGTAGGGCGAAGTGGACATGTGCTCCAAAATCTCCGCTGTTTGTCGCGCCCTGTTTTTGTAAGCCAGACTCAACCTGCTGATGATATTCAGTCCCTCCCGCAGTTCTGCTTCCCCTTCCCTGGGTCTGTTCATTACTTCCTCTATAAAGCGGTAGTTATTATCTGAGAAGCGGATAGAAGCCACATGCGCATTGTACACACGGAGGGTGTCGCCGTCTGCATTGACGTCGGCATATATGCACACATTGCTGCGCTCACCCGCGAAGTCGATCCTTCCTGAATTAACGATGGGGAATTTGCTCAAGATGGCAATGCCGTAATGCTGTTGTTCATCGATCACGGAGGTATACTCATCATAGAGGTAATCGGCCCCGGTGGTGCGTTTGATTGTTTCCCGCGTTTCAAAAATATCAGGTCCGCTGTTGTGAAAAAACTCCTGAAAGCACATCACGTCTGCATCGATCCTTTCGAGGCGTGCAAACATACGGTCGCGGTCTTCAATATTGGTGCGCCAATTGTACCAGCCGAAAAGCCGTACATTGTGTGAAAGTACCAGGATATTTTTTCCTTCGGGGGCGGCACTCAGCCTGAACGGAAAGGGCCTGAAATAATCGAAAACGTGGTTGATGCCCAAGAGCACAGTCAAGCCGGAAATCAGCGCCAGGCGTTTTTTTACGGCGAGCCAGAATGCGATGAATCCGAGGTTGACGATGAGGAGTACACCGAAGGAGATTCCGAAAAATGGAAGAAAAGGCGCTTTTTCGGGATGGATATGGGTGGCGGCATAGGCCATGAGCAGGCAAATTACCGCAATGATATTGGCAGCAACGATGGCTGATTTGCCCAATAATCTGATACGGCGCAGCACTATTTTTTACTCGCTTTAAACAGAAAAGCCTTCTCCTCCTTGGAAAGGCTGTCGTAGCCGCTTTGAGATATCTTGTCCAAGATGGCATCAATTTTTTCCTGCTCGGCTGCCGCTTCCTTTTTCGATTTTACCGATGCTGCACCCGATCTTCCGGAAGATGCGGCCCTTCCGCCGGCCCTGCTGCCCTTAGATGAGGCTACTTTCATCTTGGGTTTGGGGGCTACCAAGTCCCTGAAGAAGCCCACAACGCTCCAGAAGGGCTCCGCCCAGTCGTTTCCGTTTTTCAACGCCGTGCTGTAGAAGTAGCCGAAGGCAGCCCCGCCGAGGTGGGCAATTCTACCTCCGGTGTTGCTTCCGTCAAGGAAGAGCACATCAATGGCCACAAAGAAGATGGCGATCCATTTGAGCTTTACATTTCCCAAAAGGATGAGCCGTACCACCATATTCGGCGCATACGTGGCTATGGCCGTGAGCACGGCGATCACCGAAGCGGAAGCACCGTAGATGATGCTCTCCGACCCGCGGAATACCGGAAAGAGGTTGAATGCCGCAAAAAAGACCAGAAAGCCGGCAATCCCTCCCAGAAAATACACCGCAGTGAAGCGGCGGGCGTTGAGGAAATCCGCGAATATTCGCCCGGAAAAATACAGGATGATCATATTGCCGAGAATATGCCATACGCCTACGTGAACAAACATGTAGGTGACAAGTGTCCATGGCTTAATCAGCATACCGCCGGGCGATGCAGTGCCCGAAATCCACGGCATCACCGCACCGAGCAGATCGGTCTGAAAGAAAAATCCGAAAATCCTCAACAAGGTAAGCGCGAGAAATACGGCGATATTGGCAAATACAAAACGGATGGTAATGTCCCCGCGGTGCCAAGCGTATTTTATGTCGTCAAAAAGGGATGCCATGTCAATATTGTCTGTTATTGTAGCCGCTCGACCAATATTTGATCAAAATAAAGCCGAAGATCATCCCGCCCAGGTGCGCAAAGTGGGCTACATTGCCCGATGAGCCGCCCGCTATACCCGAATAGAGCTCCAACAACCCGTACCCGATAACGAAGTACTTGGCCTTAATCGGCACAGGAAAGAACAACATAATGAGCTTGGTGTTCGGAAACATCATCCCGAATGCCAGCAAGATCCCGAATACAGCACCGGATGCGCCTACCACAGGCCTGTTGTACAATCGGTTCAGTTGGGCCAGATCGGGGTCCACGTAGTTTTTGTTTTGCATCCAGAGGTCGAGTCCGTCGCGTTTTACCGTTTCCAAAGCGTCCCTGCCCAGCTCCGCGATGAGCTGATTGGCTTCCCAGGCAATTACGCCGTAGTGGATGAAGTAGGCCCCGAGTCCCGTCACCATATAATAGATCAGAAAGCGCTTCGGTCCCCAGACACGCTCAATCGCGGTGCCGAACATCCAGAGGGCAAACATGTTGAAAAACAAGTGTGCCAATCCGCCGTGCATAAACATGTGGGTGACGATCTGCCAAGGTTCGAAGCCTGCGGAGTCCCAATAGAATGCCCCGAAGAGCCGGGAGAGCCGTATACCCTGCGACTCCGCAGCCACCGTAGCCAAAAAGAACAGGCCGTTGATGATCAGCAGGTTTTTGACTACCGTAGGCATATTGCCGAAAGCACCCGAACTTCGAAATTGGTTCATGCGTGTTTAAATTTTTTATCGAGTTCGTCTATACTCAGTGTCACCAAAACGGGATTGCCCGATGGGGTGTGTTGGGGTTGTTTACAAGCGAAAAGGCGGTCGATGAGGTCGAGCATTTCCTCCGGTTGCATGGCCTTCTGCTCTTTAGCGCTGAGGCCTGCCGCCATGCTGCGTGCGAGGCGTTCGCGTGTTTCGCTCCCTTTGTCGTCCGCGGAGTTCTTGTATTGCTCCAAAAGGCTTTCTAAGATCTCGCGAACTTCCATGCCCTCAGCCTCGGGGGGTACGCCGTTTACCACCACATCATCACCTCCGAAGCAGTCAACGGTGAATCCGAGATCGGCCAATTCCTCCGACAGGTCTTCGAGCAGCACACGGTCGGCGCTGCTGAGATGAACCGTTTCGGGAAAAAGCAGTTGCTGACTTTGCACCTTCCTGTTTTCCATTCGGCTCAGGGCCTCCTCGTAGAGAATGCGCTCGTGGGCCCTGCGACGGTCTATGATGATTACTCCCGATTTGATTTGGGTCAGGATGTACTTGCCGTGAAGCTGAAAAACGGGCCTTCGGCTGTCTCGGGAGCCGGACTCAGTCGTACTGTATGCATCTTCATTTCCTTCCGGAAAAGAAGTTTGGCGGGGCTCTTCCCGACGGGCGATCTCGTAGAGCGCCTCCCAATTTCCCGCAAAGGCGCCTGAGTCACCCCCGCGGCCTGTGCCTGCTTTAGCGGGCACAGGACTCGACGTCTCGAAGGGATTGAAGCGAAAGTCTTTGGTTTGAGGTTGTCCTATTTCGGCATTTTTCGGCATCGGCGCCACATTGAAGACATCTTCTTGCTCGAAATCCAAGCTCGGAGAGATGTTGTACTTTCCGAGGCTGTTTTTTACCGCGGACCGAATAATCGCGTAAATGGAACGCTCTTCGGCAAATTTGATCTCGGTCTTGGTGGGGTGGATATTGACGTCGATGCTCGAGGGATCCACGCTGATGTAGAGGAAATAAGACGGGTGGCTGTCCCGCGGGATCAAGTCTTCAAAGGCCGCGTTTACGGCGTGGTGGAGGTAAGCGTTTTTAATGAAGCGGTCGTTTACGAAAAAGTATTGCTCCCCCCGTGTTTTCTTGGCGTATTCCGGCTTGCATATGAATCCGTGCAGGGCCACAATGGCGGTTTCCTCCTTTACCGGGACGAGGCGCTCATTGTACTTCGGACCGAATACATTGACGATGCGCAGGCGCAGCGGGGCCTGTGCCAGATTGAAGAGTTCCGCACCGTTGTGCTCAAAGCGAAAGGCCGTATCGGGATGGGCGAGTGCCACACGCTCAAATTCCTCGGTGATGTGGCGCATTTCCACTTGGTCCGATTTGAGGAAATTGCGCCGGGCCGGCGTGTTGTAGAAGAGGTTCATCACACTCACCGCGGTGCCCCGGGGCGTGGCGCAGGGCTCCTGATTTTCGACTTTGCTTCCCGCAATGCGGATTTTGGTGCCCACCTCATTGCCGTGCAGGCGCGTTTTGAGTTCTACATGGGCGATTGCCGCAACCGAGGCCAGGGCCTCGCCGCGAAATCCCTTGGTGCGAATGTGCCAGAGCTCTTCCGCATTGCGGATCTTTGATGTCGCGTGGCGCTCAAAACTCAGGCGCGCGTCGGTGTCGCTCATCCCGCAACCGTTGTCGATGACGCGGATCAATGTCTTGCCCGCGTCTTTGACGATGAGTTGAATTTCTGAGGCACCCGAGTCCACGGCATTTTCAAGCAGTTCCTTCACTGCCGAAGCGGGCCGCTGAACGACTTCGCCTGCGGCAATTTGATTGGCAACGGCATCGGGAAGAAGCTGAATGATATCAGGCATCAGAAAGTCAGGTCGTATTTTGTAAAAATGAAATACATGATCACGATCAGGGCCGCCAAAATTAACAAAAGCCTTCTACCTGAGTTGCGGTTTTGGCGGCGGGTTTCGCGCCGGGCCCATGAGTCGTGAATGGATTCGCGAAGGTGCGCTTCATAAGTTTTTCCCAAACGGCCCTCGCGCAGGATCTCCTTCTCGATTTCTTTTTTTCTCTTCTCCAGCTTCTCCTTGCGCTCGTCGAAGGTACGCGGTGAATAATTGAAGCGCCGCGGCTCATTGTATTTGGAGAGCTTGAAGAGGGAAGGGATTCTCGGGGGTTTCATGGCGGAAGGTTTAAATCACTCGACGCTGATGCGCACATCGCGGCAATTGTCGCCGCAAAGTTCGTTTCTTTCATTGAAACGTATCGGCGGCTTTCATGTTTTGCACGGTTCCGCCTCAGCCTGCCAAGATACACAAATCCCCGATGCCGTTGAGGGCCGAAAGGAGACGGCCCCATGTTGAAAAATCCGTGTACAGGTTTGTTGAACGCGGCACGCAGATTGTAATTTCGTGCCAAATTCAAAAAGATGAAAACCCGCTTTGCGCTTCTTTCCGCCCTGCTTTTCTTCCTTGCGGTAAGCGGCATCCGCGCCCAGGGGCATTACGCCCGGTTGGATGCAGGTTTTGCGGAGAAACCGGCCCCGTATGCCGATTCTCTTTTTGCCGCTATGGACCTCGACCGGCGCATCGGTCAGCTCTTTATGGTGGCAGCGTACAGCAATAAAGGCCAAGCACACGAAGCGGAACTTTTGACCCTCGTCCGTGAGCACCACATCGGCGGGTTGATCTTTTTTCAGGGCGGGCCGCTCCGGCAGGCCCATATGACCAACCGCTTGCAGGCGGCAGCCGAAACTCCCCTGATGGTCGGCATTGACGGGGAGTGGGGGCTCGCCATGCGCCTCGACAGCACGATGATGTTTCCCCACCAAATGACCTTGGGCGCCGTGCACAACGATTCCCTGATCTATGCCATGGGCGCTGAGATCGCTCGGCAGTGCCGTCGCTTGGGGATTCACGTCAATTTTGCTCCGGTGGCCGATGTCAATAACAACCCGCGAAACCCCGTGATCAATTACCGCTCTTTCGGCGAAGACCGTGAGAATGTGGCCCGGAAATCCATCGCCTACATGCGCGGCATGCAGGATTACGGCGTGCTGGCCAATGCCAAGCATTTTCCCGGGCACGGAGACACCGACACCGATTCACACCTCGCTCTTCCCTTGATCAGGCATGACCGCTCCAGACTTGACAGCCTTGAAATGTACCCCTTTCGGGAAATGATCCGCGAAGGGCTCGGCTCGGTCATGGTGGCCCACCTCTCCGTACCTGCCCTGGACAGCACCCCAAAGCTGGCCACTACGCTCAGCTCCAAAGTGGTGAACGGATTGCTTAAAACCGAAGTGGGCTTCAAGGGACTCGTTTTCACTGACGCGCTGAATATGAAAGGCGTGGCTGATTACTATGCCCCCGGCGAGGTAGACCTGATGGCCCTGAAGGCGGGCAATGACGTACTTCTCTTTCCCGAAGACGTGCCGAAAGCCGCCGCTGTCATAAAAAAAGCCCTCGAGGACGGCCGCATCAGTGAGGCCGAAGTGAATGCTTCCGTGCTCAAGATACTCCGCGCCAAGGAGGCCCTCGGTCTGATCCGCACCCCATACGTCGACCCGCGCAGGCTCAACGAAGACCTCAATACCCCCGCGGCACTCCATCTCAAGCGGAAGCTCAGTGAAGCTGCAATCACCGTAGTGCGCAATGAAAAGGCGCTCATCCCGCTCAAGCAATTGGTCAAGCGCGACATCGGCGTGGTAACAGTGGGTTCTCAAGGGGTCACATTCAAGAACAGGTTGGCCGATTATTTTCGCTTCACCGCACAGGCCTGCCCTGCGGCACCTTCTCCCGCCGACGGACTTCGCATCCGAGAGGCCCTGGAGGGAAAGAATACCGTCATCGTCTACCTGGGAGGAACCCATCAAAAGCCGCGCAGCAATTTCGGATTTACCGCGCAGGCATCAGCATTGATTGATGCCTTGGCAGAGGAGGGGCGCGAGATCATCCTCGTCCACATGGGCAATCCTTACGCATTGAAAGTACTGAGCAATCCCGACGGCCTCGCGGGATTGGTGGTCGGTTACCGCGATGATACGTTTATGGCACGCGCCGCGGCAGATGTACTGGGCGGTGCGCTTCCCGCTTCCGGAAGACTCCCCGTGGCCGTGGGCGACAAGTTCAAAGCGGGTGCCGGTTTCACCACGGCCGATGCCGGTCGCCTCTACCGCGGTGATCCCCTCGATTTCGGACTGGCTCCCGATGCCTTCGCCGCCGTTGACAGCATTGCCGTTGAAGGCATCCGACGGCGCGCGTATCCCGGGTGTCAAATTCTCGTGGCGAAGGACGGAAAAGTGGTGTATGACAAAAATTTCGGTTTTCATACCTACGAGGACGGAACGCCCGTGGCCTCCTCGGATGTCTATGATTTGGCCTCCGTCACGAAAATCGCCGCGAGCACGATAAGCTTGATGAAGCTGCAAGACAAAGGTCTCTTCAGCTTGGACGACAGGCTCGAGGATTATTTTCCGGAAATCCCCGACGGCAATCCCTACCGCACGGTGGAGCTGCGCCGAATGATGGCGCATCAAGCGGGCCTGGTGCCTTGGATACCTTTTTATAAGAACACTGTGCGTAAAGGCGGCCTCCGCACGGGAGTGTACAGCACCGCGCAAGATGAATACCACGCCAGGCAGGTAGCATTCGGCATGTACATCCGCACCGATGTGAGCGATTCCATCATGACCCGTATTTTGGAAACCCCGCTGCGCAAAAACAAGTCATACAAATACAGTGATATGGGTTATTACTTCGTGCGGGAAATTGTGCATCGCCTCAGCGGAAAGCGCCTGGACCGTTTTGCCGAAGAGGAGATCTACCGTCCGCTCGGCCTGAACAATATCGGTTACCTTCCGCGTGAGCGCTTCAGCTTAGACCGCATCGTGCCTACGGAATACGACAGTTATTTTCGCGGACAGCTGGTGCACGGTTTCGTGCACGACCCCGGGGCGGCCATGCAGGGAGGCGTAGGGGGGCATGCCGGCTTATTTTCCAATGC
>PXBH01000184.1 GCA_003565555.1 Cryomorphaceae bacterium | reverse complement strand
TCCAGATTTACCGTAAGCGAGTCGAGCATGTCCGTGGGGTGTCCGTTGAATACGGTCAGGGTCCCCTCGAAGGCTTCGCGCGTCATGGTGAGCTCCTGATTGATCTGGATGGTCACTGCGGCACATACAGCCCCGGCAGCTTGATCTCCGGCGGTTTCGGTGGTCTGAATTGCTGTCATTGCGAGCTCGGCGAGGTCTTCGGCTCCGCGGTTTTCGGCGTAAGCCTGTCCTGCTGCCAAGACGGCGGCCTGAGCATCCGCGTAGTCGAAGTCCACGATGTTCGGGTAGTCCTCATTCGGAGCGGTTACGCCTTCCGAAAAGGCTTGGAGCGAGGTATTCCACCGGTCGGTGAAGGCGAGGATGTCTGCCTCGGTCACGCTGTAGCCTTCCGCAATCGATACCAGCTGGTCTTCGACACTCGGGGAGAAGGGCACGAGGTCTTCGAAATAGGGGTTGACCACCGAAGCGATTTCACCCATAATTTCCGATGCGGCCAGTGTGGGCCCCATGTATTCGAGGGTCGAGTTTTGAGAGGCTTCGGCCGCTTGAACGAATTGCTCGAGGTCGAGGATGATCTGATCAAACACGGCGGGCAGTCCCGAAGAGGTCTCCGCGACCAATCCCCCCGGTCCCGGGGTTCCCGCTGCGGCACCCCCTCCGCCGAAGGAGGTATTGCTGCAGGTCTGCAGGGTACCCAGAATTCCGTTGATGCATCCCAAGGGGCCGGGGAGCAAATCTCCGAGTACAGCCTCTGCCGCACAGCGCACCCGGCTCGTACCCGTTACGCAGCGCGCCAAATCGAGCGGGAGGGTGGGCAGACCGAAGCAGCCCGCAGCAGTGAGGCCCAAGTCCGCGAGGCAATCCCAGCAACTCGAATTGGTCGTTGTAGCCGGCGAAGGCGTTCCCGCGCTTCCCGAGCCGGTGCTCGGCGGGCAGTTGGCGCAGCCTCCGTAAATCAGGCCTCCGCCGCTCGCCGGGGTGCCCGGTCCGAGCGGTCCTCCGCCCGTACTCGCGCATACGCGCCCCTCGTAGGTGAAGAGGGATCCGCCCGTTTGCCAGAGGCCGTTTCCGCCGCAGTAGTACCAGTAAGCCGTTGCCACAAAATCTTGGCAGCTCAGGCCGGTGGAGGAGTACTGCATATAGCTCGATTCTTCCATGCCCAGGAATTCGGAGATGCCGCCCACGGTGGCAGATCCGCCGTAATCCTCGAGGTTCTCGGCAGCGTTGTCGCGAAGTCGCATGATCACGGGCACTTGGAAAGAAGAGAGGGCGGGCATGTCGGCGGGCTCGTAGTTGTAGATGAATTCGTAAACGGGATCGTTGTCGGGAATTTGGAGCTCCACATCCCGCGCTGTGATCAGTCCGTGGTTGGTCAGGGTCACGTTAAAGGCGAATACCTCGTCTCCGAAGAGCTCCGGTACGCTGTTGGGCATGTCAATGGTCACCACGGGAATCGGTACACTCGTTTCGAAAACAGTGGTCAGGGTAATGTCATAGACATCTTCCACGGCGGTCGGCACCACATTCCAGGAGAATGTCACCGCTTGGTAATTCAGGAATACGGCCTTGTTGTTGACCATGCCGGGATTCACCGTCACCACGTCGTCGTAGTTCAGGTGCTGCTCCTTCTGCACCTGTATGCGCTGTGTGCCTTCGGGGATTCCGCTCGCTTCGAAGATTCCGTCTTCATCGGTGAAGCCTTCGGCGTAAATCTCACCGGAGTAGAAATTTCGGATACGCACCCAGGCGTCTTCCACCATCGGTCCGTCGTCGGCAAAGTAAGTAAACTGGTTTGCCACGCTCACGCGCACCGTACCGTCGGCTTCACTCACTTTCTCAAAGGAGAAGGGCAGGGTCAGACCATCGGCATTTTCGGCGTTGACCGCGATGTTTCCCGTTACCGGGAAATTGAAGGGCACATCGTCGTTGGCGAGGAAGCGCACCACCACCACGGCCGTATCGTTCGGCGCGATGGAGGGCATATTTACCGGCGTGATGTTTTGGATCCAAGATACGCTCGGGAGTGACAGCGAAACAGGGCCGGTCGGTCCTCCTCCCGTATTGAATACCCGGAAGGTCACCTGTGAATAACCGGAGCTTACTGAAGCTGTGGTCTGAATGCTGCTGATCGTTGAGTTCAGGAATCCGCCCGGAGATTTGCAGTAGTAGAACATGTCGGTGTTCTGAATGTCGCCGAAATCACATACGGCCTTCATAAAGGCCGGGAGGAAATTGACGCCCGGTGATACTGCGCTCCCGGTCACGGTGTAGGCGATCTCACTTTCTTCGAAAGCACCGAGGGTGTCCAGCATTTCGAAAGCGATTTCGGCGCCTTCCGGCAAATTCACGGGAACGATCGTAAAGTTCGGCATGGCACGGCCGCTGCGGTTGCGCACGGGCAGGGTGCCGGTGAGTGTATCGCCGATCTCCACCGTAAATTGGGGGAAGGTGCCGTTGTTGACCCGAACACCCAGAATGTCGAAATAATCTTGTTCTTCGGTCTCGCCGAGGCCCGGGAAGCTTGCGCCTATGGTGTAGCGCCCGCTTTCCGTGGGCAGGGGCTGAAATTCGGTGGTGAAGTTTCCTTCGGCATCAGTCACGGTCAGTACTTCGCGGCGTGTGCCGTTGTTGAGGATGTACACTTCGATGTCTTCATCCGCCGCGGGTCCTCCGGCCGCCCTTTGGGCAGAGCCGGTGATCGCTACGGGGAGCCCTCGGAAGGATATGGAATCCGCCGCGCTTGCCGTTGCGGTGTAGTCGGGATTGATATGGACAGGTACGGGCTGAGAAAAGTTGTTTGAAAAGATCAGCTCCGATACGGTCGAATTCCCGTTCACCTGCCATATCAGGTTCCAATCGCCGGGCTCGTTGGGCACGGAAGCCGCGCTGAACACCTCCACGGTAGCGCCGGCGGGAATGCTGTTCGGAATCACATCATCCGTTACCAAAATCGAGGAGCTGTTGATCGAGGTGCCCTCCGTCAAAAAGCCCCGAACACGCACTCCCGAAGGTGCCGTAGCGAAGCCTGTATTTTGAACGAATACCTTGTAGCTGAAGGTCCCGAAGGCTTGCAGCTCCGTCTGCAGCATTTCCGTACCGGGAATGATCAGGTCCGGCAGGTTGATGTCGGTCACAATGGCCCATACTACGCCGGGCGAGAAGCCGGGTGCGGATGCCGTGAAGTACACTTGTTGATTGCCGTCGGGTACCCCGTCGTCGATGGTGGTAATCGGCACATCGAGGGAGGCACTTCCCGCGGGAATGACCACCGAGGGGGGCAATACGGCCTCCGTGGTGTCGTCAGAACTCAGGAATACCGTCAGCGGCTCATCCGTAGGGGTATTGCGGGTCACCGTGAGGGTTCCCGCATTTTCGAGGCCCTCGGCCATGGTCAGCGGTTCCACGGTGAGCGTGAGCGTCGGGCCGTCATTGTCGGCCACGGTCACCACATCGGTATCGTAGCCGGGGCTGCCTTCGGGTGCGGGGCAATTGCAGGAGGGCAGGAATACCGCCGTAGATACGGTGACATCTCGGAATCCGTCCACGATATCGTTGTCCACCACCCCGATGTTGAAGGTCACTTCAGACACATTCGCGGCCATGCCCACCTGAGGCGGGAGGATGAGGGTATTGGGCAGATCCGCGGAGAGGTTCACGTTCATAGGCACGGCATTGGTGCCGGGGATGCGCGTAATCTTTCCTTCCGTGGCAAAAAATCCGTTCGATTCGGAGACGGTATCCGCGAGGATGGTGAAGGTGATCCCGGGGATGTTGCTCTCGGCGAGGGTCAGGGTCTCCGAAGCCGGACTGTGTCCCGAGGCTGTAGCGGATACCGTGGCCTGTACCGCGAGCAGCGGGGTATTGTTGACGGGCACTGCTGTGGTGACCTCTGCGGAGAGGTTGCCGGCCGGAATGATCACTGAGGCCGGGAGCGGGAATCGGCTGTTCGACGAGGTGCTCAGGGCCACCGAAAGATTTTCCGCAGGTGCCAGGTTTGTGGCCACTGTGAAGGTGACGGTATCGCCTTGAGCGGCCGTTTCCGGAAGGCCGGAAACGGAGAGCTTCGGACTTTCATTGTCGAAGAGGGTAAGCGCGCGCTCCGCCGGATCAAAGCTGTCGGCATCGGCGGTGAGGGTCACTTCCGTCGGCGGCTCGAGTACACTGTTGTTTACCGCGGTGAGTGTGAAATTTCGCGTGGCCTGTCCGGCAAATATTGTCACCGTTTCCGGCAGGGTAAACCGCTCCGGTTCGGTAATGCTCAGGCTCACTGTAAGCGGCGCGGAAACGGACCCCGAACGCGATACATTCACATTCACCGAATTGCCTTCGGTGATGCTGCCCGGAGCGTTGATTTTCAAAATCCTTTCCACATCCCAGACCTCTGCCTGCAATGCGGTATTGTTCTCGGTTCCGCCGGGCACTTCGGTAATGCCCGATCCCGGAACGATGCGGACCACAAACCTTCCCTGATCGCCGATGATGAGCGGTGAGGGCAGGGTCACGGTGCGGCTGCGCGCAATGTTTTCGCCCGCGGGCAGATTTTCCGGAAGGGAGAAATTTGTCTGTGAGAGCAAGGTGCGGTTGGCGCCCTCGGCAGATTCAACGAAGATGCGCTCGTTCCACATCACCGGTGAAGCGCCTTCGCCGATATTGGCCACCGTCCAGGACACTTCGGCTTGGCTGCCGGATCCGTAGAAGGTGGTGTCAGAGGCCACATTTTGCACGGCGAGATCGGGGAGGGGTACTTCGCATTCGCAGTCGAAGTTCCAGGTGCCCTCATTGCCCGCCGAGGTGCAGGGAGTTCCCGGGAGCGCCGGTCCGTCGGGTACCCCGAGGCAGTCAAAGCAATCGGTATTCGGCGGAAGACCGGTGCTGCCGCCGGTGCAGAATCCGCACGCGTCGATCGTAGCGGTACCGTTTACTTCTCCCGCGCAGTCGAGGCAGGTGGTGTTCCAGTTCGGGTCGTCTTCGGAGTCATAGCACACGCCGCAGTCGTCGATCGGATTGGAAGCCACTTCAAAGGGTTGGGAAATTCCCGAACATCCCTCCGCATCGGTTACCGTCACGGTGTAAGTGCCGGGGCCGGCCTGAAGGGTTTCGCCGGTATCGCCGGTGCTCCATTCGAAGGTTGCGCCTTCGGCATCGCTTGTCGCCGTGAGGGTCACGACATCCTCGGGGCATACGGGGCCCGCATCCCCGGTCACGGCCGCTTCAAGGGCGGACAGGGTAACCGTAAAGCTGCAGGAAGGCTGATTTCCGCAACCGTCCGTGTAAGACCAGGTCACCTCGGTGATCCCGGAATTGAACGCGGCACCGTCGAGGGTGGTACCCGTGCCTTCCGTGGCCCCGGTCAGGGTGTATGTGGGGAGGCCCGGCGTCATTTCCGCATTATCGAGGTAAACCAGTTCGCTGCCGATGATCCAATCGGCCCAGATGTTCACCTTGGTCAGGTCGGCGAGTACGGTTTGGATTTGTTCGGCACTCGCTTGGGTGCTGCCGGTACCGATGCGCCAGCTGCCCGCTTCGATCGGCACGCTGTACGATTGCCAGTCTGTGCCGGGATTGGGCGAAATAGTGGCGTGGATGGTGAGTCCCCCGCCGATAAAACGCACGTGGTTCACGGAACTGCTGCTCACCGTCCCGCTGATTTTCAGGTCGAAATTGAACGTGCCGCCGTAGTAGGCGGATTTGTCACCCAAATATTCGTCCGGGGCATCAAACCAGTCGCCCGTGCCCTGCCCGGGTTCGTTGAAGCGGATGTGCCCGCCGGGGTTTCCGCCTTCTTCCAGCCAGGTAATGCTCGCACTCGGGTCGCCCGGCACATTGAAGGTCCAGCCTTCTGCACCGTTGTCGAATGTAGAGGTGATCACGGAGGTATTGCAGCCGTCATCGAGGATCGGATCCCAGTCCGCGCCTTCGTGGATGTAGTTGCATGCATCGACCGTTTGGTCATCTGTGCAGGTCAGGGTCGACTCGCCTTCACAGGCTTCGAGGCCCGTACTTCCGCCCACGCAGTTTCCGCAAGGGTCGAAGAAAGCTGTTCCGTTTACTTCACCCGCGCAGTCGGAGCAGGAAGCATTCCAAGCTCCCGAGGCCGGTCCGCCCGCGATGCATTCTCCGCATTCGTCGATTTCGGCATCACCGTTCGGCACACCCGCGCAGTCGGCGCAGGTTTCGTCGGGGATGATTCCCGTGTTGCCGCCCGCACAGATTCCGCATTCGTCGATGAAAGCTGTCCCGTTGATTTCGCCGTTGCAGTCCGTGCACGAGGCATTCCACAGGGGATTCGAGTCACCGCCCTGAATGCATTCCCCGCATTCGTCAAAGACGTAGTCCGGACCGAAGTCCTCGCAGGGATTCAGCTCGAGCACGGTGACGGGGTCGGTCGATATTTGGCAGCTCACCCCGTCGGTGATGTTGAAAACGTATTCGCCCGGTTGCAGTCCCGTGCGGGTCACATTTCCGTCTTCGCTGTTGCCCGATCCCGCCCAGGATCCGTTGCGGATGATGCTGTAGCTGTAGTTGGGCACACCTCCCGTGACGGTGAGTTGGATCACGCCGTCATCGGCGCCGGGTTGGGTCACATCGGCGGTGACTTCCGCTTCCGCAAAAAGTTCGGGAGGATCGTTCAGCGTGAGCGGGTCGCCGCTGATTTCCGCGCCCGTTTGGTCGGTCACGGTTACGGTGTAAGTACCGGGGGGCAGGTTGTTCTGCGTGGAGGTACTTCCGCTTGAATTGATGGTGCCCGTGCGTTCAAATTCGGGATCGTCACTTTCGAGTACGAAGCTGTAGGGCGGCACACCGTTGAAGGGACGGATGCGCAAGCGGCCGTTTTCATCGCCGCTGCAGGAGATTTGCGCAAATACGGTAAACTGCAGGGTCATCGGGACATAATCCGGAAGGTTCTGCGTGGCGGAAGCCGTACATCCGTTGGCATCGGTGAAGGAGAACACGTAGGAGCCCGCAGAGAGTCCTTCAATCAGGAAGGGCGCGCCTCCGTCTTCGATTGTGCCTTCTACAGGCTCGGCGCCGCTTTGGGTGTAGGTGTATTCGAAGGGTGCCGCGCCTCCCGAGAGGACCACGGAGAATACCCCTTCAGCGCCGCCTTCGGTTTCCACGGGATTGTCTGTGGATACGTTTGCCGTAAAATTCGCGGGCTGGGAGAGGTTGATGCTCGTATTGGCGGTGCCCTCGGCGGCATCGGTCACGTTGAGGGTGTAATTACCGGCGGAAAGGCCTGCTTCGGCGGCTGTATCTTCCGGGGAGTCAATGGTGCCGTTGCGGACCACGGAGCCCCCTGTAAGGGTATAGCTGTAAGGCGCGGTACCTCCGCTCACGGAGATTTCCACCTCGCCGGTATTTTGCCCGAAGCAGTCGATGTCGAAGCCGCTGAAATCGGTAAGCGAGGTGAGGTCTGCCTCAAAAATGACGCTGCCGGGAGGCGGGATGTGAAAACGCGAGAGGTAGCGCTGGGCATAATTGCCCCCGATGCGCGTGTATGCGCCTCCGGCGAAAAGGGTTTCTTCCGAATAATCCACCGCATTCACCGTGGAGGAAAACCCGGGTGCAAAGTCGAAAATGTGCTCGCCCGTGCCTCGGTCGATCAGCACCAGCCGCGATACGGACGTGCCGCCCATGTCGGTCATGCTCCCCGCCGCGAAAAGGTAGTTTTGATCGATCGCAATATCGAACACCGTGGAATTGAAATCGGGATTGAATGAGGTGGGGGTGCCGTCCGTTCGGTTGACTGCTGCGAGCCTTCCTCTGGACTCCCCGCCTATGCTCGAGAAATTTCCGCCTATGTAGAGGAGGTTGCCCGCCGGAAGCAGGGTGTACACGGTGCTCGATGCCGAGGGGTTGAAATCCGTTACGGAGCCGTCCGTGAGATCAACAGCCGCCACGCGGTTGCGGTCTTCACCGCCCGCCGAGCCGAAAGAACCGCCCACGTAGAGGATGTTATCCGCTTCCGCAAATGCGCGAACCGT